>CALEMB010000125.1 GCA_937902805.1 uncultured Bacteroidales bacterium
GATCGGTCTCGGCATTCCTGCTGAACCGCTCTTCCGATCTCGATCTTGGGTTTAAAGGTGCAAAATTACAGTTTTTGAAAAACAATATGCACAATCATGCCTAAAAACATACTATTCTTTCTTGCCACCGAATTCCATCAAATAGGCCTTGAGGAACTCGTCGATATTGCCGTCCATAACGCCTTGAACGTCAGAAGTCTGGTAGTTGGTGCGATGATCTTTCACGCGGCGGTCGTCGAAGACGTAGGATCGGATTTGGCTGCCCCATTCGATTTTCATCTTGCCCGCCTCGATTTTGTTCTGCTCCTCCATGCGGTGGCGCATCTCGCGGTCGTAGAGCTGTGACTTCAAGAGGCGCAAGGCATTCTCACGGTTCTTGGGTTGGTCACGGGTTTCGGTGTTCTCGATGAGGATTTCCTCTTCTTCGCCCGTGTAGGGGTCCTTGTATTGGTAACGCAGACGTACGCCCGATTCCACCTTGTTCACATTCTGTCCACCGGCACCGCCACTACGGAAGGTGTCCCACGACAGTCGCGACTGTTCAACAACAATTTCAATTGTGTCGTCGACGAGCGGAGTGACGAACACCGAGGCGAACGAAGTCATGCGTTTGCCTTGGGCGTTGTAGGGACTGACGCGCACCAGGCGATGCACGCCGTTCTCACCTTTCAGATAACCGTAGGCATAATCGCCTTCGAGTTTCATCGTCACTGACTTGATACCGGCCTCGTCGGCTTCCAAAAGGTTGGAGATGGTGAGTTTATATTTGTGGTTTTCGGCATAACGCATATACATGCGCATGAGCATTTGTGCCCAGTCTTGGGCCTCGGTGCCGCCCGCACCCGCGTTGATTTTCAGCACGGCGCTCATCGGGTCGGCTTCTTCGCGCAGCATATTCTTGAACTCCAGGTTCTCCACGATTTCGATGGTGGCGTTGTATTGCTCGTCCACTTCCTCCTCGGTGGCTTCGCCTTCTTTGGCGAAGTCGAAAAGCACGGCGAGGTCGTTGTAGGCGTCTTCGGCTTCCTTGTAGCCGTTGAGCCAGCCTTTCACCTCGCGCACTTTCTTCATCGTGGCTTCAGCGGCCTTGGGGTCGCTCCAGAAAGCGGGGTCCTGTGTCTTTTCGTCTAATTCTTGGGCTTCGATAGTACGTCTGTCGACGTCAAAGATACCTCCTCAAGGCATCAATCCTCTTACATAAATCTTTAAGTTGGTCAGCAGTGATCATATTATTATAAGGTGTTAATTTTCGGGGTGCAAAGATACGGATTTTTGGCGGATTTTCGGTAAACAATGATTATTTGACTCAGTTCGGGCCTCTCCTGTAAGGCTCCTGTGTATTATTTCAATCCCGTCAAGTCAAATTGATAGGTAAGGTCGTCGTTTTTCTCATGCTGGAGAAACATAATCATATAGATGGGCAGATATACCAAACGCCCTTTGATTTGGGTGTTCTCCTGGCAAAAGACAAATGCCTTGGGAATGGCATATTCTTCATTGTCCATGATGTTGCTCAATGCGCGATGCCGTTCGTAATCCTTCCCCGACTTCACCTCAATGGGCAGCACTTCGCCTTGATATTCCAAGACAAAGTCAAGTTCGCCTTGTTTCTTGCTATTGAAGTAGAAAAGGTCATGGTCGATGGCAAAGCCGTGAGCATAAAGCTCTTGGGCAACCAAATTTTCAAAGGCCGCACCATAATTGACATTCAAATTGTTCAATAGACGGACTTGGATGTCGCCTCCATACATGGCAGCCAGTAGTCCCACATCATTCAAAAACAGTTTGAAGAGGTTACGCTGCTTGTTGAGCAGCAAAGGCATTGTCGGTGCCTCAACGTTGTATGTCGGGATGGCGACGCCCGCATCCTTCAACCAAAGGAAGCCGCTCTCATAGCGGGCGAAACGGGCTTTCTCGCCCAATTCCTTCAAGATAAAGCGCTTGTTCTTTGCGTTCAACTCAGACGGAATCAAGTTATAGATTTCCTCAATCTGCAGTTTATGCTCTTTTTCATACTTCGTGATATCGCGCTTGTAGGTGCGGATGATGTCTCGCTGTCCATTAAGAACATTGCGCAGATTGTTAGTGTCCAAATATTTCTGCACCGCAGCAGGCATACCACCGACAATCATATAAAGGCGCACCAATTCCACCATCCGCTTATGGATAAACTCATCGACGGGCTTTTGTCCTTCATAACGGTCTTTGAGATATTCCAACACCTCATCGCTAATACCTACGGCTCTGGCAAACTCTTCCAAATCAAGCGGATGCATTTCCAATTCACCCATATAACCCACTGGAACGCTACGCAGGTCTTTCAGTTCAACTCCCAAAAGAGAGCCACTCATGACATAACGGTAACTTCCTTCATCGACAAGAAACTTGATGGCCGTCACCATCTCGTCACATTCCTGAACTTCGTCGAAGAAAATGAGGGTTTTGCCAGGAACCAACTTCTTACTAGTGAAAGCCGAGATACGCATCAGCATTTCTTCTGCGCTTTTAGGATGTCTGAACAGTTCCACCGCATCGGGTTGCTCAATGAAATTGATTTCAACCACTTGTTCAAAGATCTCTTTCCCGATTTTACGAACGGCAAAAGTCTTGCCCACTTGTCTTGCTCCAGTGACCAACAATGCCCGTTTTTCATTAGTAAAAAACTCTATTAAAAAATGATACGCTTTCCTGTTTATCATAAAAACTTGTATTTCAGTGCGCAAAGATAACAGTTTTTACATTATCCAAGACAAAAAGCATGTTTTTTTGACACTTTTCCAAGGAATTTTTGGCGATTTTTTACACTTTTCCAAGATTTTTTTTTGTTTTACTTCTGACGCTTTGTACTATCATAGGTTTGCAACAAGAGGTGGAGACGATTTGCCATGAGTCTTTATATGTGAGAACAAAGAAATTTTATAGTGGGGGAGGAAATCCCTGTAATAATTCCCTACCTTTGTTGTCTAACATGATGAACGTTGCAACGAAAACGCATTATGAACAACGACAAGGAACATCAGTTTGAACTTTTGGTGCGGCAGCACAAGCGAACCATCTACACGGTGTGCTATATGTTCTCGCACGACAAGGCCGAAATCGACGATCTGTTTCAGGAAATCCTCATCAGGCTTTGGAACGGCTTCGACAACTACGAGGGACGCAGCACCGCGCAGACTTGGATCTATCGTGTCGCGCTCAACACGGCCATCAACCAAGACAAGAAGGAACGCCGCCGCATCGAGACCGTCCCGCTGACCGTCGATATCGACCCCTACGAGGCCGATGAGCCCAAGACGCATCAGATTCGTGAACTCTACGACCGCATCTCGCGCCTCGACCTCATTGACCGAAGCCTCATCCTGCTTTGGCTCGAAGGTATCAGCTACGACGAAATCGGGGCCATCATCGGCATCACGCCGAACAATGTTGGGGTGAGGCTGGCGCGCATCAAGGAAAAATTGGTGAAAATGTCGAAAAACGAATGAAAGGGAATCATCATGGAAAACAACAAAAACAATAATCTCTCCGAACTGGACCAACTGAAAGCGCAATACGAAACGCTGAAACAGCAGTTCGACCAACAGGAAATCGTCAGCGACCGGCTGATGAAGTCGTCCATCAAAAGTAATGTGGGTTTCTATATGCGTTACCGTTGGAAACAATACATACTCTATCCAGTTGCGCTCCTCGGCGGTCTGCTGATCACCAAATGGGAATTTGGCAACAATCTTTCGCTGAGGCTGTTTTGGATGGCCTATTGCTTGGTGAGCTTTGCCGTAGAGATGTGGATGCTGAGGAAACTGCACGTCAAAGCCATAGAGAACAACGACTTGCTGACTCTTTCCAACCAAGCCCGAGGCTTCAAGAAGTTATTCACTGCGTTTACGATCCTAAGCGCCGTTCCTATGTTAGTCCTGGTTGTGGGTTTTCTGCTTTCAAAAGTTGGGCACAATATGGATTTCGTATCATTTCTAGTGAACTTTTGTGCCACGTTGGTGTTTTTCGTGAGTGTTGGAATTGCCGAAATACGTCATAAGACCAAACCGTGCGATGAAATTATCCGGCAAATTGAGGCATCCGAGGCTACAGAAAACAAGAAAACCGTCTCCGACAAAAAGCAGAAGTGGTTTTTCATCGCCATGATGGTCACATTCCTCTGCCTTGATGTCTGGGCGTACATGATTGTGGCTTCACGCTTGATACTGCCGCCGATGTGGCAAACCGTGGAATATGTACGGGCTGCAGATGACCATTTGACGGAAGGGAAACTGGCAATCTGGGAAGTCTTTGCCGATACGGTCGTCCCCGAAAAGGATGTCCCAGAATTGCGGCAAATCTTAAATAATGATTCATATATTCTGATGGAAGGACGGCAGGAGGCAAAAATGGAAATTGGCGATGAGGCGATGCATAGCTGGAGACAAGACGAAAGTAATCCTAAGGGAGTGCAACTATATTTGCTGAAAAAGAACTCCCAAGAAGGTCCGGCGATCAGTTCGATGGCTTTGGAAGGCAAGCCGATGGTTCAAAGGGTGGATGTAACCAAACCTACCAAATACCCAAGCAACGTCTCCGTTCCGATGATCGTGTGGCTGACTCCTGAAGCAGGCCAACTTTGGCTTGAATTTACCAAGCACTTCACTGGAAAAAGAGGTGCCGTTTCCATCGATGGCGTGGTAGTTCAGGAATGGAAAATCATGAATAACCTTGAGAATGGCTGTTTCTTCATCATGAGGGAATGGTCGTCGAAAGAGGAACTGGAGGCGTTTTGTGAACAATTGATTCGCCAGTGAAACATTGTCGCTTTGCGTCATTGCGAGGAACGAAGCAATCCAGAGAACAAGTTTGCTTCATGCCTGGATTGCTTCGCTTCGCTCGCAATGACGTACTCGTCGAAAAAAAATCAACTTTTCCCTTGACACTATCAAAAAAAGCCGTACTTTTGCAGTGTGATAGTTTACTAATACACTGAAAATATTATTTGCCTGTTCCGATACGAAAAGAAACAAACCATAGTTAATACCTTATAAAATAGTATTGTCATGAGAAAACTAGTGTTTTTATCCCTCATCATTATCGCTTTTTCATCAACGGCTTTCGCCCAAAACAAGATTACGGGAACCATCGTCGAGGAAGCCAACGGCAAGGGCATTCCCTTCGTTAATGTGGGTCTGTTTCGCCAGGCCGACAGCGTTTTCGTCAGTGGCGCGGCCTCTGATGATAAAGGCAAGTTTGAATTACAAGCCGTCCCCAATGGCGATTACCGCCTGCAAGTCTCTGCTATCGGTTTCGAATCCTTTGAGCAGGATTTGTCGGTGAAGGGCAACCAAGACCTCGGCCAGCTGAAACTCAAGGAAGGCTCCACCAAGCTCAACGAGGTGACCATCACGGAGAAACGTCCCTTGTTTGCCGTGGAAGGGGAGAAGACCATGTATAACGTCGCCGAAGACCCCAGCATCCAGACGGGAACGCTGTCCGACGCCTTGCAGAACGCGCCTGGCGTGGAGGTCGACGTGGAAGGCAACATTACCTTGCGCGGCACCTCGAGTGTCGAGGTGTGGATCAACGACAAGCCTTCGCACATGACCGCAGAGAACCTTAAGACCTACATTCAGACCTTGCCCGCCAACAGCCTCGACCGTGTGGAGGTCATCACCAACCCCTCGGCTCGCTATGGCTCCAAAGCCGATGGCATCATCAACATCGTCACCAACGCTAAAATCCAAAAGAACGAGTTCTTCAGCTTTGGCGTGAATGCTTCGACGAGCCCTTACGTCGGCCCGTGGGCTTCCTATGTGTGGTCGAACGAAAAACTGACGGTGAACGCTTACGTCAACGGTGGCTACTCCGTTTGGAAAGGCCGTTATTCTGTAGATCAATCCTTGTTCACAGATGAAGGTGTTTTGGCCAGCCACGAGATTGACTCATCGAAATACAATAACCCAGGATACAACGCGGGCGGATTTTTCAGCCTCGATTATGAGATAGATACGGCCAACAGCCTGAACCTCTGGCTCGGCGGATGGCCCAATTGGAGCAACCAGACCAACGACGCGTGGATGATGAGGGAAGAGTTTTTCCCCGACACTTTGTTGACCAACATACACGAAAACAGCAGTGCGCGAAGCCGCAGTTTCTTTGCCAACGGTGGCTTGTATTACCAGCATAAGTTCGATAACAAAGGCCACAATCTTTCTGTTAGCGTCAATGGCATGGGTTGGGGCTATCGCAATGCAGGTGCGATTACAAGGGAATTCACCTCACCAGTGGCCTACGAAAAGGTGATGCGGCAGGACGGTGGAGATCGTTCTATAGGTGGGGAGGGCGAAATCATCTATAACCGCCCTTATTCCGAGAACGGAGAGATTTCGGTCGGCTACACGATTGGCTACGACCCTGAAACGGAAATCCTTGTTACCGACACCGCAACCAACCCGGATTTCATCGGCCCCTACAATTGGGAAAACGACGTTTACCGTTCCTACGAGGCTAGGTTCAGCAAACTGAATAACGAGGCTTTCATCACCGTGCAGCACAAGTTCGGTGGCTTTACAATCAAGCCTGGTGTGCGTTTCGTCAGTGAGTTGGTGAGCGGCAAATATCTCTCCTCTTTCCCCAACGACACGACCAATTACGATTTCAGCAAGCATTTCTTCAGTGTTAGACCTTCGATTCACCTTTCATACAGAACCAAGTCGATGCACAACTTCAGGTTGAGTTACACGATGCGCATTGCCGCCCCCGAAGCAGCGCAATTGAGCAAGTTCCCCATGTATCACGAAGATGATTACAGCACGGGTAACCCCGACTTGGAGCGCATCTACACCCATTCCGTTGAGGCGGGCTGGACCAAATACTGGGACAAGTTCGGTTCGGTGGGCTTGTCGGCTTACTATCGAGGCAAGACCAACGATGTCAACACAATATCCTTGTCGGAATACCATTGGCTATACAACCGAGTGGTTCAGTATTCATATCCGGTCAACGTGGGCAAGAGCCACAGCACGGGCTTGGAGGCCAACGTGATGTATCGCCCGAGCGGCTTCTTCAACCTGCGCTTCTATGCCAACCTTTACGATTCCTACATTTACACTGAATATGGCGGCAACCCTTACGAGTCCAACATGTGGTCGTACAGTTTCCGTCTGAATCTCTGGGCCAAACTGTGGAACAAACTTGAGGTGACGGCTTCGGGCTATTACAGCTCCCCGACGCAATCCTTGTTCAGCGAGCGTCACGCCCGCTATGGCATCAATGCCGGCCTTCGCGCCGACTTCTTCGACCGCAAACTGTCAGTGTATGTCAATGCCAACGACATCTTCAACTGGAACAGTTGGGGCAATTCGAACAACAGCCCGTATGTGGTTTCTACCTCTAATTCGAAATACAACAGCCGCAGCGTCTCCGTCGGCTTGACCTTCCGTTTCGGCAAGATGGAACTGGAGCAGAGAGCTCGCCAAGGTGAGGGTGAATCAGGAAATGCCCCGCAGGGCATGGGAGGGATGTAAGCATCCCTCCCTGTCGCCGGGCCGCAGAAGAACGGGCTTGGATGTTTACGGATGAGGTGGTGGTGAGATAGGGGATAACATTTACATTTGACGTTTGACGTTTTACGTTTTGAGTTTCCTGAAACGTTGGTCTTTCTTTTTGGTGCCCTCTGCCGAAAGCGGCTCGATGCAGCACAGCAGGCGCCAGTTGTAGAGCACGCTGCGGAGCGGGGTGTTGATGCCGTTGGCCACCAGCACGCGCTGCAAGTCCTCTCGGGAGAACTCGTCAGGCATCTGGTTGAAGATCTCTTCCCAGCGGTTCACGTTGCTGCCGGTGCCGCTGATCTCGAAACGGAGCAGATGCTGGGTCAGCACTTGGTCGGCCACCCAACGGGCGAAGAGCGCCGTGCGCTTGCGGTAGACGGGCTTGTCGTTCTCGCCATAGAGAAACCAGGCCAACATGCCTGCTCGGAAGCCGATCACGGCGGCACGACGGCAGAAAACGTCGCGGGTGCGGTCGTTGGTGCGGACGGCCTCCTGCTGCTGCTCGGTGAGCCATTTTTCCAAGTAGCGGTTCAGGAACGAGAGATCCATCACGTGGTCGTCCTGAACGGTGTTGCCCACGATGCTCACGTGATTCAGCCGCTCCAGCTGGCGGTTCACCTCCTCAATGTCCTTCTCACGCAGTTCACCCCAGATGGGCATCGGCTTGCCGAACTGGTCGGGGAGTACCACAAAGCACACGCGGCTGACCAATCCGTCCTCCACATCGGGATAGAAACGCCGCATCGCTTTGGGCGTGCCGCTGAACAAAGTGTTGTAGTAGGTGTTGACCATCCCGCTGAACGACTCCGTGGAGGCGTAATCCTGTCCGTAGCGACCGTTGTCGAACGCCACACGGAGCAAGTCGCCATACGACGAAAAACCACGCTTGAACGCCTTGGTGACCGTGTCAATCTCCTCGGCGAGGGCAAACAGGTGCAAACCGCGTGCGTTTTCCATTCGTTGGAGCAGCTTGGTGATGCTGATGGTGGCCGGCACATAGCGGATGATGCCCTTGGGCTTCTGGCCAAGCAGCTCCTCGCGGTTCTTGGGGGTCACCTTCACGTTGGTCACCTTCAGCTCGTTCAGTTTTTCCAGATATTCTTGTTCTTTCTGTCGTTCTTCCGCATCGCGGGCGATGATGGGCGCCAACAAGGTCTCGGTGAGGCGGGTCATGAAGCTCTTGCCGCTGGCCTGTGGGGCTTCCAACGAGACCTGGAACGAGGGCGAATGCATGCGTCCGTCGAGATAACGTGCGCGGAGCTTCGAGCCTAAGGTGCCGAGTAGGGGCAGCTGGCAGAGGACGCAGGCGATGGCGAAGTCGGAGGGGGCGGTGGCGGTGATCTGACGGATGAGAGGCGGTAGTGTGAAGTTGAGCGTTGAGAGTGTAGAGTTGAGAGTCAGTTGGGAGTTGAGCGTTGAGGGATCGTCGTCGGCTTCGTCGTTGTCGTCTTCTATTTCCAGCATGAGTTTGTCGAGAACGGGCTGCAGGTCTTTCGGTCTCCCGGTCCTCTGGGCGGTGCAGGCGGAGTGGATGATGGCCTTCATCTCCGCTTCGCCGAGATTGTAGCGGGGCATCACGGCCAGCAGGGCCTGCTCGTTGTAGTCGGTGATGTGGCGCAGTCTGAGCGCCAGCGCGTGGAGGCGGTCGTTGCGCTCACCCTCCGAAGGCTCACCCCCGGTCTGGATGAGCCACTCGTGGGCGATGGAGGCAAGGGGAATGCCTTTGAAGGATAGGCTCTCATTGGGTACAACAACCGCTGCCGGCGTACTTGTGGGTTGCTTCGTCGGCTGCGACTCCTCGCAATGAAGGCTACCGGCCGCTGTTTCCTCGTCATCGAACAAATGAGGGTCAAGGTAATACACATACTCCCTCGGCACAACATAACTGGCCCGTGCCAAATCCTTGCACGCAGGGTCGCACTCCCAGCCGATCTGCTCGCCCATCCATTTTTGGGCTTCAGCAATACTGCCAAACTCAGGCCGCATGGCAAACACCAGCCGCAATCCGTGACGCGAAGGCGTCATTCCGGCATAAAGGATACCCAATTCCTTGATGCGCGTCGCTACATTCGCCTCATAAAACTCTCGCGGGTTCTCCATGTCGTCGCCATCATAGATGCTAACCCCGCTAGGCTCGGCCAATGCGTTCTTGCGCGCACCGGCAAAATAAGCCTGGAAGGTGATGATAGGCAGCTGTTTCTTTAGCAGTCCCTGCTTGTTGTGGTCGGTTTCAGCGGCAACCGCCTCGCAGAGGTCGCGCACCACGGGTGATGCGCTGACCTCGTTGAACTTATCCTGTGTGCAGCGTTCGCCACGTTGGGCCTTCACGCTGCTGAACATGCTGAACTTACTCATGCTGCCTGTCTTTTAGAGGGGTTAAGCGAGAGGAAATCGACCACTTTCTGCAGCTCTTCGAGCAGCTGGGGGCCTACCGCATACTCCTCTTTGGAGAAGTGGAAAGTGAGGGTGAAGTCGCCGTCGGGACGGCGCACCAGTCGGGCGTGGGGCGTGCGCATCACCTCGGTGCTGCGCGGTCCGCGCGGACGGTTCTGGTTGAAGGATACCTGGTGCTTCTGCTTGTTGACGAAGAGCTTGCCGTTGAGCACGTGTTGGTCGTAGTGGTTCTGACTCTGCAGGTTGACCGTCATGTCGGTCAGGATGTGGATGTTGTACGATTTCATGATTCAAGATTTAAGATTTAAGATTCAAGATTCAAAATTCAAGATTCAAGATTTAAGATTTAAGATTTGAGATTTGTTCCCATTTGTTGCGGTAGTTCGCGTCGCTGCGGAGCAGACCTTCGTGGCGGTGTCGCATTTTGCCTACGGCCTGTCGCGTGCAGTTGAGCAGTTCGGCCATCTCAACCTGCGAGATGGGGAGGGCTGCCGCCAGCAGGGTGCGTGCGTCGCTCAGTTGTCGCTCACGGCCTCCGTGGCGCAGCTCCTCCATCGTCACGCCCAGCAGGTCGATCATCCGCTTCAGGGGGTTCATTGCCCCATATTGCTTGTGGGGCTTGATTCCCTTCTGCGCCTCCCAACCCTCGTGGGTGTTGTCGGTGTCGGTCTGCATCATGGTCAGGCGGGATTGATACGGTCAATGTAAATCGTCGTCGCCTGCATCGGTTCGCCCGTTTGCTGCGAGTTCCACTCGCGCACCACCATCGAGCATTGCACGCGGTAGAAATACTGCGGGTCATACTTGGGGCAGTTCACAGCCCGTTCGCCGGTGATTTCACCCAGGAAGGTGTCGATGCCGTTGGTGAGTTTCAGTGTGACGCTGTTGATGACTTTCTGTTCACCTGTCTTGCGGTCTTGATACTGACGCGTGGTCAGCGGGGATTGGTTAAGAATTCTTACTAAAGATTCCATAGTGATTATTATTTGTGATTTACTTTTTTGCCTTTTCCTTTTGGCTTTCTCCTTAATTCGGTGCAAAATACCGAAGAATACTTCGGGGCTAAAATCCGTTGGTTTTAGACTTTTTTGAAAGACTTCACCAGATCGTGAAACCGTTGTTTCTGTTCCCAACAGAGGCTGTACATTCCGGCACTTTTGTAGATACTGTTCTTTTTGTCCACACCCTCCATCTTCTTATGAAGTTCGAGAAGGTTTTCACACTGATAGATTCTCATTGCCCTCAGGCAATCAACGATGATGGTGATTAGGTATTTGTTCAGTTGCCCCTGGTTTCGTCCCTTCTGAAGCATCAGCTGAGGTGTGAAAAGAGCATCGTTCAGAATAGAGGTCCACAACTCCTTGATATAAGGTTTCCATTCGGGATCCACATACTCGTCAATGCAGCTCACATAGTTCTTGGCCTCGCACTGGCAATGTTCCAGCTGCCTCCTGCGTGCCGCTTCGATGTCGGTTTCTTCAATATACAGTCTTCCCTCTCGTGCAGCCGCCAACAGCGTCTTCACGTCAAAGTCCTCGGGGTGGACTTTCAGTAGTTTTCTCATTAGGCAGAGTGTTGTGAGGAAGAAGCTGAAGAATGGTACCTGTTTCACTCGCGAGACTTCTTTCGCTCACTTCGCTCTGGTTAGTAATTTGATTGTTGACAAAGAATAGTCATATTATTTTCGTTTTGTTTTATCAGTCAGGCATACTTTTGCCCTCCTGCGGCTGCAAAAATAAAAACACCGAAATAAGTCGGAGTGACAAAATTCAGCATCCTATCAATAATGAGAATACTTAGTTACATTATTGGTTTTCAGTTAATTGATAGATTTAATACGAATATCATTTAGCCATCGAATTATACTCAAACAAGTTTTTTTCGCCAAAAACGAGGCTCTTGCAATGGGTTTCGAAAAACACCGACAGATTTCAGGGACATTAAATCGTGTGATTTACAACACGAAAACAGCGAGTTGATTATCAGAAAACTAGGAAATAAATAGAAATTACGACAAAATAATACCGAAAAATTTTCAGTGACACGAAAATGACTATTTTTTTCAGTGACACGAAAATATCTATTTTTTTTTCAGTGACACGAAATCGTGCAAATTACGACAAAACAATAGCGGCTGATTATCAAGAGTATAGCGTGTTTTATATTTCTCTTTGCCAATTGTATGGAAAAAGCTTACCTTTGCAGGCATGAAAACGGAGAAACAAATCGCTGCGGCGGCTGCCGCGTTTGCCGAGAGGTGGCAAGGAAGGGGATATGAACGAGGCGAGTCCCAGCTGTTTTGGGCCGACCTGCTGACGAATGTATACGGAGTGGAAAACCTGCCTTCATTCATCCGCTATGAAGAGCGGGTGAACAGCATGGTGGATTCCACCAACTTCATCGATGGCCATATCCCCTCGACGCGCGTGCTCATCGAGCAGAAATCCATCGACAAGAACCTGCGGGCACCAGTTCCGCAAAGCGAGGGCGGCAAGCTGACACCTTTCCAACAGGCCAAGAAGTACATAGCCAACATGCCCTTGTCGCAGCACCCCAAGTGGATTGTGACCTGCAACTTCAAGGAGTTCCTGGTCTACGACATGGAGCAGCCCAACGTCGAGCCTGAACAGATCTTCCTGAAAGACCTGGGTAAGGAATATTATCGCCTTCAGTTCCTCGTTGACATGAAGAGCGAGCATATCACCAAGGAGATGCAGGTGTCGATGCAAGCCGGCGAGATTGTGGGAAAGATTTACGAGGCGTTGCTGAAGCAGTATAACGACAATTCGCCCGAGGCTTTGCGCTGGCTCAACATCCTGTGCGTCCGCATCGTGTTCTGCCTCTATGCCGAAGATGCGGGTATCTTTGCCCACGACCAGTTCCACGACTTCTTGGCTGCATACGAGCCAAAGGATTTGAGATTGGCTCTGCAAAACTTGTTCGCTGTGCTCAACACCCCGATAGAGAAGCGCAGTCGCTATATGGCAGAAGATTTGAAGGCCTTCCCCTACACCAACGGTGGCCTGTTTGAGGAGGAGATAGAGATACCCCAATTCACCGAGGGACTGAAACAGACCCTGCTGAAACATGCCAGCCTCGACTTCGACTGGAGCGAAATCTCGCCCACCATCTTCGGAGCCGTTTTCGAATCGACATTGAACCCCGAGACCAGGCGCAGCGGAGGAATGCACTACACCAGCATTGAGAACATCCACAAGGTGATTGACCCGCTTTTCCTGAACGACTTGCGCCGTGAGTTGGACGAGATTTTGGAAGAGAAGGTGGAGAGGACGCGCTTGCGTCGACTTGATGAGTACCAGAACAAATTGGCCTCGTTGACCTTCCTTGACCCTGCCTGTGGCAGCGGCAATTTCCTGACCGAGACCTACCTGAGCCTGCGAAGGTTGGAGAACGAGGCGCTTCGCGAGAAGTATCACGGGCAGATGATGCTGGGCGAGTTCCACAACCCCGTCAAGGTGAGCATCAACCAGTTCTACGGCATCGAGATCAACGACTTTGCCGTAACGGTGGCCACCACAGCGCTTTGGATCAGCGAAGCCCAGATGCTGGCAGAGACAGAGCGCATCGTCCAGCACGACATCGACTTCCTGCCCCTGAAGAGCTATGCCAACATCAAGGAGGGGAATGCCTTGCGCATGAATTGGTCCACTTTGGAAAAAGAAACCTCTGTACCTTACCTTTATACGAAGAAGTTGAACGTGTTCAAAGTGGAGGATATTCCAGAAGACATAGCAGCTTCATCTTTGGTAAGCGAGCCTTCGCCTGAATATAACAGGGTGTATGAGGAATTGAATGTGATAGCGAAGGAAGTCGAGGAGAAAACGCTTCCCCAAAAGCAAACCCCGAAACCAGTCGTTTACGACTACATTATGGGCAATCCGCCGTTTATCGGGGCAAGGATGATGAATAACAGTCAAAAGGAAGATATGATGGACATCTTCGGAAAGCGTTGGAAAAATGTAGGAGACTTGGACTATGTTTGTGCTTGGTATCATAAGGCTGCCTCGATGATGCAGTCTGAAAACAATACCAAAGCAGCACTTGTTTCCACCAATTCCATAACCCAAGGTGCTGCTGTTGCCAATCTTTGGAAGCCGCTTTTTGAAGAAACGGGCATT
Source organism: uncultured Bacteroidales bacterium (assembly GCA_937902805.1). Lineage (GTDB taxonomy): Bacteria > Bacteroidota > Bacteroidia > Bacteroidales > F082 > Limimorpha. The sequence goes on from CALEMB010000125.1 coordinate 14,066, forward strand.
CACTTCGATTTTGCATACCAAACCTTCCGATGGGACAGTGAAAGTTTGCAAAAAGCGGCTGTGCATTGTGTCATTATCGGCTTTAGCAAAACCCATAATCCCAATAAGAAAACCCTATTCCTAAAGGACAATCACTGTATCAAGGTAGATAACATCAACGGTTATCTGATGGATGCTCTTGACATTTGGATAACAAGTCGAAACAAGCCGCTGTGCGATGTTCCGCCGCTCCTGACGGGTAGCCAACGCATTGACAACGACTTGTTCATGTTTACCGAGGAATCGAAAGCAGACTTCATCAAGAAAGAGCCTGCTTCTGAAAAGTATTTCAAGCTTTGGTATGGAGCCGATGAATTTATCAACAGCCGTCCGCGATGGGTGTTGTATTTGGGGAATTGCTCGCCGGCAGAACTCAAAGCCATGCCGCATTGCTATGAAATCGTCAGGCAGGTGCGCGAATACCGATTAGGGAGCAAACGGGAAGCCACACGGAAAGCAGCCTATAGTCCCCATCGTTTCGGATTAGAGGTCATTCCCGACAAGAACTTTTTGATTGTCCCTGTGGTTAGTTCTGAAAAGAGAAGGTATATCCCCATCGGTTTCATGTCGGCCAATGTTATGTGCAGCAACCAAGTGAATCTAATTCCTGATGCGACCTTATACCATTTCGGAGTTCTCACAAGCATTGTTCACATGGCTTGGATGCGTGCTGTGGCTGGACGTTTGAAAAGCGACTATCGTTATAGCAAAGATGTTGTTTACAACAACTTCCCATGGCCTAATCCTACCGAAGCGCAAAAGGAAAAGATAGAGCAAACCGCCAAAGCCATACTTGATGCCCGTGCGCTCTGTCAGGATTCGTCATTGGCTGACTTGTATGACGAGACGCTCATGCCTATCGAGCTTCGCAAAGCCCATCAGGAGAACGATCGGGCCGTGATGCAGGCGTATGGTTTTGACATTAAGATAGATCGAGATCGGAAGAGCGTCGTGTAGGGAAAGAGTGTAGATCT
>CALEMB010000126.1 GCA_937902805.1 uncultured Bacteroidales bacterium
TAAATGCCTCAAAACCATAGCAAGCCTATAGCAACGCTATACCAAGCCTATAGGTGCTCTAAGGTAACTCCGAGGTAACTCCGAGGTAACACTGTGATTCCTCCCAGTTTCCTCCCGGTTTCCTCCCAGATCCGTGTCCCGCGTCAAAAATCATGTAGCTTAATTTTGAACAGTTTGAGATTCAGCCTCTCCGAGGCTATTGAAAAATCAGTCCTATACTAAACTTGAGCCAAAGAAAAATGGTGTTCGGTAACTTATGCTTCAACTAATGTGCGGAAGAACCACTTTTTTCAGCGTGAGACACGTGATTTCGGACCCGTTACAAAGCAAAATGACAAAGAACTTGTCTTGTTGTTCACTAACATGGGCACCCGTGCGGATTTGTTTGGATAATAGAATCTACCAACCAAAATACAGCGAAGAAAAAAATCACTCCAAATATTCCACTTCGTACATTGAGGTAGAATACACTTCTCCATCGCGATAGAAATCCACAAAATAATAACAGGACAATCCATCGTATTGGTAGTCTCTTGCAACGGCACTCAATTTGCCATTCAAGAAATATTGGTATCCAGTTGGTTTCTTGCCGTCGTAATTGTAGATATAGTAATACGTATCAGAGGATGTTAGATTCCCATCAATATCATATCTTTTCCTCGTCCACAAATATGATTTTGTCCGTAAATAGCTGTCGTCAAGATATGCTATATCATAACTATTTTCCTGACTGATAACATTTGAGGAGGTATAATAGGATGTTGCCTTGTATGTGCAACGCAAACCGTTATAATCGTAATGGTTCTCTCCAGAAAGTATGCCGTTCCTATAGCTTTTGCTACTTATCTTTTTCTTCCCATCATACTCATAATAGGTTTCTAAAATATAATTATTTTGAGGATCTGGATAATAGTATTGCGTCTTACTATATTTTGTTCTCTGAAATGTTTCGTCAAGATATTCGCGTTCGACATATTGGCGATTGATAATACTATCGCGATACGAATAAGAATCATAACTAGCATTCAACCCGTTATATGAATAATTTTTTCTTTCCTCGTAAAGTTGGCCGTCATAATAATACTTATACCCTGTTTCCTTATACCCATCATAGGTCCATGTGGTTTTATAGATGTGACTGCTTGTCTCATAACGGTAATAAGTTTTTATCACATACGATAAATCCTCCGTTACAATTGGTACAGGTTCGTCAACCTCTTTTTTGCAGCCAACTAACAAAATGCAACCCAGAAATGCCATTAAATAAAAACTCTTTTTCATATTTGTTCTTGCCCTGTTCTATTCCATCGGGCGCATCGGTCAATAGAATTTGGCGTCAATGATGTCGTCAGTAATGTGTCCGTTTTCTGTATGTTGGAAATTAACACTATAATAGCCTGATAGTTGAATGTCGCCCGCTGGTAATGTCCATACGGTCATATCGTTTTTGTCTCCTATTTCGTAAACTTTGGAATAGTAAGCGACTCCTTCTTCGGTGCATTGAGTTACACGGAATTTGCAGTAATACAGGGTTTTGTTCGATTGATTGCTGATGCTGTATCTGGCTCGAGTGATGATTCCGTTATAACTTTGATACTCTGCACGCGGAATGGAAATATAGTCTATCGGATTATAGACTGGTGTTGGAAATAAGTCTTCCTTGGTGCATGAAACCATCGTTGCCATCATCACGATAGCCAAAAGGATTCGTGATATTCTCTTTTTCATTTGATTCATAGCCCAGTTCTATCCCATCGGGCGCATCGGTTTTTAGAAGTTCATGTTTATTGTTAAGCCTAAACCATAATTATTGGAGGATTGAGGGCTTTCGTATTGGAGCATTGTTGGAGAAATGCTGAAAGAATAGGATGTGCCATGTTTTTTATTGTATTCTTCTGCGATTGGATTCAGTTTTGACCCGGCAGTGAGATTCAATATAAATCCTGGCGTAGCGGTGACTATGCCAGCAATCATTAGACCTAAACCGACTTTACCTAAGCTTCCTACATAATCATTCGCTCTCCATATCCAAGTAAGAATACCAGCAGTACCTATCGAAACGGTACCTATGCTTGCTAATGCAGCCCCAGCGACAAATTGATTTTTGGCCTGCCTTTTAATCTCAAGATATTGCTGGTATGTTTGTTCATCAAATAGGGTACGGACTTCTTCATCTGACAATACGCGTCCATTAATCGTTAAATTTTCTGCCTTATGATCCATATAGCCTTTGCTTTGCGATGGATTAACTGCTTGACCGTTGGTATTTGTTTGTGTTTGAACGTTTTCATTGGTAGAGAACTTGTCAACATTGCCATTCTGGTATTGAATGTTTATTACCTCCGAAATGCTGATGGAGTAGGTGGGTCCATCTTGGTTCGACCATTTCTTGTACTTGATTTCTGTGCTGTTGATTTCGAGCACCTTGCTCAAAATTGTGGAATTATCTTTTTTTAGAATTACATCTTGCGCAGTTGCCATGCCAGAAATGCATAGCAGAAACATAATAATGGATTGTTTTAACGGTGTTTTCATATGCTTTGATCATTAAAAGTTTATACTGAGGGTAAATCCAAGGCCATAGTTGTTTGGTGATTGTTGTGTTTCACAAGTCATCAGTGAAGGCGCAATGTTGAACGAGTAGTGATTGTTTTGCCGATAGTTGTATTCCGTAGCTACTTGTTTCATTTCATCTCTACCATCAATGCACAACCATCCAATCAATCCTAAACCACTTACGACGCCTAATGATATGATTCCACCTTTCTTTTTGTAAATGGCACAGATGCAAGCCCCTGCAAACGCAAGACCACCGCCTGCCAAGCAGAGATCCTGAATTAGAGCTTTCCTTCTACCCTTGAGATAGATTTGATAACTCCATTCATCAACAAGATTCTTGACTTCTTCATTAGATAGGATTTTCCCATTTAGTTTTACTCTATTGGATAGGTGTTCCATATAGCCTCCATTGGGTTCCTGAGTTGGTTGTTGGTTTGTGTTTGGTTGATTAGTGAGATTTGAAAAGTTCTCCACCTCTCCATTCTCATAATTGATGCTTGCCACTTCAGAACGACTGATAGAATATGTCGGCCCGTCTTGGCTGTTCCACTTCTTGTATTTGATTTCCGTGTTGGTGATTTCAAGTACTTTGCTCATCACTGTAGATTGGTCTTTCATGACAATCACGTCTTGAGCTGTGGCCATTCCCGCTATGCAAAGCAGAAACAGAGTCGCGAATAATCTATTTAATGCTTTCATTTTTATGGTTTTACTGTTTGCAAATTAGAAATGAACGCCTAATTGTATGCTTAGTGCGGATACTTGGAGCTTTTGTGCAAGCCTATCCGGTCCGTCTGAGATATTTGCCGCATCAATATTATATGATAATTGAACCGGGCTGTTGCCCATATAGAACACGCCAATGCTGAGATGGTTGAACAACAAAACACCTCCACCTATTTCATAGGCAAAGGTTGCTTTTGTATTGTAGTTGAAATTAAACTCTTTCATGGAATAAACAGAATATTGGGCAATGTAGGTTCCGCCCAACCGATTTTGCAATTGCGTAGATGTGACATGATTAATGCTCAAACCCATGGTGCCTTCAGCAAACAAGGCGAATGGTTTGCTAATGTAATACGTATAATCTATACCCGTCATAATAGAAAAATTCCAATAACGAGAAAAATTGCTAACTTTGAAATCAAAAGCATAAACACCATACTCTTCGTTTAATGTTTCCGAAAGTGCGGGTTCTATAATTGATTTATATGCTTGCTTTTCAGAATCCATAATTCCATTAAAAAGAATATTAAATTTCAATGGAACACCAATAATGCTTTTCCCTCTTTCATAGAAAGGCATATGAAGTTTCATAGAGCCACTAAATCCCGTTTTGGCTGCGCCTACTCCAACCTGACTACTAGTTCCAGTGTTTTCTGAGAACATTTGAAATGGTGCACAAAAATCAACTAAACTGTTATATGTTTTAGCTGTCGTTCCAAACTTTCCCACAGGGATAGCCACACCGCCATTCAGCGAAAACTGCATCCGACTTCTGGCGTAAGGCGATTTTGGCTTTTCAGGCTTAGATTCAGTTTGGGGCTGAGGCTGTATTGGCGCAGCCTGAACTTCAGGATGGGTTACAACGGTCTGTTGAGGAGGTGTTACAGGCACATTTTGTTCTGTGAACTGCTCCACGTCTCCGTTTTGGAAATTAATGCGCGTCACCTCTGAACGGTTAATCGAATAAGTCGGTCCCTCTTGGTTGCTCCATTTCTTATACTTGATCTCCGTGCTTGTGATTTCAAGCACCTTGCTCAAAACCGTGGTGTTGTCCTTTTTTAGGATTACGTCTTGTGCCGTGGCTACACCCGCTGAAAACAATAAGATGACGACTAATAATATGTTTCTATGCATTTTCATCTTGTATTTGCCCAGTTCTATCCCATCAGGCACTTCGGTTTTAGATGGTAGAGGCCGCATTTGGATATGATGCGGCCTCTACGATTAGAAAAAGTTACTACTTTATTTCAGTTTTCCGTTTACGGTCAAATGCCTTAATCCATTGTCGTTGTAGTTTTCTGAATAGGAATTGCTGATGAGAAGCAAAAGATTCTCTCCATTTTTGTGTTCATTCATCACAGCAATTACTTCGTTGTAGGTTACAGCTTCTTTGTTAGCAAAGATGTTGTAGGAGCTTATTTTATTGTCTTTATAGTTTTTGGGATTTTTCTTAATGTCCTTGAATAAGGCGGCTTTGCCATCGTAAGTGTCGATTTCTCCCCATTTTGCCATATCAAATAGGTAGAGCGAAATCGAATCGTCAGCTGGTAAAAGGGTGATGGTGTCAAGCGCGACACTTACACTGTCAACGATCTCCCTATCAAGCCACAGCAGACCATATTCGCCGAAACCTGTAACAGAGTCTTGCCCAATTTGTTGCCATGTAAATGGTTCTTCCATGTCTTCTTGCACGTGGATATCAATATAGGCAGTGTTCCAATTGCCAGCTGCATCAAAAGCGCGACCACCAATTCTCCAATCGCCTAATCTTACGAAAGTAAACTCTCCTTCTGTATAGAAGTTGTCTTCGTTATTTAGGACAAAAGTAGTGTCATAAATCCATTCCCCTCCAGCTTGTGCAACAAACACTTGGAATTTGACCAGTTTTTCGGCAGTTTGGGCGTTAGAGGTTGCATTAAACCCATACTTTACGGTCGTTCCTGTGAACAAGTGCTTTTCTCCTGTGGTAAAGCCTTCTTCGGAGACGATTGAAACATTGGGGTTTTGAATGTCCACCTTCTTGTTGCATCCGATAAAAGAAGCACCAATGAGCAGACAAATGATGACATTTCGGTAGATGTGTTTCATAATACGTTGAAATTTTGTTTGTTATTTAATTTATCGTTGATATTATTTTTAATTGCAAAGAAAAGACTAATCATCCAAACAGGCCATAGCACATTGTCGTTGATATTACTACAAAATGTCGTTAGATTTACCGCAAGTCAGACTCTGTCGGACATGCTTTCAACGAAAATCTTGGATGCATCACCGAAAAAGTCGTGATTAAGCAATTTGCCAGCTCTCAAAATAAATTCGGAATTAAGATGCTGCCGTTCAAGCAGTTTGTACATATTGCTGCGGTCGCTACCCATTTCCTTGGCAAACCACGCCACACTATAGCGTTGTTTGCGCAACTCTCCGAGAATCATGTTGCCGAAATGGATGTCGTTCATGGCCAAAGTTGTCCGCTTTTCTTTTCTCGGCAGACTCCCTGATACCGAAGATCG
>CALEMB010000127.1 GCA_937902805.1 uncultured Bacteroidales bacterium
GCGGTGTCTTCATGCACCCCGAGATCAAGGGCAGGCGGTGCGCCGAGGTAACTCACGCTGGTGGCCCCGCCGTGATGCTCACCGACGTGCTTTCTAATGGCGGCATGGAGGTGCCTTCGCTCAAGGAACATCCCGCCAGCAAAGCTCTTTTGGAGAAACTCTTACCGGGTTCTTCTGTTGGCAACCCCATCGACTTCCTCGCCACCGGTACTGCTGAACAATTGGGTTATATCCTTGATGCGGTGGAGAACGACTATACCGACATAGACTTCTCGGTCGTTATTTTTGGCTCGCCTGGACTCTTCTCGAACAAGGAGGTCTATGATCTGCTGGACGAGAAGATGAAGACCTGCAAGAAGCCCATTTTCCCCGTGCTGCCGAGTATCATCAACGTGAAGGACGAAATTAACGACTTCATCGCCAAGGGCCGTATCAACTTCCCAGAGGAATGTGTGCTTGGCAATGCCATCTGCAAAGTATACAATACGCCCAAACCCAAAACGGGCAACATCGAAAATCTTCCTATAGATAAGATTATGGTGTCTGCTTCTGTCGAGCCTGACAAGGCCGAGGTGGCCGAAGTTGCCGATTCCATACGTGAGTTTGGTATGCTCACACCGATTACCGTCAGCCCTGTGGATGGAGGTTATCGTCTTGTTAAAGGTATCAAGCGTTTGCGCGCAGCCAGCTTGGACGGCATGACAGAAATTCCAGCCTATGTTCAGGAAGGCGCTGTGGCAGCCGACATTCCCGATATTGATGTTCCACGCATCCGCAGAACAATCGACCGCTGCAAGGATGGTTACCTTGAAATGGCTGACTACAACGAGCTGCTCGATGCTGCTGGCATTAGCCGCAAGAAGAGCGTGGAAGTGAGCAAGAAAGAGGATGCCTTGGCCTTTGCCAAAGAGGTTGGCTGTTCGAAGGACGTGCCGCTGGTGATGAAGGTTGTCGGCCCACTGCACAAGAGCGATGTGGGTGGCGTCACCCTCGGTGTGAAAGACCTCGAAACGGTAAGTAAGGAGTTCGATCGCCTCATGGCCATCAAGGACACCTACGCTGTGGAGATGTATCCTATGCTTGAAGGCACAGAGGTCTACATCGGTGCCATGCGCGACCCGAAGTTCGGCCATCAGGTCTTCTTCGGCTTGGGTGGCATCTTCATCGAAGTGCTGAAGGATGTGGAGAGCGTGTTGGTGCCCGTCAGCAAGGACGAGGTGCTCGAGAAGCTCAAACACCTGAAGGGCTATAAGATCTTGGAAGGTGTGCGTGGTCAGGCGGGTGTCAATCTTGACCTCTATGCTGATCAGGTGGTCCGTGTGAGTTCCTTGGTGCAAGTCGCGCCTGAAATCGCCGAGATGGATTTGAACCCGCTGCTCGGCAATCCTCGCTATGTGACCGCTGTGGATGCACGTATCCGTATTGAAAAATAATCATCGGTTTGTAGAGACGGTGCATACACCGTCTCTACTACCAAACCATTTGGATTATGTTCCATATAGCAGATAAAGGCCTATATTATCTCGTATACGGAGCCTTGGTCGCCCTCACCTTCGTGATAGACAATGTGTTGCTAAAAAAGACCGACAAGACCTCGCGGATTGTTGGCTATGTCCTTAGCATCATCGTGGATTTGTCCATCTTCGGCTATGGCATCTATCTTTATCTTGCCAAGGGCGAAGACCAGACGGGTTTCGTCCTCGGTGGTATCCTTTGCGGAATATGTCTGCTTTGCCTCTTGGGACGCTATTGGCAGAACAAGGAACAGGACAAAAGGCGTAGCCACGAATGAAACGGTGGGCGCTAATAGGATTCGTGCTGTTGCTGTCGCAATGGATGCGGGCACAGACGGTAACATTTTCTGCTACCGGAGGATTCTATGATGCGTCGTTTGAGTTGGCTTTGCAGTGCAACGCAGCCTATCAAATCCGTTATACCATCAATGGCAATACTCCAACGGGAGCCTCGGCATTGTACGAGGCTCCTTTGTGGTTGGATGAGGGTTTATATTCAAAATCGGATATTTATACCGTTCAAACCGCCTGTGACGAATTGTTTTATGCTCCTGAATCAGTGCAACACTGCATCACCCTTAGGGCTGCGGCATTCGATGAGGCAGGAAATCGTGTCGGCCCTGTCGCCACACAGAGCTATTTCATCCGTTCCTTGGGCTGCGACACCCATGGCTTGGCAGTGATGGCCATCAGTGTCGATTCTTTGGCTTTGTTTGATTATGATACTGGTATTCTTGTCCCAGGAAAGTATTTTGACCCATCCGAATCCTATTGGACGGGAAATTTCTACCAAAGCGGCAGCGAATGGGAACGGCTTATCAATGTAGAGTTTTATGAACCTAGCGACAATAGTGGCATCAACCAGCAGGCTGGATTGCGCACGCATGGCGGGACAAGTCGCCGGCAGACGCAGAAAGGTATGAAAATCTATGCCCGTGACGAGTATGGCAAGAAACGCTTCAAGCACCATTTCTTTGAGTCTATTCCCAATGAGAGCTTCAAACACCTGGTCATCAAGCCGTTCAGCTATCAATGGTTCAATTATGGGATTCAGGACGATATCTGTAACCGTATGGCGGCAAATCTTGATGTTGAGTCCATCGCCTCGCGTCCCATGGTGCTCTTCTTGAATGGCGAGTATTGGGGCATTTATTATCTTAAGGAAAAGCCTGACGCCCATTATCTGGAGGACCATTTTGGGAATGAGGACACGGACTATAATGTCGTCAGCAATTGGTATGGCTTTCAGATGGATGGCGACACGACGGGCTTCTTGGAGATGATGCGATGGGTGAATGACTGTGACCTTACCCAAGAAGAGCAATATGCCCGTATTGGGGAGATGATTGACATTGACAATTTCATTGATTACTATTGTTTTGAACTGTTTATTGCCAACAACGACTGGCCTGCCAACAATATGCGCTGCTATCAGTTGAACGACGGGATATGGCGTTGGATTTTCTTCGATGGCGATGATGCGCTCACGAAAATGAATTTTGATGTGTTGGACAATGCCACTTCAACCATCAATATGGGTTGGCCTACTGATTCCAGATCGACGCTACTTTTTAGAAAACTGCTTGAAAACAAAGAGTTTAGCAAGCGTTTTCTTCTCCGCTTTAATGAGCTTTTGTCCTCGCAATTCACATACGAAGTGACAAAGGCTTATTTTGATGATGCCGCTGCATTGGTCAGGGGAGAGGTCCCTTCGCAGTGCGAGCGTTTTGGTTTGCCTCTGAGCCTAGGGCAGTGGGAATATGACATTACGGCTATCAACAGATTCTTGAGGACGCGTGTGGGGAATATGATTGACCGCCTTGGCGATTTCTTTACGGCAGAGGACAATAACACGAATATCGAACTCTTGTATCCGAATCCTGTAAGCGATGAACTCCATATGATTCTATGGAGTGACGGCTTTGCAGTGAGTGACATCGAGATGTTCGATCTTTTGGGAAGGAAACTCCATTCCCAAAAGGTGGTTTTGATGGAGGGTGAGAACCAGGTGGACCTGTCGTGCCCTTATGCTTCGGGTATATATGTTTTAAGATTTGAAAATCAGACACAAAAAATTGTAATTCAATAAGTTGTAATATGAAAAAATCCGATTTGTTGACCATACTGATTGTGGCTGCCGTCATTTGCGGCTTTGCTTTTATCCCAGGTGCCTGGGATTGGTTCCTCACGACTACGACTAACCATGGCCTGTTGATGAGTTTCTTTAAGTTTGCCATCCTTGGCACTTTTGGTGAGATGCTGTCCTTGCGTATCCGTGAGGGCGTATACCTCAAGAAGGGCTTCGGTCTTTTGCCTAAACTGCTGATTTGGGGCGTGTTGGGTGTGGTGATTGCTTCCGTCATGACCATTTTCAAGACGGGCACTGTCAAGTTGTTGGATGGTGGCTTCCATTTCAATGGTAAGGCGGCAGAATGGTTTGCCGGTGACTTGAGTTGGGGCAAATTCTTCGTCGCTTTGTGCGTCAGTGTGCTGATGAACACCTTGTTCGCACCTGTATTTATGACCTTCCACAAGATTACAGACATCCATATCGCCGAGACGGGTGGAACGCTGAAAGGCTTCTTTAGTAGCCCATTAGGAATTGGAGAGGCCCTCTCGAAGAAAATCAACTGGGATATCCAGTACGGTTTTGTCTTTGCCAAGACCATCCCGCTGTTCTGGTATCCTGCGCACACCATTACCTTCCTGCTTCCTGGAACGCTTCAAGTGCTGTTTGCGGCTTTCCTTGGTGTCGTGCTCGGCGTTTTATTGAGCATCAAGAAGTGAGGGGGAATCTAATAATCTTGTAATCAGCTTTTGTAAATTGTTGGTAATCAGAAGTGATTCTCTGAAAAGGTTTGTAACGCCTTAGAAAAGCGTATATCCGTTTGTTTTTCTTGTTACCTTTGCAGCAGTCAATAAAACGAACGCTATGAAAATTTACAAATGGTTAAGAGGGCTGATGAAAGCCTCGGCGCTCACGACGGTGATGTTCATCATGCAGGCTTGTTATGGCACGCCTAAGGACCTTGATGATATTGTCGAAATCAACTTGTGCGGCTATGTGACGGATAAGGTCACAGGTCAGCCATTGCAAGGCATACATTTGCATGTGTATCATGCTGACGGCTGGTCTGGCTGTCATGACTTTGGAGAATCGGATGAAAACGGATACTTTGAAATGCGGCAGTGGGGCAATATCCATAGGGTTTCCTCGCTATCCATCGAAGTTGAGGATGAGGAAGAGAACTATCAGCCCTTTGACACCTTGGTCTACTCTGATACAGACCTCACTGGTTTAAAAATCAATTTGATAAGTAAATAGTAAATCCTTGAGCGATGAAAAAGCACTCCTTATATAAATGGTTCCGCCGCGTGGCGATGCTTTCGGGCATCCCAGCCTTGACGATGATGTTTGCTTGTATGAAAAAGTATGGAGCGCCAAACGATGTGATCTGGGGTGCTGTTTTGGATCAGGAGACCGAACAACCCATTCCGGAAGTCATCGTCAAAGATGTGAACAGCCATCCATTGGATACCACAGACGGGTATGGTCAATTCGAACTGACAACAATGGAATGCTTGGATTTGACTTTCAGTAAAGAGGGTTATCACTCAAAAGACACGACATTATGCCCATCTTTAGGCGTGAATGTCTTCATGAAAAGGGAAACAGAAGAATGATGCTTCAAGCCCTTCATAACTATTTTCGAAAGAAGGAATCCCAACTCCATGAGTTGAATTACCTCTTTTGGGAGTGTACGCAACGCTGCAATCTCAACTGCCAGCATTGTGGCTCGGATTGCTTTGCATCATCTCGCTACAAGGATATGCCTTTTGAGGATTTCTTGAGTGCCATCAAACCCTTGGAGACCAAGTTCGAGCGTAATTCAGTGCTGGTGGTCATCACGGGCGGAGAGCCTTTGGTACGTCCCGATTTGGCCGACTGCGGGCGGCAATTGCGACAGCATGGCTTCCCTTGGGGCATCGTCAGCAACGGCTATGCCTACGACGAGGCTATGCATCGGAAACTGATGGACGCGGGCATGTGCAGCATCACCATTAGTTTGGACGGCCTGCGTGACACGCATGATGCTTTTCGCAAGCGTCAAGGCAGTTTTGACCATGCCCTATACGCCATCGATTTGATTGCCAACGAGAAACGCCTACCTACATACGACATTGTGACCTGTGTCAGTCCGATGAACTTCGGAGAGTTGGAGGCGATGAAACAATTGCTCATCGAACACAAGGTGAAGGCTTGGCGCCTGTTCACCATCGACCCGATTGGTCGTGCTGCCACTGACGATAGCCTGCAACTTAGCGACGAGCAATTCCGCCAGCTGATGGATTTCATCGTCGCCACCCGAAAGGAAGGGAAGATAGATTGCAAGTTTAGTTGCGAGGCTTACGTCGGTCCTTATGAGCGCAAAGCCCGAGACTGGTTCTATTTCTGCCGCGCGGGCATTACCGTCGGTTCTGTTCTCATTGACGGATCCATTTCCGCCTGTCCCAACATCGACCGTCGCTTCGCGCAAGGCAACATTTATCAAGATGATTTCCTCGATGTCTGGGAAAACCGTTTCCAACTTTTCCGTGACCGCGCTTGGATGAAGACGGGTCAATGCTCCGACTGCAAGGTGTTTAAGAATTGCCTTGGCGGGGCAATGCACCTGCATGAAAAAGACCACGATGGGATATTGTTGTGTCACTACAACAAGATAGTACATTAAACACGGAGCACCATATTGCACCTTTTGCCGTCATGGAGGAGTCACATCCGCCATCTCCTGAGCGAAAGGGTGTCTATCCCGTATAGGAGATAGCGGGTCAAGCCCGCTATGACGGCAAGGGTTGTGGTTTTGTCGCTTTGGGAGCAGACGGATGTTTTTTCAACTTTTTTTCAAAAAAATCATTTTTCTCTTGACAGTAAAGAAAATTGTTGTACTTTTGCAGTGTTCTATTCAACTAATACACTAACACAAAAATACAACAAAATGATTGAAATCAAGAACTTAGACTTCGGCTACAAGAATCAGCCAGTCTTCAAAAACATCAGCCTCAGCTTCGAGAAAGGCAACATCTACGGGCTGCTGGGCGAAAATGGAGTGGGGAAGACCTCCCTGCTGAAACTCATCAGCGGTCTGCAAAAGCCGACTGCTGGCACATGCGAGGTGGACGGCATTGCACCCTATGACCGCCTCCCTGAGACCCTCCAAAAGATTTACTTCATCTCGGAAGACTTCGCCACGCCGGAGGGTACACCTATTAATAATATAAAGGAGTTGGGCGTGTTTTATCCCAACTATGACGAGAACCTTTTCCTTGAACTCTGCAAGGAGATGGAAGTCGACCCGACGCGCAAATATGGTGAACTGTCGTTCGGTCAGCAGAAGAAATGCTTGATTGCTACGGCTTTGGCCCTCAACACAGACTATCTGCTCCTCGATGAGCCCACCAACGGCCTCGACATCCCCTCGAAGACCCTCTTCCGTCAGGTCATCACCAAGCACGCCACGGAAAACCGCACCATCATCATCTCCACCCACCAGGTGAAGGATGTGGAAAATCTCATCGACCCCATCATCATCCTCGACCACGACGAGGTGCTGCTCAAGGCCTCGTTCCGCGAGATTACTGACAAGCTGTATTTCGACTACGGTATGGAGAAAGACGACTCCGCGCTTTACAGCGAGATGATCCCTGGCGGCTACGTCAACGTGACCCGCAACACCGAGGGCCTCGACAGCAAGGTGAGCATCGAGGTGCTGTTCAACACCGTGATGAAAAACAAGGAAACCATCAAACAAATCTTTAGCTAATAGGAGGATAAAGTCATGAATAACACATTTGAAATCAATCGTTTCAAGAACCTTTTGCTGAAAGACGGTAGGAGGTATTTCCGCAATTACGGAACTGGACTTGTTGTTTTCTGCTGCTTGAACGCCATCTCCTGGATTTTCAACCTCTTGTTTGGTACGTCATCCCAACAGCCGTTCCGCTTTGGTATGCTTTGCACTTGGACAGCATTGGCCATGATGATGGTACCAGAGAAGGTCTACGGCAAGGCCAACCTTTCGCGTGAGGGCGTGAGTTTCGCCATGCTGCCTGCCTCTTCGTTGGAGAAGTTCATCAGCATGTTCATCTATTGCGCCATCGTGACGCCCATCATCGTCTTCTTTGGCGGTTACTTGGTTGACACGCTACTGTCGCTCTTCCCCTTCGGCGGTTTCGAGAAGCCGATACATCTCTACACTATCAATGAGGTTGTTCGCATGATAGACAATTCAGAAGGAGTGGTGCAATCCAGCAATATGGAACTCTCTTTTGGCGATGTGTTCCCTGTAGGAGTGATTCGCATTTCGCTTTATGTGGGCATCATTCAATGGGCGGCTATCTTCATGCTCGGCAATATGGTTTTCAAAAAACACAAAGCCGGAAAGACTTTTGCCAGCTATCTGGGTGTCTCCTACGTGCTTTCCACAATATTTGGACTTGCATTTACGTCAAGCAGCAGCCGCCTGAAGCAGTGGCTCGAAAATATGGATAGCGTTTCTGAGGAGGAGATGATACAAATCGCCCATAATGGAATGATTAGTGGCATGGTAGTCGGCATCATCATCACGGGCGTGCTGCTCTTCTTCACCTATCGTAAAATCAAGACTCAAAAATACTAAACCATGGAATTCAACGCACACAAACCCATATACTTGCAGATTTGTTCGCAACTCTATGAGCAGATTCTGCGCGGCGACCTGAAGGCCGACGACCGCATCCCCTCGGTGCGCGACTACGGCATCCAACTTGGGGTGAACCCCAACACCATTATGCGCTCCTACGAGACCATGACGGCGGCGGGCATCATCTACAACAAACGTGGCATTGGCTATTTCATCTCTGCCGAAGCCACAGACATCGTCCTCAAGCAAATGCGAGAGGAATTCCTCGAAAAGGAACTGCCCGAAGTGGTCAAGAAGATGAAACTCTTGGGCATTGGGCTTGATGAGATAAAACTATAAATCGTGTTATAACCAAATAAACTATCATAACTCATGAAAAGAAATATTTTAATAATCGTAAGCGCCATCATTTGTGTGGCATTCATATCCTGCACCATCAAGTTCGATGATGATCTTTTGATGAGAAAAGACATCAAGGGCAATGGCAACATTGTGACGCAGAATTACTTAGTAGGTACATTCAATGAACTCTCTATCGCCTTGCCTGCAAAGGTCAACTTCACCGTTTCAGAGAACTACACATGCGCCATCCGTGTGGATGAGAATATCATGGAATACCTTGACATCAAGGTGAAGAACGACGACTTGATGATGAAAAGGATAGATAGGTACAAAGACATCACCCTGCAACCCACGGAGTTTGTCATTGAGGTGACGGCCCCGAGTTTGGAGGAAATCAGCCTTTCGGGCAGCGGCACGCTTAATGTGCTTAGCCCATTGGAAGGCAAGGAACTGGAAGTCAATGTGGCTGGCTCGGGCGACATCACTTTCGAACAAGCCATCAACTATCCGAAAATCGAGTTGAGTGTGGCTGGCTCGGGCGATTTGGTCTGCACTGAACTGTTTGCGGACGACTTGGAAGCCACTTTGGCGGGTTCTGGTGACGTGAAAGTGACCAGTGGCACGGTGCGAGAGGCTGATGCCAACGTGGCAGGCTCTGGAGACATCGTCTTAACCTGCACTATAGAGAAACTTGATGCCAACATTGCCGGTTCCGGCAATATCAAGGCGCGTGTCAATGTGAGGCTTGAATACACCATCTTTGGTTCGGGCAACATTAGCTACTACGGCAACCCAGTCTTGAAGGGAAACAATTTGGGCCATAGCAGTATCATTCGCCTTGGTGATTGACAACGACGAAAGTAAATCACTTTTTCATATCCTTGTAATGAGAAACGGCTGACCTTAATGGCCAACCGTTTTCTTGTTTTCTTATGTTGTCTTTATTTGGATCAATCATATTCGCCCCACTTCATGCAAGCACCCTTCAAGGGCTTCTTCAACGGGAAGAGGATCGAAAGCTTCACTGAGGCATCGGTATTGAAACGCTTCTGCATCAGATACGGGTCGATGTAAGAGGCACCGATAACATTTTCGGATTCGCCAGTGATTTCCTCCTTTGAGAACGAATTGATCAAAGCGGCATGCCCCGAAAGGTCGAGTTTGAAAAGGAGGTAGTAATTGTTGATTATGAGTCTGTAGCGGACACCGACACCAGCCACCAAACCTATGTTCCAACGGCGCATGTTTTGCCCTGTCATATCCACCATCTCGTGGACGGCACCATCTTCGCTGTAGTGTTGACTTTCCGTTCCGTAATCGATGATTTCCATCTTTTGCCATTCCATCTTTCCCGACAAGGGGAGGGTGAAGCGTGGCGCAATGAAAACGTAAGGCCTAAAGTCGCCTTGGCTGAAATAGTAAGTCAACGGCACTTGAATCGCCACTTCCATGTAATTCACGTCATACTGGCGATAGAAGTCCTTGTTGACATTGATGGCAACGGGGAAGTTGAGCACGTTGTAATCCAAATGGGTGTTACGCATGGCGAACAGTCCTTCAATGGCGATGGATGAGTTGGAGTTGAACATTCGTTCCACAGTGATACCACCGATGGGACCGAAATTGAAGGGTTGGTGATACTTCGTTTCTGTACCGCCAAAGTGGAGCCAATGTGTGGTGGTCAAACCTCCTGTGATGCCGATGTTGTAACGAGCTTCATTGGCACCAATTGTGTTTTGAGATTGCAAAGGTTTCCTAAACCTTCCCTGAGCAGTGGCGGTGTTGCCAATAAGGAGTAAGATGAAGAACAATATTAGGCTTGTTTTTTTCATGCTGCGATAGGTCTTTTTTTTGTTGCTTATTCTGGGAATACTGCAGAATGTGTGTCGGTATTGTTGCGGAGCATAATGATGTCGCCAGGCGTGGGCAGGAAGCCCAAACGGATGATTTGGCTGATGCTGGTGCTTTCTTGGTGATACATCATGGTTTGCATGCCCCATTTCAGGTTTTTGATGACAGGCTTGACGACGGTGTCGGTGGTGTGGTTAACCGTGTCGGTCACGATTTGGATTTCTTTGTCCATCTTGCCAGTGAAGATAACGGCATTCATTGGTTCGCCCTTTGCCTTGATGTCTCTGACTTCATAGTAGAACACGGTGAAATACGGGTCTTCGCCCATAATATATACGGTGTTGAAATCTCTGGCCTCAAGTTTACCCGACTTGAAATAGATGGGGGAAACGGTGTCTTCAACAAATCGGGTTGCATTGTGTTTCATGACGGAATCGGTCCTGTCGGTGCTTGATTGTTCAAGAAAATAGTCATATTGTCCGACTTGGCCCTTGGGGCTTTTGAACCTCATCTTGGCAATACCCTTGTGTTGTTCGTAGAACTCGAAATATTGGGGATTGGGGATGGCATTATGGGCGGGTTGCATCCATGTGCTGGAAGGAACAGTATCGACATCAGTGACCCAAACGTCGTCTGCAACGAAAAGGCCCTCAATTTTGGGCGGCTCGTCGCCGAAATGCAGGTTCTCGTTGCCAAAGGCAAGCAAAAGCCGCTGGGGCATGAATTCGTTGATGTTCGGGATTTGCTGGTAAGCGTAATAGACGGTCGAATTGTTCTTAGGGTCGTCTTTTAGGCAGGAGCTTAAAAGCATCGTACCGCATAAGAATAAGATGGTCCTGAATAAGTGCTTCTTCATTTGTCTTTATTTTTGAAGAGATGCTACGAGTTGACGATAATAATCGGCAAATGTAAGTAATTTAGTTTATTGTTTTACTTCAATAACTTACTTTTTTTTGTTTTATTTTCTCTGGTTGCTGAAATTCAGCATATTGTGCAAATAATTTATGGTGTATGTTAGTGGATGACGATTACTTTTTTCGTCATGATACCGTCTTTTCCGGAAACAATGAAGAAATAGATGCCGTCATCAACGGGCTTCATTGTGTAGCGGAAACTGCTGGATGCAGTGCCGTTGTGGGTCTCGAAATGGTCGATCAGTGAGCCTCTCATGTCGTACACCTTGACATCGGTTTTTCCTTCGAAGCGGTCGAAGAAAAGTTCCATGTTCCCGTTGTTGGGATTGGGGACGACATCGAATTGGGCCTTGGCACTGTTTTCGTCAAGACTGTAGAAGGAGCAGAGGAACCAGTAGCGGCGCTCTATGCCTTCGGGATAACATTTGTTGTAGACGGTGGCATGCATCCAAATCGTGTCGGGCAGTGAGTTCAACACCGTGAGGGTGCATATCTTTCCAGGAGGTTGGGTGTTCGTGTCAGGTTCAAGGAGCCAATGTGCTTCAGGAGTGTCCAATGCCCACTGGATGGAATCCCATGTGCACTTGGGATTTTGGTCTTCCAAAGTGAAGTCGTAGGAATTGATTTGGAATTCAGCGGCTGTGACGACCCAATGAGGAGAAAGGTTGTTGGTGTCGGCAGGCATGATTTCAGTGGGGTTGGGGGTGTATTCCATATCAAGGTTGAGGAATAGGATACTGTCGCAACCCATATAGGAAGGGAAGACCTTCGTGAATATGCCTGACTCGGTGTAATCGACCTCATACCATGTGTAGGAGTCGCACGCGCTTATCGCGGTGGTGGCGCCTTCTACGGCAGCCCCAACGGTCAGGTGGCATGTCACAACGCTGTCGCAGCCGTCGTAGGAGTTAAAGACTTGAACGTAGTCGCCCGACAGGTCATATTCTTGGTCGTTCCAAATGAAAGTGTCGCACGAAAGGGTGTCGAATTCCATTTCTTTGTTGGTACCTATGGTCAGGTGCAGAGTGACGAGGCTATCACAGCCTTGTGGCGTTGTGTATTGGTTGCTGTATGTCCCTGAAGTGGTATAGGTCTCACCGCCCCAGACATAGCTCCCGCTACATTCGTGATGGCTGAATTCGTATGTGATGCTGGCGGCCACGGTAAGGTGCAGGTGGACGATGCTGTCGCAGCCGTTGACCGTGTTAAGTTCCAGCTCTCTGTTGTATTCTCCTGGACTGTCATATTCGAAGCTGAAACCATAGCCGTCGTAGATGCCAGGCTGTCCCTGCCAGCAACGGCTGTCGTCGATGGGGACGTGATAGCTTGGGCGAGCCGTGAGGTAGAGCATCAAACTGTCTTTGCATTGGGGGACGTTGGGGTTGTCGACTAAACGAGACAAGATGGTGTCGTTGTTGACCAACACATTCTCGAAGCCATAGCCGGAGTAGAAGTCACCCATGCATGCCTCATCATCCTCGATGACGTAATGCTGTGCCAAGTCGACATAGAAGGTCGAGGTTTGTGACGCAGAACTCCAACATTCGTTTCCGTCTGTGGTGATCGTCATTGTGACGGGATAGACAGCTTGGTTGTGGTAGGTATGGGTGGTAGGGTTGGTGGTACTGGTAGAACCATCGCCAAAGCTCCATTCGAGGGAATAGTTTTCAGAGTTGACCTCGGCAAGGAACGTCATGGTTTCTTCGGGACAATAGGAGTAGGTCTCATTGGGCTTGACGAGGATGTCGTTGATGGTGATGCTGGTGCTGAGGTCGATGGCATTGGAGCCTACCAGATAAGCGTATCCTCTGGCGCGGCCGAAGCCGTAGACGTGGGCGTTGAAGCCATTGGCGCAAGAGATGTGGTGCGAGCCATGCGAAATGTTTCTCTTTGCAAAGCTGTATCCATCATTGCCCGTAACGGGATGGAACTCATTCGATGAAATGAGTTGGCCATCCAAATATACATTATTAATATCATCTGTGTCCACGATGATGTTGATGCAGTGGACCGTGATACTGGTGGTTTCGTGGTTGAATGTGGAGAAGGTCACTTCGTCGATTCTTTGCTCAACAGGGGCAATCCATACCATGGAGGGATCGCCTAGATTGTTATAGAAAGAGCCGTCATTGCAGGAGTTGTTGTAAAGGAATACCGCACAAGGATGGGAGGCTTGAAGGAAGCAGGACTCATCCGATTCCCTAAGGGTAAAGACATGGGACTCTCCCATGTTCAAGGTCGTCAATAGCGTTCCGTTCTTGTAGATTTCGTTGCCATCGGCACTGGAGGTGATTTTGACGAAGTCGCGGACGCGGTTCAGCGAACTGGTGACAACGAAACGTTTTCCCCATGAGCGCAAAGGCATGGCCTGTTCAAAGATGTGGTCGAAGCCGTCGTCCGCGTTGGTGGGGACACAGGTGACGGTGTTTCCGTTGAAGACGGCAATTTTCTTGCAGTCACTGGCTGTCACCCTAGTGCCGGTGAGGTCACGTCTGCTTCCTGTTCTCACCGATCTGACATGATAAGTCTCGCCAGCATTCATGGTGATTCGGTAGGTCTCACCAGCAGGCCTCCCGTCCAAGGTGGCACACGAAGGCGTAATGCTGATCTCGGTGTCGTTTTCTGTGGCTATGATGACGAAAGCACTGGTTTGGTTGTCATTGACATACGAGTAGAAATAGCCATCCGATTGGTCGTAGCATTGTATGATATAGTCGTTACCAAGGCTTTCAACAGGCAATACGAAAGAGGCATCGAAAGAGACATAGGCAATATTGGTGCAATACACCGAAATGGTGTCAGTCGACTCCACATGAATGGATTTGTCTGAGACGATGCCGTAGTTAGAGGCGTTATGATAACCTTGTTCTATAGGGATGTCAATGGTAGTGATGTTGTTGGCGTTGATAGTGAAGGTTTGTCTCCATCCCGTTAATGGGTTGGAAATGATGCCAGAACAGTTTCTCTTGGCACTGATGAGCACTTGGTTAGTTACCCAACCACCATCTGGGTGCTCTTCATACCCGTTTTTCATGAAGGTGAGCCAAAATTCTTTGCCTTGAGTTGATGTCGTTTGTGCTAGCATGGGATTAGGCAAAGCCAAATATACACCCATAACAAGCAGTAGTGCTTTGAAGAATTTCATGAGTTAATATGTTAATTATCGCTTTATAATCACTTTCTTAGCCACCGTGCCTTCTTTGCCTGTGGCAACGAAGAAGTAGATACCGTCGACACGGTTCTTCATCTGATAGGTGTAAGCGTAGGAGTTCATGGCATTGTTGGTCTCGAAGTCGTCGAGGAGCGCGCCCCTCATGTCGTACACCTTGACCTTGATCTTGCCTGTGAGGTTCTCGAAATTGAGCGTCATCTGACCGTTGTTGGGGTTGGGCACGACGGAGAAGTCAGTATTGGCTTCATGATCTTCGACACCGTAGAAGGAGCACACCATCCAGTATCTTTGCATGATGCCCTCGTCGGGTGCGCAGCGGTTGAAGGCATGTGCTGTCAGCCAGACAGTGTCATTCACCTGG
>CALEMB010000128.1 GCA_937902805.1 uncultured Bacteroidales bacterium
GAAATGCCAGCCAACTCGCCGCCACCGTAGATATCTTTATTGACCGCTGCCGTGTAAGCTGAAACCGCAGGGGCTGTAGCTATCCAACCCGTATGGTGGGCTTCGATGATGTCATAAAGCTTATCCATAAGGGCTCCTTCTGTGCCATAAGTTCCCAAAGCATCGTAGTAACCCATGTTGACCACGGGGCTGGCCTCAACGGTCGCTGAGGCACCCATGCCGCCGCCATACACACTGCCCTGCACCGTGCCATGGATGACATTCACTACAGGCGAAATGCGTTCCGTGCCCGTTTCAGGAGTATAGATAGGCACATAGTCCGTATTGCGGCCCGCGCCATACAAGTTGTTCAAGTCAAGGTTGCAAGAGGTCTGTGCGTCAAACACGTTGACCGTAATCTTGCCGTCGATGGTGCCGTTTTCGTCGCTGCCGCCGAAGGCCGCCTGCGTGATTTTGCCGCCAAACAGGTTGAGGGTGACGTTGCCGCCCTTGCCTACGAGTGAAGAATTAAAGTTTTCTGGATGTTCTGGATCATAGCCCATATATTCCAACAAGGTAGCAGAATACTTCCTATCTTGAGGATTAGGATGGTCTGCTATATCATTTGAAATATCTTGATATGACGGGAACTGCCTGATATGGGCTGCCGTAGTGCTGGAACCCTTCGAGCCGCCGAAGAGGTAGGCGGTTTCGCCACCGAAGACATTGGTGGTGACGTCACCATAGACGGTGGCCGTATTGTTGCCACCATAGAACTCATACTGATAGCCGTCGCCGCAATTGATGACCGAGACGATATCGCCGATGACTTCCGCTTCGTTGTTGCCGCCGAACACATCGTAGATGAAGTCGTCGCAATTGCCTGGAGCGGTGCCAGCGTTGTCGTGAGTGATCTCCAAATCGACATTGTCGATGATACCATTATGGTTGCCGCCACCATACACTTCCTGGATAACACCGGCGTTAATTCTTGTCGTAGCCGTGCCATGGACATTGGCAAAGGTTTGTGTACCATTGCCGCCGCCAAAGACGCGGTAGAAGCGGCCACCGTCGACAATGACATTGCAGTTGGCTGATCCCGTGTTGGAGTCAATGCCGATATCAGCTGCGTTAGAGCCCCCGTAAAGGTCCTTGATGGTATTTTCGCAATAGTGGACATGCACCGTAGCATTTCTCGGTATGGCTCTGTCTGGTGCTTGATTGGGCGTATAACTGGCATTGTTGCCACCGCCGTAAACTTCCTTGATAGCATATTTCTGAGTTGCTGCGTTTGCCAACAGTGCTTCTGGCGTCCATCCGCCAGAAGGGGTCGCAGGAGCTGTATTCGCTGCCGTATGTGCCGTATGGTAGACATCTACGTTCACATTTCCATAAGGCGTGCCGCTACGATTGTTGGCACCGAAGACGCTGCCAAGGATGGTAGTGCCCACGTTGTTATTGCCCTCATCTGCCTGAGCGGGGCTACCGATGTTCACCTGCACATTGCCATTGGGACTCTCTCCATAGCCGCCAAGGTAAGCGTAGGACGCACCACCAAACACGTCGCCTAGGATGGTGCCGCCCAGCACATCCACGCGGGCATTGCCATATATACGGCCTGCCAGATTTTGGGAGCTAACGTTTGAAGAGTCGTTTGAATGGGTGACATTCAATTCCGCTTTGTGGCTACCGTAGCCGCCGCCATACACGCCACCCATATAATAGGGTTCATTACTTACGGGATTGGTCACCTGCTTGCCGATAATACCGTCATTGATGGTGACATGGGCGTTACCCGCAATGGTGCCTTGCTCTGAGCCGCCGAACACGCGGCTCATGATGGTGCCGCCGTTAATGGTGACCGTGGACGTTCTGGAACGAGCCATCGAAACCCAGTGAGGAGCCGTTATATCCACATCGCCTTGGCTGCCGCCAAACACGTTGCCCGTGCAAGTGTGGATGAGGGTACCATCGGTGTCATAGACCGTCCACTTATGTTGGGTATTGTAATATTCAGAACCAAACTCATATTCCGTGCCGATGACAGGATTGCCTGAGATGGTCACCTCTGAGGTGCCTGACTGGTCATAAAACTTGGCTTTGCCGCCATCTTCATACCAATAGCCAATGCCAGCCATCTCGCCGCCGCCAAAAACGGAGCCGTAGATAAGCGGGCTGCCGCTGACGTTGATCTTGGTGTTAGCCACGCGGCCAGCCAATATGTCGTCGTAGGCCTTGGTGTCGCCCTTGCCGCTGCCGAAGATGTCGCCCACACTCTCGTCGCTGCCATTCAGCAGTTCGTTGCCTATGGAGTTACCGATAACTGAACTGCCGCTCACAGTGATGGTGGCCAAGCCATGAACCGTCTTGCCACCAGCAACGGAATCATAAACATGCTCCGTTACGTAGGGGTTGCCTAACATGTTCACGCCAGTGAGGGCCATACGACCGCCACCGAAGATGGAGCCTTGGATGGTGCCGCCATCCATGGTGATAAAGGTATTGCCTGCCACACGGCCGTTGGTATGATTGGTGTTTTGGAAATTACGGCCACCGCCGAAGATATTGCCGTCATAAGTGGAGAGGCCGTCGGTGCCGATTTGGGCACCCTCTTTAACGGTAACCGAGGTGCTTCCTAAGGTGTGGGCGTCGTTGCCGCCTCCCAAGACGGAGCCATAAATCTTGCCGCCGCTGACGGTGACAAAGGTGCTGTCGACGTTGGCATATTCTTTTCGCAACCCATCAGGATCGTTGGAGAAACCCTTGCCGCCGCCAAACACGTAGGCGTTCATGCCGGTGCCGTCGAGCGGGCCGATAACAGTGGTATTGCCAGAGACCCTGACCGTAGCATTGCCTAGTTTCTTGCCCGCGTAAGTGCCCGTGATGCCAGGATACGCAGCAGGTACAAGGTCGTTCGATACCTTTTCCCAATATCCCAAGCTGGCCATGTTGCCGCCGCCGAACACGTTGCCACAGATGGCACCGCCCGTGATGTCGACCAAGGTGTTGCCATACACGCGACCGGCCAAATTGTTGACAGAGTCAATCATTGCGGGTCGAGGATTGGTTATGTTAAAGGACGAATAATAGTCCATACCATAGCTGCCTCCGAAGACGCTGCCGTAGCTGTAGGTGGCTTTATTAACAGTGAGTGATGTCCAGTTATGGGTACTATGGTTATACTTCAAACTGTCTGGAGTGATTCCTGTCGTTCCGATGGTACCGCCGGCGATGTGCACCTCGGTCTCACCCCAAACGACACCTTGCTCAGAGCCGCCGAAGACGGAGCCACGGATGGTGGGAGTGCCACCAATGTTGACATTGGTGGTAGCGCAGTGGCCCTGTTCAAGACCAGCAACGCTGTGACTAGGACCCTGGATTACCACTTCACCCTGACCACCGCCAAACACGTTACCCGTGCGGGTGTGGATCAACATCCTCAAATAGGTGGTGTCGTTTGTTGTTTCTCCATACTTCACGAAACGGATGGTATCATAATATGTCCTTTCGCCTGGATCATGCGCATAAGAAGCTATGCCGTCGATATCTTTGAACTCAAGCGCGGTTCCAATGGTGGGAGAGCCCGTGATGTTCACGTGAGTGGTGGCCGTGTTATTCGCATACCAACCGGCGTACCCCAACCAATAACCGGAATTCGCCATCTGGCCGCCGCCGTAGACGGAGCCATAAACGGTAGGACTGCCGCTGATTTTGACTGCGGAATTGGCCAAACGGCCCAAGTCATCCTGTTCGTACTCATCGAGTTTGCCACGGCTACCGCCATAGACGTTACCAGATGCATAGCTGCTCTTCAACAAGTTACGGCCGTTGTTGAAATCATTGCCCACGAAACCTCCACTGAGTTCCACCTTGGCCTTGCCGTGATGTTCGGAAGCATACGTTGTGCCAGTAGTATAGGCATCAAACCAGCCGCCCACACCCACACCGGTGAGGGCTACCATGCCGCCGCCATAGAGGTTACCCAAAACCTTGCCGTCTGTCATCACGACTCTGGAATTACCGCCCACACGACCAGCGTGTGCGTACAAAGAATCGCCCGGATGACCAGGATTAGGACGGACAGTGCCTTGGCCGCCTCCAAACACGCAGCCGTCATAACCCGAGAGGCCAGTAATACCGACAACACCACCACTGACAATAACCTTGGTGCTGTCCAAGACGTGTCCGTTCTGGCTGCCGCCAAACACCATGCCATAGACGATGGGCTTCGGTTTGCCTGAAACTTCCTTTATGACGACTCTTGTGCTGTCGACATTGTTCAACTTTTTGAATTCATCACGGAAGTTACCCTGGCCGCCGCCGTATACGCTGCACATATAGGGGAAATCCTGGATGGAACTAATCGTTTCCGGAACACCCACCGTGCCGCCGCTTATTGTAACGATAGCCTTGGCAGATTGAGCAATATCAGAATTGTTATTAAGCTGGTGCGTTGTGCCATCTTCAACATAATTGCCCACGTCAGTGGTCTGGCAACCGCCATACACATTGCTGAGGATGTGGCCACCAGTAATCTCCACTTCGGTATGGCCAAAGACCTTACCAGCATCGGGATTCCAAACGCAGGAGTCAGCAGTGTTGTTGTGGTTTCTGACGATATACGGATAGTACCCTGAACCACCGCCAAACACTGAACCGAACCAGGTCTCGCCGTTGGTGGGCTTGTTGGCAACAGGGTCCGCTTTGAGCGCTATCGGGTCGAAAGGTCGCTGGTTATTGGCGAAATAGTCCCAACGATAGCAGCCAAGCAGGGCATCCTCCGACGCTACATCAGTAGCAGCAGGATGGGTTGTTCCGAAATAGGTGATTGGGTTGATGAAATCGTCATCGTCGTATTTGTCTTGTTCTGTGCCTGTTCCTGCTGGATTATAGCCTGCGCCAATCTGTCCGCCGCTAACCGTTACCTCGGTATTGCGCAACACACGGCCGCTCATGGAGCCGCCATACACTGAGCCTTTCACATAGGCTGAGCCTTGGTCTGTCTTGTCAATGGTCACATGGGTTTCGCCCACGGTGGCCATCAGGTCGAGCAACGACTTGTTGTTATGGATGCCAGCCGTTCCAGAAGACGGATTGATGGTCGGATAGCTGCCAGGATTAGCCCCCGACAAGCCCTCTCCGCCGCCGAACACGTGGCCGCGGTCGTCGTTGTAATAGAGGTTGTAATTGCCATCACCTGGAACACCGGCCATTTGGACACGCATTTTCGCCGTTTCGGCACCGATGGTACCACCGCTGATGGTCACGTTGCAAACGCCGCTTTCGTCCCAAGACTCGATGTCGCCGATAGTCTCGTCAGTATCTGAATAAGTTCCAGTCTTCCATCGATAGTTGCCCACGTTGGCTACTTCGCCGCCGCCGAAGACGGTGCCGTAGATGAAGGGGCTGACGGGAGTCCCATTGATGATGGTGTCACCGATATACACATTGGTGTTTTTGCTCAAGGCAAGGAGCAAAGCCGAGGCTTTGGGATGCCCATCCAGGTTAATACCATTCATTTCACCCTTGCCGCCGCCATACACGTCGCCCATGGAATAGGTGGTGAAGGTCTCAATCTTGTTTTCGTTGCCGATCTTACCGCCGGTCACCCTAACGGTGATGTTGCCGTGGTCGTTGCCATCAAGCATGGCTGTATAATAGCCAGTAGAAGGATTATAATTGAAGCCCATGAAGCTGCAGCCCGTGAGGGCAAGACGCCCGCCACCGAAGAGGGTGCCGAAGAGCTGTCCACCGCACATCTCCACTTTGACGTTACCTTGCACACGACCCGCTGTATAGTTCTTCCTGCTGTAGTTACGGCCACCGCCGAAAATGTTACCGTCGTAGCTCGTAGTGCCCTTGGTGCCTGTGAAGCCGCTGACATATTGCACTCTGGTATTGCCTAATACGTGACCGTCCTCAGATCCGCCAAACACGGAACCCCAAATGCGGTTGAGGGTAGTATCAATAGGATTATGATTCTCGTCTTCTAACGGGATTTCTATCTTAACCAAAGTGCTGTTGACATCAGCGAAGTCATAATACGCACCAAAAGGATGCTCAGTTGTTATCGGGTCGTCGCCGATGCCCTTGCCGCCGCCAAAGACGTAGCCGTCGGTGCCGTTGAGGCCGATGGGGATGTTGTAGCCCGTTTCCACTTTCGGTGCCGGACCCACCTGACCGCCCGTGATGGTCACCGTAGCCAAGCCCGTGTTGGCCACGGGATTGATGGCTGTAATCGTGGAAGTCGGGTCTTCAGGATTCAAATGCGTTACAGTACGCAGACCTACACTGGCCACCTCACCACCGCCATACACATTATCATAAACGATACCGCCGCTAAGGGTAACGTTGGAATTGCCTTTTACACGGGCTTGGTCAGCATCATTGGTACTACCCTTACCGCCGCCAAACAATCTGCCGCCAGAAGTGTGGACAACCTTGTTATAAACTGTGGAGCCACCTACCTTATCATAATCGATTGTGCCCACTTTGCCACCAGTCATAGTGACGTTTGAATTCTGCTCCACTTGGGCCAACTGGCCACCACCATATACGTTACGTTCTATCCATGCCGGAGCGGAAATCTCAACATAGGAGCAACCCATGACGCGGCCAAGATCATTGTTTACGTTAGTATTATTGCCTTGACCTCCACCAAACACATCTCCACCTTCATCTTCAGTAGCATCACATTTTACAGTTCCACCAGTAAGTTCAACTCTGGTGTCATGTGTAACCGAAGCATACATTCCTCCGCCATAAGCGTAACCACCTACGAATTGGTCGGTTGTTCCGCCACCAATAACTGGAACTTGCTTCATGTAACCCACTTGACCATCACTAATGCTCACCGTGCAGAATCCATCCACCTGAGCAATCTCATGATCAGCATCGTCCCCTTTGCCACCGCCATACACGGTGCCAACCTTAGTATTGGCATGCGCAATATTCACATTGGTGTTGCCCTTCACCTGACCAATCTCACCGCCGCCCATCACTCTATCAACAATAGCTTGGGCGGTAGCAGTATTAAAGCCTGAAGGAATTGTCATACCCTCTTTGTAACCAATATTGACCACTGGATTAGCAGTAACAGTAGCTGTAATATTAGTAGCCGTCACCGTACCCTTTCCTCCTCCAAATACATTATTAAACGACATATAGGTAGCAGGATCAAGCGGTAATTCGTTGTGAATGAAATTAATTTCAGGCGAATCAATCTTTTCTTCACCAACCAAATCGGGAGTATAATCAGCATCGCGGCCAGCACCATAAAGACTACCCCCCTTATGAAATTCAATTGGAGTGGAACCCGTTTGGAGAACATTGACCGTAATCTTACCATGAATGTTACCACTTATATCATTACCGCCAAAAACGTCATACGTAATCAAGCCACCATTGAGATTGAGAGTGACATCACCTCCGATGTTAGCTTTCTTGGCACCACCGAATACAAAACCTAATGCAGGCCATGATGGTTTACCAACTCTTCCACCACTCATCGTCAGGGTGACATCATTGGTCACATTACCTTCATTACCACCGCCGAAGACATCTTTCTTCACCCAACCGTCATTAATGGTCACATTCGTATTGCCGCCATAGTCACCGGCAGTATTGGTTTGCACAGCAGCCGTGGCACCAAAACCACCACCGTACAGGTAACCGACGATAGTAGTGCTGGCACCGGAAGTGGTAGCCTTATTGACATTCACATAGGTGTTGCCTATCACCTTACCCGCATGGCCTCCGCCATACACATTGCCCGTGTTGGGAGTATTGCTTCCGACATAAGTAATATAGTTAGCAGGCACTGGCCAATAATAGGGGGTGGTAGCGGAAGGATCGTCGGTATGGGCATGAATCGTGTTAAAGAGCGTATTGATAAGTTCGCCCTCGTGTCCCGTTCCTGCAGTGCCCATAGAAGCCTCATAACCGATATTCACCACAGGGCTCGACATAGTGGTAGCCGTGGCCGTGGCCGTGCTGCCCGAACCCGTCACCGTACCCTTGCCGCCGCCATACACATCGCCCTTCACCGTGCCGTGGATGACATTGATTTCAGGCGTCAAGCGTTCTGTAGCTGGATTCGTAATCGCATAATTCGGTTCATAGTCCGTATCGCGGCCGGCACCATAAAGGTTCACCAGGTCAAGGCCGCAAGTGCTGTATTCTGCATCAAACACATTGACCTGAATCTCGCCATCAATCTTGCCCAGCACATCGCTGCCGCCATAGGCATTGGTGATTTTGCCGCCAAAGAGGTTGAGGGTGACATTGCCGCCTTTGCCATACCAATCTGTATGACTACTCAGATAAGACTGCATAGCCAGCAGATATTCCGAAGGATAATGATCAGGATTATCATTCCAATTGTAACCGCTTGCCGGGAATCTTCTGATGTCGGCAGACTTCGCTGGTTCGGTACTACTGGCCAAACGGCCCTTCGAACCGGCAAAGAGGTTGTCGAAGGTGCCGCCAAACACGTTGACGGTGACGTTGCCGAAAATGTCGGCCAGATTGGCACCGCCGTAGAAATCGCCGTAGCTACCGGCACCGCACAAAACCGTGGTGACCACATCGCCGAAGAGCGGAGCTTCGTTACCGCCGCCGAAGATTTCGCCAATCACCAAATCACAAGCAGGGTCTTGGGTGACCATCAAATTGATTTGGTTGATGTCGCCATAGCTGTTGCTGCCGCCATACAATTCGTCAATCAAACCGCCATCGACAGTCGTATTGGCATTACCGTAAATGTTGGCTGCAATATTATTTGCCAAACTACCATTACCGCCACCGAAGACGCGGTGCATACGGCCGCCGTAGATATGGACATCGACATCAGTAGTGTAGCCGGTGGATTGCCCCACATGAGCCGCATTGGAGCCGCCAAACACATCATATATAGTGTTGGTATGGCAGTCAAACACGTTCACCGTGGCCTTCTTATTGGCCAATGGTGTATAGTCGGCCATGTTACTACCGCCAAACACTTGGTAGATGGCGAAGTTGTTGGTTCCATTCGGGATAGTGGCCAACCATTCGGGAGTCGGATTAGCCGGAAGGGGATCAGGATACGTGTCGCCTCCATTCTGGTTAACAGGTTGACCTGTATGCGCTGTGCTATACACATTCACCGTAACATCACCATAAGGCGTGCCACTGTGGTTATTGGCGCCAAAGACGGAGCCCTTAATGGTGGCATTGCCTGAGTAGGTGTCGCCGCTGCTACCATGAGTAACTTTACCGATATTGACAAGGGCGTTTCCCTTAGTGTTGGTTTCATCGCCGAGATAGGCAAAGCAAGCGCCTCCAAATATATAGCCTTTGATGGTGCCATCCAACACATCGACTTGGGTATTGCCATACACGCGACCAGCTCTCGTGGCAGCCGTTGTGGCTGTGGCAACGCCTGTCACGGTAATCGGATGGTCGTTTTCATCCGGATCATCGCTACCATAGCCGGCACCAAAAACACCGCCGAAGTTGTATGGGGCGATGCCTGGTTGGTTTACCACCGAACCGATAGTGCCTCCGTTGATGGTCACATACGTATTTCCG
Source organism: uncultured Bacteroidales bacterium (assembly GCA_937902805.1). Classification (GTDB taxonomy): domain Bacteria; phylum Bacteroidota; class Bacteroidia; order Bacteroidales; family F082; genus Limimorpha. Next base: position 9,547 of record CALEMB010000128.1, read on the forward strand.
TCCGTCGAGCCTTGCTCGGAGCCGCCAAACACCTCACTCATGATTTCGCCACCGCTAATGGTGACGGTAGCCGTCTTGGAACGGCCCATGTAAGGCCAATTGTTGGGATAGAGAGGATCCACAAATTCCACATCGCCCTGACAGCCGCCGAAAACGTTGCCAGTGCAGGTGTGGAGAATCGTGCCATCGGCGTTATACATGGTCCATTGGCCAGGATTTTCGCCAGCATTAACATCAGGATGTTCGGGGTCAGCGGGTTTCTTATAAGTCAATTCGCCTGCCGAACCAATGGTGCCGCCACTGATGGTGACGATGGCCTCGCCCGTACCAGTTTCAAATACGTTGGAGTTGTTCCAATAGCCGATACTTGCCATCTCACCGCCGCCAAACACGGAGCCACGGATGGTGGGACTGCCGGAGACGGTAATCTCAGTACTGGCAACACGTCCGGCCAATATGTCATTATAATTATCCACGTCTCCACGACCGCTGCCGAAGATGTCGCCCACGCTGAAGTCACTGGCCAACAAGGTTACTACATTTGTATTGCCCAATGAGCTTGTACCTTTGACTTCAACGGTGGCTTTACCTTTGGAAGCAATATATGTACCCTCATGGTTGATGCCCGTGACGCCGAGACGACCACCACCATAGATGGAGCCTTCGATATGACCTGCCGTCATGCTGACGTTGGTGTTGCCACCCACACGGCCTGCGGTGGAGCTGCCATCAACACCCATACCTCCGCCGAAGACGTTGCCGTCCCATGAGGTGATGCCGTGAGTGCCGATGTTGCCGCCGCCCACAGTGACGTTAGTGTTGCCCAACACGTGGGCAAGAGCACCGCCACCGTAAATAGAGCCGTAGATGGTGGGATTATTGGAAGTCGTGATGGTAGTGTTGTTGACGTTACAATAGGTCTTGAAGTCGATAATATTATTTGTTACGCCCTTGCCGCCGCCAAACACGTTACCGCCAATGGTTTGCGTCAAAGGATGGGCGGGGTCGTAGGTGGCATAGTCGCTGTTATTGCCGATGGTGCCGCCGCTGATCTCGATGGTAATCTCGCCCGTGCTTGTAGCGCAGGTGAGATTGCCTTCGTTCATTGTGTAAGTACCCACCGAGGCCATCTCACCGCCGCCATACACATTACCTCCGATGGTACCACCACTGATATTCACTGTATCGATGCCATACACATAACCGGCAAGCGCTGCGGGAACTACAGCGATGCCTGAGGTTTCGGTAAGGTCGTCGCTACCATAGCCGCCACCGAAAACGTTGCGACCGATGGTGGCCGTACCGCTAACGGTGACATGGGAGTTGCCCGAGTAGTCTTCAGAATTATGCCTGGCCACCGTGCCCAACTCACCGCCTCCAAACACATCGCCCTTGATGTTGGCCGTGCCGCTGATGTTCACCTTGGTGTGCTTTGCGCGGGCCAGTTGGGGCCAAAGCGGGTTGACCGTCGAGTTATCAAGCTTTTTGATACGACCCATGCAGCCGCCAAACACGTTACCGCCCTTGCTGTGGGCTACATTTGCTTCACGATCGTTGCCGATGGTGCCGCCGCTGATGTTGACGGTGATGTGGCCATGGGTTGGTCCGTCTTGGAACTGTCCGTAAAGCGGATTGGGGATGGTTTGCGTCGGGTCAGATGGGTCTGGGATTGTGGGACTCACAAAGTGCGTGCCCACCGAGGCCAGACGACCGCCGCCATAGACGGAGCCGAGCATCGTGCCGCCGCTGATGTCCACCTTGACGTTGCCACCAACAGAACCAGCCGTGAGGGCCGTGCCCGAGAAACCACGGCCGGAGCCAAACACGTTGCCGTCCACGTAGGATGTGCCCCAAGTGCCAATGAGGGTCGAGGCAATGTCTTCATTGATGGTTACTGTGACCTTGCCAAGCACGTGACCGTCTTCGCCGCCGCCGAACACGGAGCCGAAGATGGTGCCGCCCTTGATGGTGACCTCGGCTTCCTGCACGTTGGTCCAACCATTGAACATGGTGCGCGTGTCACTCATGCCTGCGCCGAAGAGATAACAAGTGACGGGATGTGCGTTAATCTGTGCCAAGGTGCGCGGCACACCGATGGTGCCACCCGACATAATAATCGTACTCTTGCCCATGACGTCGGTGTATTCGTTACCGCCATAGACGCTGGTGAGGATGTGTCCGCCAGTGATTTCCACCGTGGCATCGCCATTCACGCGACCCGCAGTACGGCGCCATACACCTGGACGGATGGGATAGTAACCCGAGCCGCCACCAAACACGTTGCCGAAGAAGGAGTGGCCGTTGGTGCCTATCAAGGCACCGCCATTGGAGTCATAACCAGATGCTCCATGGAAAATGTCATATACGGCGTAAGGAGCCTCGTAGGTCCAGGCATCGCACTCGTGGAATTGGGCTGCAGCGGCATTGATTCCAGCATCATCGCCTCCGTTTATCGCTTCTATGGCAGCCGTCCAGTAGGTTTCATCATACATAGAATCGAAATCACCTTCCCAAACGCCATTAACTAATTCTTTCGATTTGAATCCCGTACCAATCTGTCCGCCCATGATCTTCACATGGGTGTTGCCCGTGACCAAGCCGTTCTCGCAGCCGCCATACACGGAAGCCGTGACGAGCGGCGTTGTGGTTTCCGTCTTTTTCATTTCCAATTCGGTGCGACCCACCACGCCCATGGCGATGGCCTTGGGATAGCTGATGGAGTCAGCTTCGCCGCGACCGCCACAGAAAATCCAGCCTCGGTCGTCGTCGTCGGGGTTGTGGTCGTCCCAAGGCATCAGGGAGCCATCGACACCCACCTTTCCGCCGCTGATGGTCACCTTGGTCAGACCATTCAGTTCCGGGTTGGTCAAACCAGTTTCCGTTGTTTTCAAGCTCTCAGGAACTTTCACTGTTATATTTGCATTTTCATTGGGATCATCGGCTGGATAGGTGACAGGGATGTAGTTGAAAGTACCCACATTGCCCAACTGGCCGCCACCGTAGATACTGCGCTCCACGGTGCCGTTGGTCATTTCGACTATGGCATGGCCCAAGACCAAAGCGGCCATTTCATCAGACGTATTGCCCTTGCCGCCGCCATAGATGGAGCCTTCCACTAAGCCGCCAATCATATTGACTAATGCCTCTTGCTTCACTTGGCCGATTTCGCCGCCGCCATAGACGTTGCCCATCACATTGGCACCCGTGTTGATGTTCACCTCGGTGTTGGCCGAATTGGCAAACCTGCCGATGTTTGCAGTGGTGAGCAAGTCTCGCGCGCCACGGCTGGCACCGAAAACGTCGCCACCATAAAGGTCGCCGTTTGCAAGCGTCTCACCGATGATGCCACCGTTGATGTTTACCGTACATTTCGATGGACCCGGATTATATCCCGTCGGAGGCGGACCCACAGAAGCATTGGAACCGCCGCCATACACGTTGCGGTGAATGGTGCCGCCCTCAATAGTCACAGTGGTGTTGAGGGTGACCGAACCGGCAGAAGAACAATAGCTATCGAGAACATCGTCACCGTCGGAGTCGTACTTGTCGATGCCACGACCTGCGCCATAGACGTTGCCGCGATAGACCCATTTTTTAAGAGAATCTGCTTCTGGTTCCGGGTATGAGCCTGTGAAAGAATAAGCCATGCCAATCGTGCCCTTCTTCACCTTCACATCGGTGTTGAAGCGCACGTGGCCGTCCTCACCGCCGCCAAACACGGAGCCTCTGACGGAGGGACCTGCCCCCGACCCTGACGACGAGCCGATGGTGACATCCGTCTCGTTGGTATAGCCAAGGAAGAAGTCGCGGCTATAGTCGAAGCGTGGGGTGTTATCCGGCTGATCGACATTCGGGAAGACGATACCTTTCGAAGAGCCATACACAAAACCGTTGCCTATATTATATGTTACAGCATCAGGATAACCAAGCGTACCGATGGTTCCACCATTGATCTTAACCGTAGCCTTACCAGTGGTAGTTGTAAGCGCTATGGACTCTACGTCGTCGTCATCCACAAGTTCGCCGTAACCGAAATAGTTGCCAATACCCACCGAAGCATATTCGCCGCCGCCAAACACATTGTACTGGATGGCACCATTGTTAATGGTAACCTCGGTGTTGCCGAACACTTTTCCAGCGGTGATGCTGTGGACTTTTTCGAGGTTTGTGTTCACCACTCCTCCGCTATAAGATTTCAGGAAGTCCCAATAAGTATCCTTACCCTTACCGCCGCCAAACACCGTGCCTCCAATGAAACCATCGTCGATGGTGACTTTGGTATCTTTATACACGTGACCGTTCTCGCCACCGCCGAACACTGAATTGACGATGAAATTGCCGTCGGCACTAGGGGTTGTAGCAGGATCGGAATAGTTAATACGGACAACGCTCTCTTTCACATTGGCGAACGGGACGAAATCATAGCGGTCGCCCGCCATACCTCTTGAACCGCCAAACACATTGCCACTGTTGGCGAGAACATTTAAATCATCCTCCTTGTAAGTGCCAATATGCCCTCCAGTGATGATGATTTCAGTTTTACCAGTCGGCACACGGTGGCCAACAATCGAATCTTCAATCTCAGTATATTCGAATTTGTAAGGCCAACTGAGCGCAAACTCGGTAGTGGGGTCATCATGTGGATCTCCAACCGAATAAAAACCCACCGAGGCCATGGCACCACCGCCATACACGCTGTTGCTGATGTAACCGCCATGGATGTTGACCTTGGTATTGCCTTGCGTGATGCCAGCCAAGGGGTTATATTTTCCAATTGTGATAGGAACAGGAGGATCGGTTTCAGGATAATAGGCTGGATTAGTGGTTCCAGGCCACAAAAGGGGTTTCGTGTCATATTCATCGGTGCCGCAACCTGCGCCGTACACATTGCCGCGATACGGGAATTTTGCTTTTTGTTCCGTAGTCATGTGCTCGTATTCATAAAGTGTGCAGCCGATGGTGCCACTATAGACATTGACCACGGATTCCAAATAGGTGTGGCCGTTCTCGCCGGAGCCGTACACCGAGCCATTGATCTTGAGGTCGTCAAAGCCTCCGCCATCGGTGCCGATATTGACCTCAGAAGTAGCCACGTAGGTCACGTAATCAAGGAAATTACCAGGTTCAGCAATCTCACCACGGCCTGAGCCGAACACCATGCCGTTCTCGTTTCCGTCGCTGCCAATTTCGCCACCCGTGATGGTGACCTTGGAATGTCCGTGCCCAAGATAAGGATGAACGGGGCTTTCCAATTCGGAGGCGTTGTATGTGCCTACCGAGGCGATAGCGCCGCCGCCGTACACGTTGTGCCAAACCTTGCCGCCCGTGATTTCAACCTCGGTATCACCGAACACGCTGCCTGAGGAGATCG
>CALEMB010000129.1 GCA_937902805.1 uncultured Bacteroidales bacterium
CGATCTCATCGCGAGTTACCAACTCACTGCCGAGACCATGGAAAAGCTGAAAGAAAGCGAAGTAGCCCTGCACAAGGAAGGCGCGGCAGCGTTCTACGACAAGAACATCCGTTACACAAACAACAACATGGCCACAATCTACTTTGAGTTGGAGGAATACGACCAGGCCGAAAAGCTCTACCAAAAGTGCATCGAGATGCTTGGCGAGCCGCACGACACGATAGACTATCTCGATTTGGCCACCTATCGGAAGAACCTTGCTGAAATCGCGCTTATGCAGGCGGCAGGGATGGAGGGTGAAGAGAAGGAACAACACCTGAAGGAGGCCGTGAACTTGGCCGAACAGGCATTGCAACTTTCGGAACAGTATGGAGACCTGCCTTTCAATCACATCAGCAAGAAGCTCATGCTGTCGCAAACCTACTACGCCGTCGGGCGCACCCAAGAGGCTTTAGCCCTTGCCGACGAGGCACTGGCCTTGGCCCAAACCATTGACGATGCCTACCTTTTGGCCGAAATCCATTCCGTGTATGGCGAGTTTGAAGCCAACGAAGGCCACTACCAGGCTGCGGAACGCCATTATCGCGAAGCCGCCGCCATCGCCACCGACAACCACTTCGACGAGCTGCAACGCACCGCCCTCGACGGTGCCTATGCCGCCGCCCGCCATTTCGACAAGGGGCTGGCTTTGGACTATCTCGAACAAAGCATGGTCATCAAAGACTCCATCTTCGACGCGGAGCAGCAACGCCTGTTGCGCGAATATCAGGTGCGCTACGACCTCAGCGAGAAAGAACACCAGATTGCCCTACAGGAGCATCAAAACAAAACCAACCGGATGCGAGTCGTCATGCTCTCGATTTTGACCCTGTTGCTCGTGGTGATGATAATCGTAGGGTCTTATTTGGGCCTCAAACGCAAACGCCAGAACGCTTTCCTCTCGCGACTCAACAAGACCAAAGACCACCTGCTTTCGGTGGTGTCGCACGACTTCAAGACCTCAGTGGTGTCGCAAAACATGATACTTGACACCATGAATCTATTCTTCGAACAAATGACAGCCGAGCAAGTCAAGGAGAAGTTGCTGGCCTTGAAAACCGCTTCCGACTCATTGAAGGAAAAGATGTTCAACCTGTTTGAATGGATTAAGGTGGAACTGGGGTCGGGCCAAAGCGAAAAGACCGATGTCAATCTAAAGAAACTGGTGGAAGAATGTGTCGCCGCCAACACCACCGAACTGGAACAGAAACAGCTGGAAGTCGTCACCGACATCCCCGACCTGCAGGCTTTCGACAACGTCAACATGGTGCGCCTCGTGCTGCAAAACCTGCTCAGCAATGCCATCAAGTTCTCGTGGCCGAGACAGAAAATCAGCATCAGTGCGGAGCAAGAAGGTGATTGTATATGGGTGACCGTCAAGGACAGCGGCATGGGAATCAGTGCCGACCGTCAGGAAGCACTGCTGAAATATGCGGTCACGCCCACGCAAGGCACCAAAAACGAGTCGGGAACGGGCATTGGCCTGCTGCTATGCCATCAGCTGCTCATCCGCAACGGAGGCAAAATCACCGTTGAAAGCAAGGAAGGACAAGGGACAACGGTGCGGTTCAGCCTGATGTCAAAACCCTAAAACCAGTCTTATGATAAATGACAAAATCAGAATCCTTATTGTAGAAGACCATCCCATTTATTGCGAAGGGCTTCAGTTGATTTTGACGCTATCCAATATCAATTGTGAGATTGTAGGTCAAGCGGCCAATGTAAGACAAGCCATCAATTGGCTCGAAACCCACCCCGATGGCCTCGATTTGGTCATTCTCGACTATTTCTTTCCTGACGGCAATGCCTGCAATGTGCTCACAACCTTGAAGAAGTTGTTTCCGCAGGCCAAAGTGCTGGTCATCACCGGTGAAATTGACCGTCCGGAGGTGAAGGCATCCGTTGAAGGTAAAGTAGACGGCTTCATCAGCAAGGACATACAACCCGCAGTGTTGCCTAAGATGATCACGTCCATAATGAAAAGTGAGAGTCAACCCAATGCCGCAGCGGTATCGGTTCTCGCTGACGATAGACCAGAGGGGAAAAACCGCTTGACCCAACGCGAGCTTGAGGTGGTTAGAATGTGCGTGCAAGGGAAAAACCCAAAACAAATCGCCAAAGAGCTGAACATCAGCAGCCGAACTGTTGAACGCCACAAAAACAACATTTTCGGCAAGTTGGGTGTCAAGTCCTCTTCCGAACTGCTGAAATACGCAGTCCTGAACGGGTTGGTGTGACATCTAAGTTCAACATAGAAGTGCGAAAATATAACAAATGATTCTTTGTTAAATGAACAAAAAGCCCTACTTTTGTACTCTTGAACCGAATTGTTAAACAACGGTCGTCTGACAGATTAATGGGTTCTGTTTGTATGGACGGCTGAAAAATGTAAAAATAGAACCCACTATCGTATAGTAACCTAAAATAATAATGTAATGAAACAAAAAATCCTTATTCTGTCAACAGTATTGATGTTTTTGGCTCCCATGAATTTCAAAGCTCAGGACGCCAGCGATTTTAAGCCAAACAACGTGCAACAATGGGCTATTGACCAGCTCGCAAACTATGACAAACTTCCTCCGTCTCATAACCTAATGCTTTACAAGGATGGCGACCACGACAAGAACGCCACAACGCTCATTGATGTTGTTCAGACACCTGACTGGATGAAAGACTTCGTGGACGGCATGGGTTTAGCCACCGCAGAACAAGCTCAATCTGCCAAGGATTACATGAACAGAACCATAAGATTCTACAAAGATGTCATCCGCGCCATCGAGAGCCTTCCCGAGAATTATCTCTCCAATTATGACAAAACCAACACATTGACAAGAAATTATTGGGCTATCCGCGGTCAGGTGTGCTGCTACTATTGTCTGCAAAGGGAGATTTCCGAGCAAATGGGTCTTAGATTCATCGAGCTGAATGTCAAAAAGAACGCTCAGGGCAAACCCATCGACAAGTTGCTTTGCCCCGGATTCCCTTGCGTTCAGAAAGACCCTTCCGACAACAAATACAAATTCTACGAATATGAGAAGAGTCCCGTCCATCTTGACGAGAAGGACATGAAAAAAGCCCAGCAATTCCTTTCATGGCTCACCAATGCTTCCATTCTGCTTGACCGTCCTGACGACGAAAGCAATTTGGAACTCTACAGGTATATGACCAGCTTGTCAAAAAACTACACCGAAATCAACAACGAACTTGAATTGGATCGTTACAACAAGCTTGAGCTTGCTATACAAATGCTTACCGAGGCCATCAAGAACAACTGATTCTCTAGCTTTTTTGACTTTTTTGACCTGGCATGGAAATAGAGTGGGAATCCCGTCGTGGAAGTTCCGTCGCGGGATTTGGTTTTCAAAAGGAGAGCTGGCTCAAAGCCAGCTTTCCTGTTTTTTTATTGTCCATCTCGTTTTTTTCCGTTAGTTTTGCACCCAGATAAATAACCTCTATGGACAAGGCAAAGAAACACGGTTTCTGGTTCTACTTCGGCAGAATAATGGCTGGCATCGGCATTGCTTTGCTGCTGGTGATTTTGTATGTCTACCTCTCCGTTCCGACCTATAGCTTCAAGGAGCCCAAGCCCTTCAGCGGCGAATACCTCTACAACCCCTATCAGGATATGAACCCCGACCTGTGGAAGAAATACCATTTCCACTGCCATTCGCGCAAGTTCTTCGGCCTGACCAATGGCCGCAAGAGCAAAGAAGAGACCATCGATAGCGTCTATCAAGCCTTGGGTTACGACCACTACGGTATCTCCGACTACATGAGCATCAACACGCATAACGCTGATAAAGAGGGTTATATCCCTGCTTACGAACACGGTTACGGCCTTATCCATAAGACACACCAAATTTGTATCGGGGCCGAGTCGGTGTATCGTCCTGACTTCCTCTTCATGCAGAACCTCAACATGAAGCAGCACATGATTAACAAGTTGGGCGAACGCTGCCGCTTCGTTATGCCCGCTCATGCCTCGTTCACGAATGGTTACAAGGTGAGCGATATGGTGCTGTTGAGCAACTACCGCCTGCTTGAGGTGTTGAATCCCTACGGCAACGCCTTCGAGCATTGGGACAAAGCCCTTTCCAACGGACATCGTGTGTATGCCCTCGGCGACGACGACACACACAACATCACAAAGGCCAAGGAAGTGTGCCACAACCTGACCATGATTAACACACAAAGCCTTGATGCAGAAGATGTTTATGACGCCCTTGACCAGGGTCTTTGTTATGCCGTTGAGTTCGACAACTTCTTCCACTATCCCATGACTTTGGCCGAGAAAGTGGAGCAAGTCCAAGCTCTCCCGCACCTGACCTGCGCCCAGCTGGTCGGTGACACCTTATTTATTGAAACTTCTCTGCCTACCATGCAAGAGGTGCAATTTATTGGACAAGACGGCAAAGTGCTGAAAACGGAGGAAAACGTAGAGACGGCCTGGTATGTCATTCAGCCCGAAGACCATTATGTGCGCACGCATATCATTGTCAACGGCTTGCAGCATTTCTACCTGAACCCCGTCACGAGACACAACACCCCAGAGCCTGTCGACCAGCGGCTTGACTTCGTCAACCAACCCCAGACCTATTTGTATTGGTTCGTCTACATCGTTGCCTTTGCCGCCATGATTTGGTATCTCATCAAGATGGCCAAGGAGAAAAAGGAGAGCACGAGTGAGGATTAAAGAGCAAAATATCAACAAGTTGCTGATTGGGCTCTTGGCCGTCAGCGCCATCGTGAGAGGCGTGTTGGCTGCTTGGATGGAGTTCGGCAACGACGAAGTCTACTATTGGACCTACGCCCTCTACCCCGACTGGAGCCACTTCGACCATCCGCCTATGGTGGGCTGGATGATACAGCTATTCAGCCTTAACTTGTTGTTCGACAGCGAGTTTTTCATCCGTCTGGCCTCGGTCGTCATCATGACCGCCAACACCTACATTATTTACCGCATCGGAAAGGACTTGAAGGACGCAATGACCGGTTTTTACGCCGCTTTGCTCTACACCGCCTCCATTTATGCCTTTGTCATCACGGGCATTTTCATCATGCCTGATACGCCGCTGATGCTGTTCTGGCTGTTGGCAATTTGGATGGCCATAAAGTATTTCTCTGGATTGCCGCGCTCCGCTCGCAATGACAACTCGGATGCGCTTCGCGTCATTGCGAGGAGGAACGACGAAGCAATCCAGGAAAGTACGGCCCTTCGACAAGCTCAGGGACCTTCGTTTTTGATTTTTTTCGGACTCTTCTCGGGCTTAGCCATGCTTTCCAAGTATTCCGGTGTCTTCCTTTGGGTCGGCATGGGACTTTACATCTTGGTTTTCAACCGAAAACAGCTTAAAAACCCTTACCTTTACCTCTCGCTGCTGATTTCAGCTATCTGCTGCATTCCCATTCTCTATTGGAACATAAAATATAACTTTGCCAGCCTCAGTTTCCATAGCGAGCGCGTGGGCGGCGGGGCCTTGAATTTCAGCACCTTCGGAACAGAATTGGCTGGCGAGTTCTTCTACAACAACCCGGTCAACTTCATCTTGGCCATTATCACCATTGTTGCGGTCTTCAAGAAGCGACTCAACCTGGAAAAATCCATCCAACGCCTTATCCTGTGCATCGCCCTTCCGATGATTGCGCTGTTTTGGGTGTTCTCCTTGACGCGCCCCACACTACCCCATTGGAACGCACCCGCATACGTTTTGCTTATCCTGTTGTCGGCAGCGTATCTAAAAGACAAACACGAGAACTTGCCCAAATCCATCATCGCAGCACTTTCGGTGCTTTTGATCACTTTGGTCGTTGGCGTAGCCGAAATCAAGACGGGCTTTATCCCTTTGGACAAGCACACTGAGCCTGAGCAGATTGGTCGCAACGATTTCACCGTTGATATGTACGGTTGGCGACAACTAGGTGAGAAATTCGCCGATTTCCGCGCCCAGAAAATCGCAGAAGGCGTGATGAATGAAGAGGACGGCATCGTGGCCAACCAATGGTTCCCGCTGGCTAACCTCGATTATTATGTCGCCCGACCGCTTGGGCTGCGTGTTATGGGCTTGGGTTGGCCCGCATTTTTGCACAAATACTTATGGATCAACGATGAGCGAGGTGGTTTCCATCTGGGTGAAAACTATTGGTTCTTCTCGGACAGCCGCTATCCGAAAGACCCAAAGACGACCTATCAATGGTATTTCAAGGAAATAGAGCTTGTGGGCGTGATTGAAATCGACCGCTGTGGCAAGCCCGCCAAAAACTTCTTTGTCTACACCTGCAAAGGCCTTTGCGACCTGCCCCCTACCCTGTCGCAGTTCATGGCTTCCGACGCAGCAGATACAGCGTCCCGTCAGTAGCCACCGTCTCATAGGCATCGCGGTCAGGAAACACCTTTTTCCAGTATTTCACCATATCGAAATAAGATTCCGTTATCATCACATAATCCGCGCCTGGATTGGGGCGATTGTCAAGGTCGTAAATCTCGTCGCGCAAGGCCAAATGCGGCACAAACATCGTGGCGGCACTTACCGAAGCATCATCTGGAATTTGCCGAATCAGCTGGCGGGCAAACTTGGCGTCGAACTTACGCTGTTGATAATGCCGTCCTTGGAAAACGCAAATCTGGTCCAAAAGCACCATAGAATTGGGCTCACCGATGGTGTAGAAAGTGGTCAAAACGGTGGAAAGGAGCAAGGCCGAAGCTAAAACCAGTCTTGGAAGCTGCTTTTTCAGCCTGAGAATCACCAAGAAAGAGGAAACGACCAAGACAGGCACAAACTCCACGTTGTAGTGCACCGAAATGCCCCAAAGCATCGGGTCAATGGAGAACATTTTTTGCACGACGAGCGGAATAAGCATAAACAAGTAATTGGGTTTCAGCAGGGTAAGCAACATTCCCGAAGCCAAAGCACAAAAATAGAACTCAGCCTTGCGCGGGTTGACATTGGGATGAGCGTTGGTGTTGGTGAACAGAATACGCAAGGTTTCTCCAGGATGGGTGACGAGTTGCAGGGCGATTTCCGCATAGTTGTTGCCCAAATGGTTATATCGGCTGATACCCTGACCTCCGATTTTCGGCATAACCACCATGTTGATAATCAAGAAATAAGCCAACCCAAAAACAGCGTATGCGAGGAGATGCCAAAGTACTTTCTTGTCTTTGCGATAGTCCCACATCAGGCCGATGGCGATGAAAAACAGCCACAATGAAAGGTTCTCCTTTCCGATGACAAACAACACGACCATCAGCGTTGCCAACTTCATCTGTCGTTTTTTGATGAAATAGAGTAACCAAGGCAACATCATGGCTGTCAGCACGTTGGAATGATAGTCGTATGACATTGCGTGGATAATGCCGAAAGACATGAAGAAAACGGCTGAGGCCAAAATCGGCATGAAGTCGTCATCGGTATACAGCCCAATGAGTTTATAAATGCCCCAACCGCCCAGTAGGACAGCGGCAATCTGAACAATGAGCAAAGTGTAGGACCCAAAAAGGCACACCAAAGGCGATAGTATCAGCAGATACAGGTCAAAATGGGCAGCGAGAATGCTTTGCGGCGTTTCCTTGAACATGCTGCAATCATCAATGCGGAAGTGAAAGAAGTCGCGCATCGCATGGGTGTAAAGCCCCAAATCCAATCCGTAAGTCTTGAAAAGATAATGGTTGACCAGAGAAATAAGGACATAGACAATGCCCGCAATAACAAAGACCGAAGCAAGAAGCATCTTCTTGTTTTTCACGGGCATTGGGTTCATGACCTTATCAATTCTTGCCTGCATCATTATACAGTCCCTTTTGGTACACATAGCTCAAAAATGCCAGATAGGACTTCATCCTTTGAAGTTCCGAATCGAAAGGCAAGTCCGAAGGCTCCAGCACATACTCCGAAGTCATGCGATAGCAATTTGCATCGTCGCTCATCATGTCCCAGGTGACCACCTTGCCGTTCTCTATCCAAAAATGGAGGTTGTCGTAATTATTCATCGTGGCAAAAGGATGGTAGTCTTTGGCAAAGAGGTTTCTCCCGATGCATGGGAAAGCCCCTTTGTATCCGATTTCCGAAAGGAGGGTCGGCACAAAATCCATCTGGGAACAGACGGCATCGAAAACCGTGTCGCAGCGACTCCCGTTCAGCAACAATGCGGGAATGTGGAACATCCTGAACGGACGATCGGCTTGGGAATAGACCTCCCCGTGGTCCGCGATGCGCAACACCAGCGTGTTTTCATATTCCGGCAAAGTCTTTAATTGGTCCATGAAAACACCGCTAGCGTAGTCCGCATAATAGTAGGATGCTTTTAAATCTTGAAAACCAGCCACTTCCGGGTGTGATTTTGCAAACTCTTCAGGTATGTCGTATGGAACATGGTTACTCATGGTCAGGATGACCGTGAGATGGGGCTGCTTCGCATCCTTGATTTTTTGGAAGGCAAAGTCAAAGAGGTCTTCGTCGCAGACGCCCCAATCGTTTTTCAACCTCCATGTGTCGAAATCCTCCACACCATAAATGTGTTGGAAGTTACCCTGACGCACATAGTCGCGCATATCATCATAGTCAAGGCTACCCCCATGAATGAAATAGGTCTCGTAGCCCTCTTGCCTTACCGCATCGGCGATGGTGAAGAAGGCATTGGCCTCCCTGCGACGGATGAGCGAACTGCCGATGATGGACGGGAAACCCGACATCACTGACACAATACCATGCTGGGTGCGTGGACCGTTCGAAAAACAATTGGTAAACAACACGCCTTCCTTGCAAAGGGAATCAAAATACGGCGCGTATGACCGCTCGTCTTGCCCGATGACACCCGTCAACGTGGCGCTGAAACTCTCGCTGATGATAATGATAATGTTTTTAGGCACATCCAATGTATCGGGGGCGTTGAACTTGCGCAAAGTGGGGGCCATTGAACTCACTAGTGTTTCCTCTTCCGAGCAGATGAAATCCTGGTTCTTCGCCATATCTTCCTGCACTTTCTGCTCCTCAAAAGGAAACATGTCGCCATGCGTTTTGTGCACTATGCTGTACGTCTTGACCAAAGTATAAGCGCCATTGCTTGCGGCCTGATTCAGCATAACCCGTGAGGAGAAAGTGGTGAGTCTCCAGAAAGGAGGACCGTAATACAAGAAGGAGAAGACACCAAAAGTCACTAACACGGCGGCGATGGTTCGCCAGGATTTTTGTCTTATTTCTACATCCTTGAAAAACCTATCCACAAGCCACCAAACCAAAACTATACCTACGATGGAGCCCACGATAATCCACAACAAGGGATAACCCTTCCATAGCATCACGAAATTATCCCAAGGGTTCTCACCGAAAAGCCGTACCAGATTGTAACTCAACCGTGTATTATAGTAACCATAGTAGAAAATATCCACCACGTTGAGAGTTGTTACTGAAATATAGGCTGCTGTCAGGCCAATGGTCAGGACTCTTTTCCCGGCTTTTTCACTGAGAAGTGCCACCAGAATTCCCAACAAGAAACAAACGACGATGCAACACGACATCACGCTTGAATCAACGATGGCACCAATTCCCAAAGCTTTCAAGATGTCCAAAAAGCGGATTCCTGCCTCATGATAGACACAAATGAAAACGATGCGTAGAATGGCAAGTGTGGCCAGGCTGATGCCAAAATAGCCTAGCAAACGTTTATAAAGCGGGGTTTTCATTCCTATTTCAATTGAATTAGGCTTCTGCTTGGAACAAAGTGATGATGTTCAAGATGACCTCGGAGGCTTTCATCATGCTTTCGAGGGGCACATACTCCAGCTTGCCGTGGAAGTTGTGGCCGCCAGCAAAGATGTTGGGGCAAGGAAGGCCCATGAACGAGAGGTTGGCGCCGTCGGTGCCGCCACGGATGGGCTGCACTTTCGGCTTGATGTTAGCCATCTCCATAGCCTTGATGGCACGCTCCACGATGAAGAAATGAGGCTCCACCTCCTGGCGCATGTTGTAGTATTGATGCTTCAGTTCCAGTTTCACCACATCGCCGTATTTCTTGTTCAAGAACTCAACCACAGCGGTCATCAAAGCCTTCTTTTCCTCGAATTTCTGACGGTCGTGGTCACGGATGATGTACGACATATTGGTCTCCTCCACCGTTCCGTTGATCTCGGTCAGATGGAAGAAGCCTTCGTAGCCCTGCGTGAAGCGCGGACGCTGCTCCACGGGCAGCATCCCGTTGAGTTCCATAGCGATAAGCATGGAGTTCACCATCTTGTCCTTACCGTAGCCAGGATGGATGTTGCTGCCTTGGATGTGAATCTTCGCACCAGCGGCGTTGAAGTTCTCATACTCCAGCTCACCGATTTCGCCACCGTCCATGGTGTAGGCGTACTTGGCACCAAATTTCTTCACATCGAATTTCACTACACCGCGACCAATTTCTTCATCAGGCGTGAAACCAATCTTGATCTCACCATGCTTGAAGTCGGGGTACTCCATCATATATTGGGCGGCATACATGATTTCGGCCACACCCGCCTTGTCGTCGGCACCGAGCAGGGTTGTGCCATCGGTGGCGATCATCGTCTGGCCTTTGTACTGCGCCATCTCAGGAAATTCCGAAACACGCAGGACAATGTTCTTTTCCTTGTTCAACACGATGTCGTTGCCGTCGTAGTTCGGGATGATTTGCGGCTTGATGTCGGCACCCGAAGCGTCTGGCGCGGTATCCACATGGGCAATAAAACCGATGGCTGGAATATCGCGGTCGACATTGGAAGGGATAGTGGCCATCACATAGCCGTATTCGTCAAGCTCGGCCTGAATGCCCATAGCTTGCAGTTCGTCGCGAAGCATACTCAGCAGGTTGAGTTGCTTGGCGGTGCTGGGTTGTGACTCAGAGTTTTCGTCGGAGGTCGTCTCCACGGAGACGTATCTCAAGAATTTGTCTAAAAGCTTTTCCATGTTTGTGCAATTTAATTTGGCACAAAAATAGAAAAACTTTTGGAATTACCGTTTCTCTGCGTGTTTTCTTGCTCTGTGGCGGTCCTTAGCCCATAAGCCATACACCTCGCTGACATTTCCAGCAGTGGTGAAAGCATTGATTTCGTTCTTGCCAAGGTATTCCATCAACTTCGAGAACTCATCATTGGTAAGCAAGGACTCCAATTCGATTGACTTCTCGTTGGTGTAGCCCCCGATGACTTCATAAAGGGTGCAGCCACGATGGAGGTCGTCGATGATATAACGACGAATGCGGTCATAGTCCTTCGAGACGATGCATACACGCTTGCGTTGGTTGAGATTGGCAGTAAACATATTCACCACCAAGCCATTGATCCATGTGGCGATAAGACCGATGACGACCATCTGGAAGGGGTTGATGGCGAAAGCCGTGAGGCAGATGATGGCACCCGCCACGCTCACCGATTTACCGATGTCGAAATGCAAGTACTTGTTGACAATTTTGGCCAAAATATCAAGGCCACCCGTGGAAGCATTGATGGAGAACATCAGCGTCTGGGCGGCACTGAGGATGATAACGCAACAGAGCAGGTCGAACCAAGGATTACCCATCACCGAAAAAGCCTGGTCTGGAGCAACGCCCATATTAACGAGGTATTCGTTGGGGGTGGCGAAGTTTTGCCAGGGATAAAGCCATTCGCAGAACTTGGTCATGGGACCGAGAATCAAAGCGCAATAGACCGTTTTGAGTCCGAATTCTTTACCAATGAGGATGTAGGCAAGAATCAACAAGATAGCGTTGATGATGGTAATCATCATAGGAAGGCCGATGTTGATGCCCATCCCATTGAAAATGTTGGTCAAAACGATGGAGAGACCCGAAATGGAGCCCACAATCAGTTTGCTGGGAACCAAGAAATAATAGACGCAAACACCTGTCATGAACATGCCGAAAGTCATAATCAGCAACTCGACCCAGAACTTTTTGGAAGCCAAAGCACCACCAATTTCCTTCATTATGTCGTTAAAACTTTTCATAAATTATTGATTTTAAAATTCTTAATACAATTATTGCCTTTGATTTTTGCGGCTGCAAAGGTCGGAATTCTTTTTGAAATAAAGAAATAATTCAAAGAATAATTGTACTTTTGCTCCACTAAAAAACCAACTATGGAAACCTATCATATCAGAAAGCAAATCCATCGCTTGCCCGGCAAAGTGATACATACCGTTCCTCTTCCGCAGCCCGAATTGGTAGAAGGCCACGGCGCACGCAAAAAGACGGGCAAGATTTGCCAAAAATATGGCTACAAAAATGTGCTGTTGGTCACTGACCAAACCTTAAGTGCCCTCGGTTACGAGCAAGCCATCGTGCAAGCTTTGGATGAGGCGCAAATCCATTACGCCATCTTCAACGACATCAACTCTGAACCCACCATCGACCTCATTGAAGCAGGTCGCAAAAAGGCGCTCGAATGTCAGGCCGAATGTGTGATTGCCCTTGGAGGCGGGTCGGTGTTAGACACTACAAAAATGATAGCCGCAGGAGTGAAAATGCCTCGTCGAAGCATCAAGTCCTTGTTGCTGAAGTTTTTACCTGTCCCAAATAAGACATTGCCCATGATTTCGGTGCCTTCCACTGCTGGCACAGGTGCTGAAGTCACCGTGTGTGCCGTGGTGCACAACAGTCAAGGGGTGAAGACCTCTACCGTGTTGATTGGCCTGGATGTCACCCACGTGGTGCTTGACAGCGAACTGACCCTCCACGCCCCCCAAAGCGTGACCGCTACCTGTGGTATGGATGCCCTCAGTCATGTCATCGAAGGTGCTGTCAGCGATGTCAAAGTAGACGAGGCGAACATGTACCTTTCCAAAGAGGGTGTGCGACTCATCTTCGAGAATCTTCCTATCGTGATACGCGAGCCAGAGAATATCGAAGCGCGTTTGAACATGTGCCGTGCGGCTTATTTTGGTGGTCATGCCATCAACACGCAACTGGCGGGTTATGTCCATGCTTTTGCCCACAGCATCGGAGCCAAGTATCATCTGCCACACGGACAAGCTATCTCGTTGATGCTCATGCCCGTGTTGGAGTTTCAGAAAAAGGACTGCATAGAAAAGTATGCCATGCTGGCCCGACATTGCCATTTTGCCCATCTCGACACCGAAGACGAGCAGGCTGCCGACCTGTTCCTGCAAGCCGTTGCCCAACTGATGGCACAATGCGGTATGGACAAATTGGTCTCACCGGTCAAAGCGGAAGACCATGCTGAATTGATTCGTATGGTTACCCAAGACTCTATCAATTATTCCGCACCTATCACATTGAACAATAGCGATATAGAGCAAATCCTAAAATCCGTCACCCCCAACCCATAATCCATCACCATGACCTATACCGAAAGCGAAATCAGCGCAATTGTGGCCGCACAACGGAAATTTTTCCGCACGGGTACCACGTTACCTATAAAATGGAGAATCCAGCAGCTCAAGAAGCTGAAAGCCGCTGTGATTGTCCACGAGACCGAAATGGAAGAAGCACTGGCCGAGGACCTTGGTCGAAGCCGAGTGGAGGCCTACCTTTGTGATGTTGGCCCCATCATCGTGGAAATCAACGAAATGATTCGCGGCTTGCGGCGTTGGTCGCGGCCTGAAAGGCATTTCAGCGGACTCATGTGCTTCCCGAGCCTAATTACTAAGGTGTATAAAATGCCTTACGGTGTTTCGTTGGTCATTAGCCCGTTCAATTTCCCCATGCTGCTCACCATCGGTGTGGTGGCGGCGGCGATGTGTGGTGGCAACACGGCAGTCATCAAGGCCAGTTCCAAGTCGGCTGCCAGCACTGCTTTCCTGAAGAAGTTTTTTGCAGAGGTCTTTCCGCCCGAATACGTCACCTTGATTGATGGCGGGCACGATGTTGCGGATTTATGTCTGGCGCAGCGTTTCGACAAGATTTTCTACACAGGCTCGCCATCCGTGGGTAAGCATGTGTTGGCCGAGGCCGCCAAAAACCTCACACCCGTAGCTCTTGAGTTAGGTGGCGAGACCGGCAATTGGTGTGTGGTGCGCAAAGACGCTGATTTGAAGGACACCGCCCGAAAGATTGCTTTCTTCAAACTCTGCAACGCCGGACAAATCTGCATCAATATCAATCAGATAGCCGTTGCTGAAGAGATTGCCGTGCCTTTTATTGAGGAACTCAAACAAGCCTTCATCAAGCAGATTGGCGAACAACCCGTGAATAATCCAGAATATCCCAAACTCATCACTGATGGGGCTTACGACAAATGCACCAAGCTCGCTGACGAATACCGCGACCGCATTGTATTTGGCGGTATCGGCGACAAAGAGACACGCCGTTATGCGCCCACCCTCATCTATCCTGTGGACATCAACGAACATATCGTGCAGCATGAGCTCTTCTGTCCCTTACTGCCCATCGTGCCTTTCAAAGATGCAGAAGTTGACAAACTGATGGACACCATTGCTGATCGGGAGCATCCTTTGGCCATGTATCTGTTTACCAAGGACATGAAGTGGGCCAACCGCACCATGCAGACCCAGCAATACGGTGGAGGTTGCATCAATGAAGTCTGCATCCACATGATGGTGAAAGGTGTCCCTTTCAACGGAACAGGCCATTCCGGTATGGGAGCCTATCACGGCGAGTGGGGTTTCCGTGAATTTACCCATCCGCAAACGGTGCTCAAAGGCAAGACCTTATTCAACTTGCCCTTGCGCGAGCATCCGTATGGCGGCAAAATGGAACAAACAAAACTGAAGATTTTAAGGATATTTGAGCAATGACCCTCCTAGACTGGCTCCCGATAACGAAAAAAGAGACCGACTTGCGCGGTTGGGACGAGGTGGACGTGGTGTTCGTCACTGGTGACGCCTATGTCGACCATCCTGCGTTTGGGGCATCCGTCATCGGTAGGGTGTTGGAGCACAATGGTTTCCGAGTGGCACTCATCCCGCAGCCCAACTGGCGGGACGATTTGCGCGACTTCAAGAAGTTTGGCAAGCCGAGGCTTTATTTCGGCG
>CALEMB010000130.1 GCA_937902805.1 uncultured Bacteroidales bacterium
ATAATAGTCTATAACAGGTAGAAACTCTCAACCTAAGTTGAGACATTAGCCCTTGACATTTCTTTTTCAGATTTAGCCAAGGACCCTTTTTTATGCCTTTCTGTAACTTTGTGGCTCGGAATAACTCTCGGAGGCGGTTACAGCATGACGTGAATGCCCCAAACGGGATATTTCCGCGAAAACGTAGTATACATAAATAAAGTACAACAATAAATTTGAAAATAAAATGAACGATTTGACGTTTCGTGTGTATGCTGTCAAAACCAAACTTAAAAAAAGTAATTATGAAACAGAAAATCATTTCAATGCTGGTGGGCCTCACAATGATGACGGGAGCCAGCGCACAGAGAACAGAACTTATTGGGCGGGGTGGTGCACCGATTTATTTGTCGGACTCGCTCAAGGTAGACAGCATGTACAACTACTGGAACGACTTCGTTAGCCAGCACCCAAAAGACGATATAGCCTGGCGTAACCTCTTCGAGATATGCTATAATCAAGAGTTCAAACTGAGGTCCAAAAATTGGAAGGAGGGCGTATATTACTTCGAGAAGAATACGTTACCGCTAATAGAACGAATCAAGAAGGCTATCCCGGGTAGTTACACTGCTTACTATTGCGAATACGAGGGTACACGGAGTTCCACGAACGACAGGAGAGAACTCACAGCTGACTCAGCCATCGTCCTGTTGCCAAAGGATGCTCCTGCTGGCGACTACGAGCTGTGGATGCAGTACCTCATTCCGAAGCGTGACACTGTGAGGATGACCAACGTGCTGACCCAATACTACGAGAGCGGGCAATATCCCGAGGAGTCGTTGCAATATCACTTCAACGAGCTGCAAGGCATGGAGGAGGGCGGCATCTACATCGGTGCACATGAAGGTGACGTCATTGGCAAGATGATTCTGCAATATGTGTTAGGCGTTCACAAGGACAAGATTCTATATGACGAGAATGCCGCTATGGTTCCCGAATATGTACAAGATGTGTTTGGGCGCATTGGCATCCCCTTCAGCGATGAAATATGGAATCAGCTGTGGTCTATGTGGCAGGACAAGACTCTGACAGCCATCATGCACTACATCTTCGACCACTCCAAGCGCCCCGTCTATCTGTCGGCTCACGACATGTGGCAATACATCATAGGAGAAGGCTTGCCTGACGAACTGAAGGCATGCTTCTACAACGAGGGACTGACCATGCGCTATTCCGCGAAGCCTTACGACAACAGGGCCGTGAAGCGTCGCAACATAGAAAAGCGTTACCGCTTAGAATATCTGCGCATGCCATTCCATCCTGAGATAAAGAACACACAGCGCTTTTCATGCTCGGCAGATGTCTACGCCATGAATTATGTAAGGTTGCTACACGACCAGCTACCTTACTACAAAAAGTGCAACCGAGAGCGTTATCAGTGGCTGTACGACATCTTTACTGACATTATTGAACAGTTAGAGAAAGAGAACCTCGATGTGGATGAATTCAAAGGCTATCTGAAATGAGCATCTTCCATCTTAAACCACTACGCCAGCAGACCGATGAACAGCTGATGGCACGTGCTGCGGCAGGCAGCGATACAGCTTTCGAAGAGCTGTATCGCCGCTATGCGCGTAGATTAAAAGGGTTCTTCTTCCTACAGTTAGGCGGTAACGAGGAGTTGGCAGCCGATGCAACGCACGACGTCTTTCTGCGTGCATACGAGGCAAGGAATAGCTATCAGGAAGGGCACCGGGTTGATACGTGGCTCTTCACCATCGCCTATAACATCTGTCGCAACCACTATCGCAGCAATGCCTACGAGGCACAACTGTTGGCGACTCTTGATGCAGAGCCTGTGAGTAATCAGCAGATTGAGGTTGAATTGGACGAAGCCACATTAGACCAAGCTTTGGAACAGGTGTTGGCAGACCTTCCCTCACCGTTACACCAAATCTTCTCTCTTCACTATCAGGAAGAACTGACAATTCCACAGATTGCTGAGATTGTCGGTATTCCTGAAGGTACCGTTAAATCGCGTCTCCACAAGACAATGAACATCATCCGTAAAAAACTCAAGAAATATGAATAATTCGAATATCACCAACGAACAGATAATTCAGTCGGCCCGCCGTCAGCGCCAATCTGTAAACAGCCGTATGGACGTTGAGACGTGGCATCCTCATCATCGTCATGGACGTGGCATCGCAGCCGCTATAGCCATTGCCGCCAGTTTCATCAGTTTTATTGTTGGCTACGGCGTTCGTGCCAACATGTCACAGTCTGACATCCAGCCAATGGCACAAAACATTCTTGTGCAACACGACACCATTGTGCATACTGAGACTGTCCGAGACACCGTGTATCAGACGCGCACTATCACTAAGTATGTAAAGCCCTTGACTGCTCAGACCTCTCCAGTAATCGACCAAAAGGTAATGGATAATCAGATCATTGAGAATGATGCCGAACAAGCGGCTTGTTCCATGCTATGCGATAACATTCCTTATGCCCTATTGGCCACCCCATGAAGTTGATAATAATACGAAATAAATATGCCCAAGAAAACCATCATCACCATCCTGTTCGCCCTCGTTGCAATGGCGGGGCAGGGGCAAATAAAGCCCGACACAATTACCATTAACTTCCAACTCTCCAGCAAGATTCAGGGCGAGAAAGCAACGGTGGCATATCCCGAATACATGACTTTCGACACTTCTGGCCTCTATCCTGTAACCGACAGTGAAGGGCGTTGGAGCGTAAAGATTCCCGCATATTATCCACTTCACATTCAAGTGTGGGACGACAACAAAATAAAAGGTGTTGTGTGGGGAGTGCTTAACCTTTACTGCCGCCCGGGAACAAGCGCAGATATCCTATTGGATGACATCAACGGTCATTGTGTCTTCGATGGCGAGAATGCCAAGGTGCACAACGCACAGATAGCCTATCCACTGAAGATTGGAGATTTCCACGGACAAGTGTTCCAGTTTGAAATGCAGGAGGCCACGCGATGTATTCGTGATATTCATGAGCAAAACCTTCACCGCATTGATTCGCTCCGCACTGCACATCCCGACATGCCAAGAGGCTATGTGGAGATGCTCAATGCCTTGGTTGGCTATGGCTTTGGCATGGATATGACACAAAATGTGTTGGTCCATTTCGGGGAGCAAGTAGGAGATTTCTTGTCGCAAGGACTCACAACGCTGCCCACGGAATACTTAGACCTGATGAACGAAGTCGAAACCCGCGAATTGCTCCACCCGCAGGGGATGGTTTCTCGTGATGCTGTCACGTATTTCCGCGATGTCATCAATCTGGAAAGCATGAGACAAAAAGGGTTCATCAGCATGGGTGCAGATGATGAGGGCGACATGGGATTGGATTTGATAACCCGAGTTTATCCCATCACCATTATTGACTCGATTGACGTTTCCGATGACGTGCGGGAACTGATGAAGACATTCTATTATCTGGATAAATGCGGTGACGAAATGACTGCCGAACGCGATGCCTTTCTGCATAAGCATCTGAATACGAAATCTTATGAGCTGCTAATGGGATATTTGGAGAACAAGAAGATGAAGTTTGCGGCACCAGTAAAAGAAGAGATTGAAACATTGACGGAGATGACGCTGGACAGTTTGACGGACGGACAGGAGATTTTCCAAAAACTCATCTTGCCCTACCGTGGACGTGTGGTTTATGTCGATGTATGGGGGACATGGTGCGGCCCCTGTCGGGAAGAAATGGAACATCTTCCATCACTTCATGAAACTCTCCAAGGGTTGCCCGTCACTTACATGTATCTTGCCAACAACTCGCCCGAAGAGTTATGGCAAAAGTCCACTGTGCGCTATGGCCTCAACCATGCTGACTGTGTGAACCTTCGTCTGTCAAATAGCCAGCAGCAAGCCGTCGAGCATTATCTCAAAGTGCATGGCTACCCCACCTATGTGATTGTGGCTCCTGACGGCACCATCGTCAACAACGATGCACCTCGTCCCAGCGAAGCATCCTGTGTCCGCAAGGCCATTCTGAAGTTAATTGAGAAATAGAAACGAATATGAACAAGAAACTTATCATCACCGCACTGCTCGCCCTCATCGCAATGGCGGGGCAGGCAAAAAAGACAATCGTATGGGAAAACCCATCTGTTGCTTATTCTGCCATTCCGTATTTTCAAATCCAAAAGGTGGAAATGACGAAGGAAAAGACTGCCATGTATGTCAGGATGGATCATCTTTTACCAGGTTTTCGCTTCCGAATCAGCAAAGACAGTTATCTGCAAATAAATGGGAAGCAGTATAGCATCATTGGAAGCGACAGCATACCTCTGGGAGGAGATTACATCATTTTGGACGACACAGGAAGGAAAAACTTCATTCTCTATTTCAGGCCATTGCCTTTGGACACGAAGGAATTTGACTTCTTGGAAGGTTTGGCGAAAGGCGACTACAAGGTGTTTGGCATCCACGACAAAGACTATACGATTCCTCCCGCTTCAGTTCCAAATGAATACATGGCCGATGATGACGAGGAAGGATTGGCGGAACTGAAGTTCGACGCTACGCCAGCCACCATTCATTTCAAGTCGTTGAACTATCGTAAGGGAATGAATACGGATATCCAAGTGCAATATGTTGATTTGAAGAATCCTGCAAAGCCTATGGATATCTACACGAATCTGAATGATGATGGTGAAGCCAGTCTTAGTCTCCCTATCTGCCTGCCTCAGATTGTGTGGATCGTTATCGTTAACATTCCATGGAGTTCAATGAGTTGTGTATATCTTTCACCTGGTAAGGAAGTGACCGTACTTGTTGATATGCTGCACGATGACAGCAGGGCCAATAGCAAGATTGTAGGTGCCAAAGGCTATTACGCCAAGTTTGGCAAAGATTGGCGTCAGTCAGCTTTTGACAAGAAAACAGAAAATGGTCCTCAGAAACCTACCGTTAAAAAGGAAGACATTCACGATGTGCAGACGTTGATAAGATATTGTGATGAAGAACGGGAGAACTACGACAAATGGGTAAAGAATTCAAACTATTGCAAGGCAATCAAAGATTATTTGATACAATTCGCATATTCCCCGTTATTCATGTTTGAAGGCGAACAAGATTCCCTGTCCAAAACAAAAGGATTTACTGACTATGTGCTTAAGTATTATACAGGGAATCTATACAAGAAGAATATCGTTTTCAACAATGAATACCCAAGAGCCAGCAAATACTATGCAATGACTGATGCACGAGGATTCAATGCCGACCTTGCCCGCTATTGTTACTATCTGCCACAGGTGCTTGACTCCAAACAATTAGCGAAACCACTCATTGAGGACAAAAACCTTTCCGACCTTTACGACAAATATGTGGCAGAATATCAAGCGACCATTACAGCAAATAAACATGGGCTTGCCGACAACATCCACTACCTCGACATGACGGACGTGGCTCCAGAAAACACGCTGCAAACTATCCTCGACAGATACAAAGGCAAGACCATCCTCATTGACATCTGGGCTACTTGGTGCGGTCCATGTAAATTTGGGCATGAGAAGATGAAACCGCTCAAAGAAGAACTTAGCGACAAGGACATCGTATATGTCTATCTCACCTCGCCTACTTCGAATTACGAGGAATGGAAAAAATACATTGCTGACATTTCTGGCGAGCATTATTTCCTGACCGAAGAGCAGTTGAATGCCATATTCATACAGCTCCAGGGCACAGGTTATCCTACCTACGCTATCTTCGCTCCAAATGGGGAAAGGCACACCTCTTTCTCTGGTTTCAACCTTGAAGCAATCAGAAAGGCATTGGAGAAAGCACTCAACAAGTAAAACGAAATGAACAAGAAAACCATCATCACCATCCTGCTCGCCCTCGTCACTATGACGGGGCAGGCACAGAAAAAGACTGCAGAAGTAAAGGCGGACTCATTACTGTTATTCGTACAAGCTGGCGACAGTTGCATGCGACTGTATAACAGCTTTGAGGCGCTGAAGTATTATAACAGGTCAGTAGCGAACGCTGCTGACATTGGCAGCG
>CALEMB010000131.1 GCA_937902805.1 uncultured Bacteroidales bacterium
CAGCCCGCAAGGCCTCAGTGGACGAGATGGAATGCGCCACCATCATCTATACCTCTGGCACCACGGGAACACCCAAGGGCGTGATGCTCTCGCACCATAACCTGATGAACCAGTTCCCGAACTTCCATTATACCATCAGCGACACTTCCAACAAGGCCTTCAGCTTCCTGCCCGTGTGCCATGCCTACGAGCGCGCGCTGAACTATTGCTATCAATATCGTGGCATGTCGATTTATTATGCCGAGAGCCTGGGCACTATCGCCAGCGACATGCGTGAGGTCCATCCCACGATGATGTGTGCCGTGCCTCGTGTGCTGGAGCGTTTCTATGATGCCATCCTGCAGTCGGGCAACAAGCAAAAAGGCATCAAGAAGTCCATCTTCTTTTGGGCCGTTCGCCTTGGTGAACGCTATAAGATCGATGCTGTCAGCCGCAATTGGTTCTATGACCAAAAGCTTAAGTTGGCGGATAAGTTGGTCTACAGCAAGATCAGGTCCGGCATCGGTGCCGACAACTTCGACATCATCGTGTCGGGAGCCGCCGCCATCTCACAGAAGATTGCCGGCTTCTTCTCGGCCATCAAGATGCCAGTGTTCGAAGGCTATGGCTTGACAGAGACTTCACCCGTTATTGCCGTGAGCAACCGCAACCCCCATGGCCGCGAAGTGGGCTATGTCGGACAGCCGCTGCCTGGCACCGAGGTGAAGATTGCCGACAATGGCGAAATCATCTGCCGTGGACACAACGTGATGATGGGCTACTACAAGAAACCCGAGCTGACCAAGGAAGTCATCGATGAGGAGGGCTGGTTCCATACGGGCGACATGGGTGAGATTGACCAATACAACCGACTGAGGATTACGGGCCGTATCAAGAGCCTCTTCAAGACCTCAGGCGGCAAGTACATCAACCCCGATGTCATCGAAGCCAAGTTCAGCTCCTCCAAGCTCATCGAACAAATCTTGGTGGTGGGTGAGAACCAGAAGTTCGCTGGTGCCCTTATCATCCCGAGCTTCACTGAGCTGAAGGCATGGTGCAACGAGAACAAGATTCCTTACACCACCAACGAGGAGATGATCAAGAACCCCGAAGTGCTGAAGCTTTACGCTAATGAAGTCAACGAGTTGAACAAGGGCTTGGGCGAGACCGAGAAGATTAAGAAGCAGGTGTTGCTCGCCGACGAGTGGAGCATCGCCAACGGCCTGCTGACCCCAACGCTGAAAGCCAAGCGTAAGGTTATCATCGCTAAGTACAAGGATGTGATTGATAAGATGTTTGCATAAATGAAAAAAGGAGCTCAAGCTCCTTTTTTCATTTATTCCAGATAAGTGTATCCGTACAATCCCGACCGATAGTTGGAAAGGAATTCCTTACCTTCCTCGACGGTGATTTTACCCTCCTTCACGCACTTGGTGACCCAGGTCTCCACTGTGCGGACGAGTTTCTTCGGACTGTATTGCACATATTCCAAAACATCAGCAACGGTCTCGCCATCGATGATTTGGTCGATGTAGTATCCCTTTTCGTCCACTGAGACGTGAACGGCATTGGTGTCGCCAAACAGGTTGTGCAAGTCACCGAGAATTTCCTGATAGGCACCTACGAGGAACACACCGATATAATAATGCTCTTTCTCGCTGAAGGAATGTAACGGGATGGTATGCTGTGTCGACTTGGCGACGAAATTAGTGATTTTGCCATCGCTGTCGCAGGTGATGTCTTGCAAAGTGGCGAGATGGGTGGGGCTTTCATCCAAACGCTGAATAGGGATGATGGGGAAGAGCTGGTCGATGCTCCACAGGTCGGGCAAGGATTGGAACAGCGAGAAGTTGCAGAAGTATTTGTCGGCAAGCAGCTTGGGCAGCGAGGTGAAGTCCTCGGGAACACGCTTCAGGCTGTTGGCGATGTGGTTCACTTCACGGGCGATGGTCCAGAAGAGACGTTCAATCTTGGCGCGCGACTTGAGGTCGAGGAGACCGAGGCTGAACAGATTGAGGGCTTCTTCGCGGATTTCTTGGGCGTCGTGCCAGATCTCCAAGGAAGAATTGCGGTTGAGCTCGTCCCACGAATCATACAGTTCCTTGATGAGTTCGTGGTCGTTTTCTTCAGGCTCCTCGTCGTCATCCCATTTGGGCAGCGAGGTGGTCTCCAGCACTTCGAAAATAAGCACGGAGTGGTGCGCGGTGAGGGCGCGTCCCGACTCGCAGATGACGTTGGGGTGGGGCAGTTCGTTCTTATCGCAAGCGTCTACGAGGGTATAGATGGCGTTGTTCGCATACTCTTGGATGCTGTAGTTGACGGAACTGGGGCTACTGGAGCGTGTGCCGTCGTAGTCCACGCCAAGGCCGCCGCCCATGTCGACATAGTCGATGTGGTAGCCCATCTTGTAAAGCTGCACATAGAACTGTGCCGCCTCACGTAAGGCCACGTTGATTTTCTTGATTTTGCTAACCTGGCTACCGATATGGTAATGCACGAGTTTCAGGCAGTCTTTCATGTCATGCTCTTCGAGGTAGTCGAGGGCTTCGAGAAGTTCTGAGGAGTTGAGGCCGAACTTACTGCCGTCGCCGCCCGATTCTTCCCATTTGCCTGCGCCCGAACTGGCCAGCTTGATGCGCACGCCGAGGTTGGGCGTCACCTTCAGCCGCTTGGCAATCTTCGCCGTGATTTTCAGCTCGTTCAGCTTCTCTATGACGATGATGATTTTACGGCCCATCTTTTGGGCGAGCAAAGCCAGCTCGATGAATTCCTCATCCTTGTAGCCGTTGCAGACGATGAGTGAGTCGGAGTCGGTGCCAAGGGCAATGATGGCGTGAAGCTCGGGCTTGGAACCGGCTTCGAGGCCGATGTTGAACTTTTTGCCGTGGCTGACAATCTCCTCGACCACGGGGCGCATCTGATTCACTTTGATGGGTAGCACCACAGTGTTCTGCCCCTTGTAATCGTATTCTTTCGCCGCCTCCTTGAAACAGGAGTCTATTGTGCTGATACGGTCGTCAAGGATGTCGGGGAAACGCACCAAGATGGGTGCCGAGACGTCCCTAAGAGACAGTTCGTCAACGAGTTCCGGTAGGTCGACGGAAGCACAGCCTTCTTTGGGTGTCACGACCATGTGGCCTTTATCGTTGATGGAAAAATACTTGCCGCCCCAGCCTTTCACGTTGTAAAGGTCCTCGGAGTCTTCAATGCGCCATTTTCTCATGTCTTTGTTTTTATCGGTTTGTTAAACAATTAAGGTCCCTGGAGCCTGAGGTCGCTGAGCTTGTCGAAGCGTCGAAGGGCCTAAATGCTCAAAATGGACTGCAAAACTAATAAAAACTCTTGGTTTTGCACACTTTTCCTTATTTTTGCGCAAAATTATCTGTTATGAGGCTCATCATCGACGCCGGTTCGACCAAAATGGGATGGATTCTCATGGAAGGTCATGAGGTTAAAGCCCATTTCGTGACCAAGGGTTTCAACCCGAATTATTCTGATAGGCAATGCCTTGTAGAGACGTGCCATGGCGCGTCTCTACCCAACGAAATCCAATCCATATATTATTACGGAACGGGCTGCGGCAACGAACAGAATTGTCAAATCATCAAAGAGGTGTTCCAAAACCGTTTCCCCAATGCCGAAATCCACGTCACCCATGATTTGATGGCAGTATGCCACGCCGTTTTGGGACACGATAAGGGTATTGCCTGTATCCTCGGAACGGGTTCAAATTCTTGTGTTTATGATGGTAATGACATTGTGGAAAGAGCTGTTTCCTTGGGTTATCTCGTTGGCGACGAAGGTAGTGGTATGCACATTGGCAGGGAAGTGGTGAGGGCCTATTTCTATGGTTTTATGCCTGAGGATCTGCGGCAACAATTCCAAGCGGTTTATCAATTGGAATTGAAGGATTTTATTCAAAACTTGTATCATATCGAGCAGCCTTCCAAGTATTTGGCCTCATTTGCGAAGTTCGCGGGTGAGCACCAAAAACATCCTTTTATTCACGACCTGGTGAAGAATTGTTTCAAAACCTTTATCGAAGCCTTTGTGTTGCGTTTTGAGGGGACTAAAATGATGAAGGTGAGTTTTGTAGGCTCAGTAGCCTATCATTTCAAGGATATTTTGAAGGAAAGCCTCGTCGAATATGGTCTCACGATGGGCGAGGTCATGTCAACTCCTGCTGAAGGACTGATAAGATACTATCAAAGTCTTCCGGCATAATCCACTGATAGCTGTTGTCTTTCCTCAACCAAGTCATCTGTCGCTTGGCATATTGGCGCGTGTGGATTTTGATTTGCTCCACGGCTTCTTTCAGGGAACAATCTCCGTCGAAATAAGTGAAGAGTTCTTTGTAACCTACGGTGTTTAAGGCGTTTAGATTTTGTTTGGGATATAAGGCTTTGGCTTCTTCCAACAAGCCTTGCTGCATCATGATATCAACCCGCTTGTCAATGCGCTCGATGAGTTCTTGCCGGTCCCAAAGCAAGGCGTATTTCTTGATTGCGAAGTCGCGCTGCACGGCATGACCGCTGCGGAACGAGGTGAAGGTCTTGCCTGTTTGGTAGCAAACCTCCAAAGCACGTTGCAACCTTCGCGGATTTTGTTGGTCGACGATGGCGAAATATTCTGGGTCGAGGCGTTGGACTTCATCTTGCAAGGCTTTCAGGCCGCCTTCATCCAATAATTTTTGTACTTTTTCTCGAATTTCTGAACTCACGTCGGGCATTTCGTCAATGCCATTGCACACGGCATCGATAAACAGTCCCGAGCCACCTGTCATGATGACGGCATCGTGTGTCTTGAAAAGTTCATCCAACAATTGCATGGCATCCCGTTCGTAGTCGGCAACATCGTATTTGTCTTCGATACTGATGTGGTGTACGAAGTAATGCTTGGCTTGGCTTAGTTCTTCCACAGTGGGGGCTGCCGTGCCGATACTCATTTCCTTGTAGAATTGACGGCTGTCGGCGGAGAGAATAACAGTGCCCAAGGCTTTGGCCAACGCAATGGAGAAGGCAGTCTTACCCGAAGCAGTAGGGCCAGCGATTACTATTAATGTGTTTTTGTTCATTTTTAAAGCGGGGCCTTCGACAGGCTCAGGCACCCTCGATTTCAGTAAAAGCCAAGGTCCCTGAGCTTGTCGAAGGGCCGAATTATTCTAGTTTTTGTGGTACTGGCCCGTTGTTAGCCACAACAATCGGCTCTTGGATTTCTTTCACCACGCTAAGCCCGAGTTTCTGGCCTTCTTCCTTCATAAAAGCGTACGCCTCGGCGAAGTTGTTGCCGATGACACCGTCCAGAATGGCCTCACGGATAGCGTTCTTGATAACGCCGACCTCACGCCCCTCAGGGATGCCGAAGGTCTCCATGATGGCGATGCCGTCGATGGGTGGCTGCCAGTTGCGCAGGTGGTCCTTGGCCTCAATTTCCTTCAACTTCTCCTGAACAATCTCGAAGTTGTGGTGGTATTTCTTGATTTTTTCCTCGTTCTTCGAGGTGATGTCGGCATGGCAGAGCAACATGAGGTCGTCGATGTCGTCGCCGGCATCAAACAGAAGTCTTCTCACCGCGCTGTCGGTGACCACATCCTCGGCCAAAACGATGGGGCGAAGGTGCAGCAACACCAGCTTCTCCACGTATTTCATCTTCTCGTTCAAAGGCAGCTTCATAGCGGCAAAGATCTTGGGCACCATCTTGGAGCCTTTGAATTCGTGGCCGTGGAAGGTCCAGCCTGTGCCGTCTTCCCAGCGCTTGGTTTGGGGTTTGGCGATGTCGTGCAACAAGGCCGCCCAACGCAGCCAGAGGTCGTTGCTCTTTTCGGCCACTTGGTCGAGGACTTGAAGTGTGTGCAAGAAGTTGTCCTTGTGGCCTCGGCCTTGGACAATTTCCACGCCTTTCAACTGGGCAAGCTGAGGGAAGATGAGTTTCAACAGGCCGCTTTCGTCCAGCAACTTGAAACCAATTGATGGCCGTGGCGAGAGGATGATTTTGTTCAGTTCCTCGGTGACGCGTTCCATCGAGACGATCTTGATGCGCTCGGCGTTGCGCTTGATGGCCTCAAAAGATTCCGACTCAATATAGAACTTGAGTTGAGAGGCAAACCTGATGGCGCGCATCATGCGGAGCGGGTCGTCGGAATAG
>CALEMB010000132.1 GCA_937902805.1 uncultured Bacteroidales bacterium
GGCATTCCTGCTGAACCGCTCTTCCGATCTCGATCTTCTATTTTTCTGTTTCACCTTCTTCCTGTTTGGTTGGGATACGGATTTGCTTGGAGCCAAGTCGTCGGGGACTCTTGGGTATAATTATTATGGCATTAAACCAGTAGCTGGTCATAAGTTCAAAGTCTATAAAAGCAATTCGTCTGGTAGTTTTTCATCAGGTGATACTGATGGTATAGAATACGAGGCTATAGGAAATATAGATATCACTAAGACTATAGATATTAGATTCATGACGAATGGTGCTGACACTTATGTTTACTTTGATGGTAGAATAAAAGTAACCAATGGTCAGCTCACTTTGAGATTTGGCGGCGGTGAGGATCCTTATACTTCATCAACAATAAAAAGAAGTAGTGATTATCTTGCTGGTCCCTTTATCGAGATGGTAAACGCCACCTCGAATCCTGAGAATTGCAAAGTTATCATTGAGGGGAAAACTGTGAGTGGTTCAGAATATCCTTTTAGTATCTCTGGAGGAGCAGATAGCTGGTCTATTAATGATCACGACCCTTCTTCTACGGGTACAAAAGCGGACGACCCTTTGATTGTCATGAAAGGAGGCTCCTTGACGTTGAACAAAGTCCACCTCTATAGAATTTGGAATACAGCGATTGATGAAGCTGGTGTTATCCAAATCAATGAAGGAGTCAACAACTCGCCTAATGTGGTGAACATAAATTCTAGTTATATTTATAATAGTGTTTCTGGTGCCGAAGGAACTGCTTTGCTGATTAATGACCCCAATGCAAGTTCGTCGGTGACATTGACAAACTCCCGCATTTACAATTGTTTTACTAATAGTACTGCATCTAATAATAATTTTGGTGGCATCATCCGGTCGCTGGAAAATAATAGATGCTCTCTGACAATAAACGGGGGCTTAATTCACGACAACCACAATAAATGTAGTGGAACATCCTCCAAAGGCACCATTGGTTGGGAAGGTGAAGCATTGCTGCAAATCACGGGATGCAAAATCTACGACAATTGGTCCGCTTGCGATGGCGGTGGCATTTATGCAAATGGCAATGTCACCATCAATGACTGCGACATTTATAATAATACCGCCCGAAACGGTGGTGGAGTCTACATCGCTTCAGCGGGCACACTGAACGTCTCAGGCACTATTACTATAACAGGCAACACCACTACAACCAATGCCATTAATAATGTGTTTATTCCTTCCGGTGCCACCGAAAAATTCATCAACATCGCATCGGATGGTCTCGATTGCGGCTCCAGGATTGGTGTCACAAAGACGTTTAGTGGCACATACACCCAAATCGCCCAAGGATTAGGAAGTGCTGCTACAACCAACTGCACCAATGCTTGCAAGAATCGTTATCTTTTCAATGATAGTGGTATTTATGGAATTTATAATCTTAGCATAAGCCCCTATTCAAGCGACAATTTGTATTTCATAGATAGTTGGAAAAGCCATGCCAGTTCTGTCAGCGAGAGCGGCAACACTTACACCGTTAGCACAGCGGCGGAATTGGCTTACATCGCCCAACAGGTGAATTCAGGAACAACAGACTATTCAGGTAAGGTCATCCAATTGTCTGCTGACATCAACCTCAATGACTATTATTGGGATCCTATTGGCGAGCGTTATACGGATTGTAACGGTAATCCTGTTACCCATGCGTTTAACGGTACTTTCGATGGTAAGGGCCACACCATCACCAATCTCAACAACGGCGTGCTGCCTTTCGAAAACATGGGCTTGTTTGGTTATACGACAGGTACTATCAAGAATATCTTTGTTACGGGTGCACTTGATGCATCAGGTTCCACTTATGCTGGCGGCATCGTGGGTCTGCTTGATGGTGGACAGGTCTACAACTGCGGTGCAGTAGTTGTGCTTACGGACGGCACCACAAAGGGTGGCCTCGTGGGAGGAATCATTTCGGACGGCAGCCTCAAAAACAGCTACGCCATCTCCAATGACCCTGCCTGCGGCAGTGGCACGGCGACGAATTGCTATGTACGTCTGGCCAGCGGAGGAACGAGCAACAATATGGGCAATGCATTCAATGTGGGTGCCGCGGCAAACACCAATGGCACCTTTACTGAAACGGTCACACCTTATTTATATAGGCATGCTGACAACAGAGTGGAATCGGCCTCGCTCTTGTCGGAGCTGAACGCTTGGGTGGCCGCCCAGTCATCGCCCACCGACTTAGCCCGTTGGACGCGCACCTGCGCCAGCCGTATCAACGGCGACTACCCGCTTCTGAAGTTCGAAGGCACCAATTGCGTCGGCACCAAAGATGGCAGCAACGATGTGTTGACCTATAGTAGCACCCTCAACTCTATGCTCAGTACCCACAACGCTTCGGGCGACAACATCTTCTTCTGGGGAACGGAGTCGGGAGTCAGCAGCGATATCGATGCGAATGTCTACTTTGACGAAGATGCCGCCCTCATTCACACTGGCACCATCTCCAATGCATACGTTGGTATTACACTGAAAGATGCGGATTGGCACATGTTCTCTCCAGCCGTGAACAATGCCCCGTTAGGCATCAACTATAATGGAGATGATAACGTATACCCCTACCATACAGCTCCTGCATTGTATTATTTCTATCCCGAAACCTTAGCCGACGGTTATTTCCCCAGTACGAATTTCGGTGGTGAATCTTATTACAACGACTACGATTACTACTGCTATTACGAGCCAGAGTACCATTGGATTAACTTTAAGCGCAATTCGGTGAGCCATTGGCATGAGGATGGACAAAATGGGACTATTGAATATCACTGGGATAACAACCCTGACAACACAATGTCGGTTGGCCACGAAACTTATCTCAAACCTGGCAAGGGCTACTTGCTTAGTACTAGGGATAATACCTATCTGCAATCACACGGCACCCTCAACTCCAGCGTTGTAGTTTTCCCCGTAACCAAGAAAGGCGACTTGCGAACAGGCTACAACCTCATAGGTAACCCCTACCAAGCTTATTTGGATTTCAATGATTTTGCTGAAGCCAATAGTGGTACAGGAAAAATTTGGGAAGATGCTACATCAGCATTCTACTTGATGATTTATGGCGGTGCCTACCATCAGCACGTGTATGGCGCATCGAATAATGAGCTTCAAGCACCACGTTGTCTGCATCCGCATCAAGGCTTCATGGTGATAACGAAGAGCAACACCGATGCCATCTTCCAAAATGGAATGTGTACTCTCAGTGATGCTGTCGATGCTCCTTTCCGTGGCGATGCCAACATCAACTATCCTTTGGTCAACCTCATCGCCACCGATGAAGACGGCAAGAGCGATATCTTGACTGTCGAGTTAGGTAGACCCGAAGTGGGTGGTGCTCCAAAAGCCTACGATCTTCGCACGGGCAAGGGATGCATCTATGCGAATTATGAAGATAAGGATTATGCCATAGCTTTCACGCAGCCTGGCTTAGGTGAGATGGCAGTACGCTTTTTTGCTGATGAGCAAGCCAATTTCACCATGACATGGGACATGGAAAATGGTGAATTCAACTATGTCCACCTGATTGACAACATGACTGGTACCGATATCGATTGCCTGAATACTAATGAATATCATTTCACGGCGCGCCCCAGTGACTACAAGAGCCGCTTCCGTCTTGTGTTCGACTACACTGGTGTTGATGAGACTTCGGATCCTGCTGGTGACTTGAGCCACTTCGCTTTCCAAATGAACAACGAATTGGTGGTGAATGGTGAGGGGCAACTTCAGATGTTCGACTTAACCGGACGCCTCGTCATGTCGGTCAGCACGTACGGTGCGCAAAGCAGAGTAGCACTGCCAGAGATAAGCTCGGGTTTGTATGTGTTACGTATCAATGAAAAGAACGGAGTAAAAACTCAGAAGATTGTGATAGAATGAAAAAGTTATTTACAATATTGACCCTATGCCTTGTAATGGCATCTACGGCACATGCTCAAGTGTTCCTCACAGATGGTGACTATCAGAAAACGCGTGACAGCGTAAATTTCACCAATTATGGTATAATCCCTGCACATTGGGTGACTGACGACCAAGCAAATGATTTTGTACCCGTTGGCGAGGGTATACTCTTATTGTCGTCGCTTGCTGGAGCCTATCTCTTGAGAAAAAAGACCCAAAATAACTATACCAAGTGAATAAAGAAATAGGATGTGCCAATGGGTGACACATCCTATTTTACTTTTTCATTTCAGGATTCTTTGTGTATCATTTTTTCCAACCGATGATACCAATCTTCCCCGAATTTGCGGATCATTGGCTCACGGAGGAATTTCCATAACGGTATGCCATCGCGTTCACCCTTGCGCTTAGCGGGTACGCAGACGCTCCATTCGTGGTAAAGAATATGAATCAAGCCGTCTTTTTCCACCAAGCGAATGGGGTAGAGGTGACATGAAATCGGTTTCCAAAAGTCACATTTGCCTTCCAAATAAGCCTTTTCGATAGCACAGAGAGCCGTGCCGTTCTCATGGAAATAGACGAAAGCGCATTCTTCGCCGTTCACCAAAGGTGTAACAAGTTCACCCACTTCGTCATAATCATAGACATCGTTTTCTTCCACTACCTTAATGCCTTCTGGGCGCATATATGGCTTGATGGCTTCAAGGTTCTCTTCAATCTGTTCAATTTCAGCGGCTTCCAAGGGAGCACCGGCATCGCCAGCCACACAGCACCAACCTTTACATTTCGGCAGACAGCAGCAGAACTGGGCATTCAGGAATTCGTCGGTAACGACAATGTTATCTAAAATAATCATGCTTGCAAAGGTAAAGGAAAAAACCTTACCTTTGCGGCGAATTTCAAATGGAATCTTAAATCTTTAAATTTTAACTCCTTAAATCATAAAGTAATGGCATTTAACCTCAGAAACAGAAATTTCCTGAAGTTGTTGGACTTCACTCCGGAAGAGATTAAGTTTTTCCTGAAGCTTGCCGCCGACCTTAAGGCCGCCAAGTATGCAGGTACCGAACAACCTCACCTCGTGGGCAAGAACATCGCCCTGATTTTCGAAAAGACCTCAACCCGTACCCGCTGCGCTTTTGAAGTAGCCGCTAAGGACCAGGGTGCGCATGTCACCTATCTTGGTCCTACTGGCTCACAGATTGGCGTCAAGGAATCGATGAAGGACACCGCCCGTGTGCTGGGTCGCATGTTTGACGGCATCGAGTATCGTGGCTTCGGTCAGGACATCGTTGAAGAATTGGCCAAATACGCTGGCGTGCCGGTGTGGAA
Source organism: uncultured Bacteroidales bacterium (assembly GCA_937902805.1). Classification (GTDB taxonomy): domain Bacteria; phylum Bacteroidota; class Bacteroidia; order Bacteroidales; family F082; genus Limimorpha. Next base: position 5,270 of record CALEMB010000132.1, read on the forward strand.
CGGCCTCACCAACGAGTTCCACCCCACCCAAATCCTCGCCGACTTCCTCACCATGCAGGAACACAGCGACAAACCCCTCAACCAAGTCACTTTCGCCTACTGCGGCGACGCCCGTTTCAACATGGGTAACTCGCTGATGGTGGGTGGTGCCAAGATGGGTATGGACGTTCGTATCGTGGCTCCCAAGGAACTGCAACCTAACAAGGAACTCATCGACACTTGCAAGAAGATCGCCAAGGAAACAGGTGCTAAGGTCACTGTTACCGACGACGTGAAAAAGGGTGTCAAAGGTTGCGACTTCCTCTACACCGACGTGTGGGTATCCATGGGCGAGCCCGACGAAGTGTGGAAGCAGCGCATCGACCTCCTCATGCCTTATCAGGTGAACAAGGAGATGATGAAGCTCACGGGCAACCCGAACTGCAAGTTTATGCACTGCCTGCCCGCTTACCACAATCTCGAGACCAAGGTCGGTCGCGATGTACACCAGAAGTTCGGTTTGAACGGCGTTGAAGTCACTGAGGATGTGTTCGAGAGCACGAACAGCATCGTCTTCGACGAAGCCGAAAACCGCATGCACACCATCAAGGCTGTCATGGTGGCCACGTTGGGTGACTAATCCTAGTCCAAGTGCAAAAAAATAAGGGAACCCGATCGGGTTCCCTTATTTTTTGGAATGACTCCAACATCATCAGTGGCTGATCACGACGCGCTGGGTGCTCACCGTGCCGTCGTTTTGGAGGATGTTG
>CALEMB010000133.1 GCA_937902805.1 uncultured Bacteroidales bacterium
TCGGTTCCTGAGCCCTCGGTTCCTGAGCCCGTCGAAGGAGTCGAAGGAGTCGAAGAGCCGGAGTTGCCGGAGTTGGAGCCGCTGTTGCCGGAACCGTTACCTCCGGTCTCTGAGCCCGTCGAAGAGCCGCCGGAGCTGCCTCCGTTGCTGCCGCCCGAAGGGTTCTCCGAGCCGTTCTCTTCGCCTTCCACCAGCTCGTTGTAGAGGCTGGTGCTCAGGGTGGTGTCCTGGCGCATGGCCGAGGCCTTGTAGGCCGACTTCTTGCTCTGGTCGGCGAGGAAGGCCACACCCACGCGGACGATGTTCTCCTGCGCGCTGAAGTCCTTCGCGTCGTCGACGCCCTGCGAGGTCAGCACGGGGTAGAGCGTCCCGATGCCGTCGAGCTTCACCTTGTAGCCGTCGGCCAGCATCTCCTGCATGCAGTTCTTCAGCTTGGTGATGACGCCGACGACCACGTCCTCCGTGAACACCGAGCCGTGCTTCACGATGTGCTCGGCCATGTCGGTCAGGCACAGCGTGCCGCGATAGATGATCTTACCGTAGGTCTTCTCGACCTTCTGACGCTCTTCGCCCACCTTGCCGATGGTCACCTTGCGTCCGTACTTTTTGATTTGAATAGTTCCCATAACTTTTTAGTTTTGATGGTTAATGATTAGGTTAATTGTTGGTTGTTGGCTTCTGTGAGCGATATGCCTTCTCTCTGCCGGCGACAGGCCTTCTCGCTGTTGGAGATAAGGCTTCTCTCTCAAAAGACGATGCAAAAATACGGCATCCCCAACCGATGCCTGTGCGATGGCGGAGGATGCCGTGCGATAGCGGGACATTATTTTTGAAAAAAATCAGGGCTCGCCCAAATGCTCCACGATGGCTTTCACCTGACGGGGCGTAAACGCCTTGCTGCTAACGCAATAGCCCGTCTCCTGCAATTGCTGCCAGAGCTGCTTGCAGTTGCGAATCCAGCTCATCAGGTGGTTGACCGCCGTGCGCGGGTTGCTGTCGGGGAAGTACAGCAGGGCCAGCTCCTTCTTGGTGTAGGCGCGGATGACGAAATCAGTTTCCATGGCCGTCCTCCTTTCTTCTTGTGGTCAGGTAATAGTCGCTGAAGTCCTTGCAGCCCGCAGGCAGCTGGTGATGCACGAGGCTGGGCAGCACCTCTTTCAGTTGCAGGAAGAGACGCTCGCCCGGCACGTCCCTGTCAGGAAACATGTGGAATTCAGTTGACAGTTGGTCGTGCAGCGAGGAGAGCAACTCCATGTCACGGGGCTTGAGCAGGGTGGCCGAGGGGATGGCGACGGCCTTGTGTCCGGCGGAGAGCATGGCCCAGCAGTCGGAGCAGCCCTCGGTGATGAAGAGCGCCTCGTCGGGACGGAGGCGGTTCAGCACGGGCAGATTGTAGATGCCGCAGTCCGACCCTTGCGGGAAGCGGAAGCGGGGAGCGTTTGAGAGTTTAGTGTTTAGAGTTGAGAGTTTAGAGTCAGTTGAGAGTTTAGAGTTGATAGTTGATAGTTTTGGGGTGAGGTCTTTTGGGGTGAGATTTCGGTTTTGGAAGCCCGTCAGCCGTCCCTCGCGGTCATAATAGGGGATCTGCAGCCATTCGACGCCCTGTCGGTCGCGCCACGAGGAGAGGCGGCACCAGCGCACCACGCGCTCGTCGAGCTTGCGCTCCTCAAAGAGGAACCTGCGGGCTGCCTCGCTCAGCTGGGGATGTTGGAAGTACCTTTCATATCTGCTCGCGTTGAAGGTTGACTGCCAATTCAACTCTAGATTGCTTCGCACTTCGACAGGCTCAGCAACATCCTCGCAATGACGCGAAGCGGCAACAGTTGACAGTTCTCCACCATTCAGCCATTGGCATGCTTCGCGGAAGTCCTTGTTCAGGTAGCGCATCACCAGGTCGATGGTGCCGCCCGAGGCGCCGCAGACGAAGCAGCGGAAGGTGTTGCGTCGCACGCTGAACGACAGGCTGGCGTGATGGTCGTCATGGAAAGGGCAGAGGCAGAGGTGTCGCGTAACTTGGAGTCCAAGCCGCTCCGCGACCCCCTCGATGGGGAGCTCGCGGAGCTTTTGAAGTTCGAGCTTGTCCATGGTCATGAATTGCCTTTAAGATAGTCGTTGGTCTTGGTATACACACCCATCTGGTTGCTGTAGGTGATGAAGCCACGGTTTTTCCAGACGTTGAGTTGGTGCTTGGTGCCTTCCTTGCTCTTGCCCAAGCTTGTACGCAGGGCTTCCAGTTGAGCCTCGTTGAAGGTGTCGGGCAGGTCGTTGAGCATGTTCTTCGGGCCGCTTCTCAGCACCTCTTCCGACGGGACGTCGCCACCCTTGAACAAGTCACCAAATACCTTGACTTTCGACCATAGGTCGTAATAACAAAACCAAATCATAAAGTCTCTGATGGAGCGAGTCCACACTTGGTCATTCAAGATCCACAGCGTGGCGGCTTTCTTCCAGGCAGCGAAGATGCTGCGGTGGCTGAGCTCGAAGAGCACGTCGTCGTCGGCAAGGTCGGCTAAACGAGCCATCTCCTCGGCCAGCTGGTCGGCCACCTTGTTTAAAGGTTTCACCACGAAACGCCCTTTGCAGTTGTCAAGTCGTAAGATATACTCATCGAGCTTTGAGAGAAACGCTTCGTTGTAAGTGCCTTGACGTGGAATTTTGCCCTTGCGCTCGCCTCGTGCCTTGTAGGCGAAGGGGATACGGCCAAAGAATCCGTTGGTGAAGTCCTTCTTATAAAAGGCGCGTGCGGCCTCGGGGGTGGAGCTGAAGGTCATGTTCACCCGGAGTATCGGATTGCCAGTCACGCCTTCGGCTGTGGCGCGCAGGGCACCGGCACGCGCCTTGTCGTAGACGTTACGCAGCAGGTGGCTCATCTGCCTGTG
>CALEMB010000134.1 GCA_937902805.1 uncultured Bacteroidales bacterium
AGATCTACACTCTTTCCCTACACGACGCTCTTCCGATCTCGATCTAATTGTCCAACAAAAGCATCTGCACCAGAGCGCATTGGCTCAAAAAACAGGATTGATTCCACAGAGAATCAACGATTTGATTATGGGCCGCCGTCGCTTTACGCCTCAGAATTCCTTCATGCTCGAACAGGCATTGGGCATCTCTTTGCAGGGTTTTTTCTATAAGATACAAGCCAATCATGACATCTATCAAGCCCAACTGACCAGCGGACAACCCAAACCAAATCTCAACAAACTCACCCAAACCACTTTTTGGGATGTCGATTTGGAAAAATTGGAATGGACGAAATGCCAAGACTGGGCCATCCGTCGTGTGTTGGAATACGGCACCAAAGAAGAAATTGAGGAACTGCACCGTTTCTATGGTCACGATGCCTTTGCCAAAATCAAGGAAAACCCAAAAGGATTCATGCTATTTGATGTTGCTTTGAAGAACCTCAAAATCGTTGGCCTATGAGATTATATTATGACACGGTATCCACTCCACTGCTCTCTATTCTAAGAAGACTTATGTCTTCGGAAGTGTTCAAGGATTTCAGGCTAGTTGGAGGAACGGCATTAGCGCTTCAGCGCGGGCATAGAAGGTCCGTCGACATTGACCTATTCACTGACTTGGATTATGCTGATATGCCCGTTGAAGACATGAGGAATTATCTTGAAAAAGAGTTTCCGATCCACAAAGGGACGGAATCCATGTATATGCCTTCTAATGGTTATCATATTTTTCTCAGCGAAGGGCAAGAGCCTCCCATCAAGGTCGATTTTTTCTATACCGAGCCATTCATTTTCCCAACCATTGAGGAAGAAGGTATACGCATGGCCGACCAAAGGGAAATAGCTGCCATGAAACTAGGAGTGATTGGCAATCAAATTTATAGGCAGAAGGATTATTGGGATGTGCACGACTTATTAGAGGATTATTCGTTATCAGAAATGATACAATGGGCTTTACAAAGAGACCCTTATTCCTTCACTAAAGACGACATCATAAAAGGTCTTAAGCAAGTGAATCAAGTGGAAGAGTCACCTATGGGAATTGTCAGCCTCAAACCTTTGTCCTATTGGGAATTAAAGGTGCTTGATTTAATAGAAGAAGTGAAAATCATGACAAAAAGCGATAATTTGAACTAAAGGCGCGACACTTATGCCGCACCCTCTTTTTGTCTTTTCTTTGGTTCGCATTGCAAATGCTGATATTCATGGCTTTCGGATTGCAAAGCCGAAAGAACTATGACATCCTACTATCTATTGTACTATAAACTTATTACTTCTTCCTTTGTATTCGTATAAATAGACACCAGGAGAATAACTGTTGACATTGAGTTGAACTTGATTGAAATGAGGCCCTATTTCAAAACGTTCAATCAACTGGCCATTAAGATTGTAAATGGACATTGTTGCTGTTTCTCCATCCACAAGCTCATACGGAAGGGTTATATTACTTCTTGCCGGATTTGGATAGGCAACAGAGTTAGCCACAAGATGGAACTCTTCTGCGGAATAATCTCCTCCAACTCCATACACTTCTAATTCGTTATCAGGAATCGTATAACTCCCCGCATAATAAGACACATTTCTTAATAGCCTTATTTGATTATTCACAAGCTTGAATTCAAAACTATTATTATTACCGTTAGAGAAATCGTATATTATAGTCCCGTCTTCTTCCATTATATGACTATGCACTCTAGGCGAACCAGAAGAAGTCGATGTTGATTCGTTTACAATAAACTCCAATCCATCATCAGTATCAATTAAGTGCCTCGTTGGAAAAAGATTTATACTGGAATACCTTGCTACTGTAAACTGATGCGACCAATATAAATTAAACTCGGAATCGTAGAAATAGTATGTCGTGTAATGGTAGTGATAGTTAGCCGGATCATCAATGCTATCAGTCGAATAATAATAAACCCCCACATCCTCTACTATAGTAGGAGAACAAGCAGAAGCACCATCTTCTTCAAATGTGTGCAAAAGTGTGATTTGAGCATTGGCAAATAATGCGCACAAAAGTAGAACCGATAATAATAATCTTTTCATCTGATTATCCCTAATTCCGTGTCGGGCGCAACCTTTAATATCCTTTCCAGCACCTCAAAGGACATATCATACAAAAGAAGCGTGGCACTGATATGCCACATCTCTGTCCGTAGGTCGTGAGAATTACCTTTGCTGGAAGTTGCGACTATAACAGCCCACGCATAACGCGCGAACCACTATACCCACTTGCCAGCAAATTTCTCACGTTTACGGACACAAGACGAGCATAACGCTTCGTGTTTCTATAATTCGGCGGCACATAGTCCACCATAAGAACCGCCACAAAGATACAACTTTTTTGGTTGGGCATACAAATCAAGGCTATTTTTTGAATTGTTCACGGGAAAAGTTGTACCTTTGTAGCCTTAAATGGGTTTGTTCCGCTCACGAAGTAACCTAACATTGGCAAATTGGCTAAAATGAGTACCGCATCAAAAAAAAGCATCCCCGACCGGTTGTTCGCTTTCTTCACGAATGAGCTAGTGATGGGCGTTGCCATCGCACTCAGCACGGCATTCGTGTTTTTGAGCGGCTACGATATTGGCAGCAATATCTTCCTTTATATTGATGCCTTCTTCACCCTCTTTTTCCTCGTCGAAGCCATGGTAAAAATCACCTGCTCAAAGCCCGGTCCAGGGAAAAGCTCGCTGAAAGAAAAGTTCCGCTATTATTGGTACGGGAAATACGACCTGGAAAAACAGAAGAGAAAGCGAGACAGAAGAAAAGACATTGATATCGAGGAAGAACGTATCATAGCCTACCGAGACAAGCAACACGAAAAGAAAAAGGAAAAAGAGAAAAAGCAGAAGAAGGGGCCCATTAGGAGGCATCTTCTCTCCTTCCTTTTCTGTGAAGACGGCGAGACCAGCCATTGGAACCAATTCGATTTCATCGTCACCCTTGTCGCCCTTCCATCGCTCCTCAACTTCTTCGATGAGACCAACGTCCAAACCACCCTGTTCCTTTCGTTCAGGGCACTGCGGGTTTTCAGGGCACTCCGTATCGCGAAAGCCGCGAGAATCATGCGTTATATCCCCGACATCGACAAGCTCTTCCAGGGTCTTAAGGCGGCACTCAAGTCGTGCTTTGTGGTGGTGATGGGATTTATCGTGTTAATGCTCATCACGTCTATCCTTTCCTCCACTTTGTTTGGAGAGATTGCACCCGAATATTTTGGCACTCCCGGACAATCACTCTATTCCACTTTCCGTTTGTTCACCATCGAAGGGTGGTTTGAGATTCCCGACGTCATCGCTGCCAGAAGCAGCTCGGCCATGGGCACCTTTGCCAAAGTATATTTCTCCATATTCCTTTTCTCTGGCGGCATCATCGGCGTTTCGCTCATCAACTCGTTCTTTGTCGACGCCATGGCTGAAGACAACAACGAAGACGTGCTCATCAAATTGGAAGAGATGGAGAAGATGATGAAGGAGATGCAGGAACAAATCAACCAAAAAATAGAAAACAAAGACAAACCCAATAATCAGTCAGATTAACACATTACATACATGAAAAAAGAAGTAAAATTCAGCCTGGTATACCGCGACATGTGGCAGTCGTCAGGCAAATATGTGCCACGTAAGGACCAATTGGAGCAAATCGCTCCCTTAATCATTGATATGGGCTGCTTCGACCGCGTGGAAACCAATGGCGGTGCTGCCGAACAGGTCAACCTGCTGTACGGCGAGAACCCGAATCCGTCGGTCCGCGCCTTCACTGCCGCCTTGCACAAAGGTGGCATCGAATGCCACATGCTCGACCGCGCCCTTAACGCCCTGAGAATGAATCCCGTCCCTGCCGACGTGCGCCAACTGATGTATAAGGTGAAGAAAGCACAAGGTGTCGACATCACCCGTATCTTCTGCGGCCTCAACGACGTGCGCAACATCATCCCGTCCATCCAATGGGCCAACGAAGCGGGCATGATTTCGCAAGCAGCCATGAGTATCACCTATTCGCAGGTGCACACCGCCGAGTATTATATGCAGATGGCCGACAAACTCATCTCCGCCGGCGCCAAGGAAATCGCCCTGAAGGACATGGCTGGTGTGGGTCGTCCTGCCTCATTGGGCAAGATTGTGAACCACATCAAGACTCAGCATCCTGAAATCAAGGTGCAATATCACGGTCACACTACCCCTGGCCTCTCGATGGCTTCTGTCCTCGAGGTGTGCAAGGCGGGCTGCGACTACGTCGACGTGGCCATGGAGCCGCTATCGTGGGGTACCGTCCATCCTGATGTCATCAGCGTACAAGCCATGCTGAAAGACGCTGGTTTCCTCGTAAAAGACATCGACATGAAGTCCTACATGGCTGCCCGCAGTATGACACAGAGCTTCATCGACGACTTCCTCGGCTATTGGATCGACCCACGCAACCGTTACATCAACTCCTTGATGTTGGGGAGTGGTCTTCCCGGTGGCATGATGGGATCGCTGATGGCCGACCTGAAGGGCGCCCACTCACTCATCAACATGAACTACAAAGCCCAAGGCAAGGCCGAACTCAGCGAAGACGAGTTGCTCGTCGAACTCTTCGACGAAGTGCAACGCATCTGGCCTATGGTGGGCAACCCGCCTTTGGTGACGCCTTTCAGCCAATACACCAAGAACATCGCCCTGAAGAACCTCATCGGGCGCAGCATGGGCAAGCCCGACTTCAGCGACCTCGACGACGCCATGTGGGGCATGATTCTCGGCAAATCGGGCAAACTGCCTGGCACTTTGGCTCCCGAAATCGTGGAATTAGCCAAGAAACAAAATCGCAAATTCTTCACCGGCAACCCGCAGGACAACTATCCGAACGAGCTACCTCACTTCATCGAGGAGATGAAGAAAGAGGGCTGGGACCGCGGTAAGGACGACGAGGAGCTATTCGAGTTTGCGATGCATGAGAAACAGTACCGCGAGTACAAGTCGGGTGAGGCCAAACGACGCTTCAACCAAGAGCTGGAAGCCAAGATGAAGGCCAAGTTCGAGAAGGCTGGCGGCGAAGCCAAGATTCCGGACCTGCGTGCCCTGCGTCACCCGAACGCCGAACCCGTCATTGCTCCCGTGAGTGGCATCGTGATGTGGGAAGTCGACTTCGACGACAAGAGCATCGCTCCTGCCCCCGGCAAGGTCTACAAAGAAGGCGACCTGCTCTGCGCCATCAACTCTGAGCACGGCATGGAGCCTGTCTATGCGCTTTGGCCTGGCAAAATTGTGGAGGCAACAGCGGATCAAGGCAAGCGCGTTGCCAAGGGTGAAACGATTGCTTTCATTGAGAAATAAAGCCTATTGGGACAATTCTCGGCCATCAGAACGCAAACATGGCACGCAATTTGCTACTTTTGCAGCGTCAAATGACAAGAAACCTTTTAAACAACCAAGTTATTAACTAAAACTTATTAAAAATGAAAAAGTTATTTTTAACCTTAGCGCTTGCTTTCGCAGGCATCCTCACCGCTAACGCTCAGCTTTGGATCGGTGGCTCCGTTGGTGCCCAGTTCACCAAAAACGTCTCTGCCTTTACCCTGGCCCCTGAGATTGGTTACAGCTTCCATGGCGCACCTCTTACCATTGCCGCAGAAGTGGATTACAAGTTTGAGAAATACAAGGACGTTGATGCTGCACATGAACTCATTTTGAAGCCATACTTACGTTGCAATCTTGCCAAGATTGAGAAGTTTGGGCTGTTCCTTGACCTCACCGGCGATGTCGGGGTCATGAACAACAAAGGTTACGCCATCAGCCTGAGACCTGGCGTGGCATGGATGGCCACCGAACACTGGACAGCAGCTTTCCGTTTTGCCTTCTTGCAGTACGACCACGGAATGTATCATGAAGACAACGGCTTCTATTTGGATGCTGCCACCATGGCACCTTCGTTCGGAATTTATTACAATTTCTAATAATAGACGCAAGCATTGCGTCTCTAAAGGAAAAGGCCATCTTCGGGTGGCCTTTTTTTCATTTGGGAGTATTTGCTACCTTTGCTGTTTCAAAAGCCCCTACCCGAAACGAAGGTACACCGTCGCCACTCGGCTTACGTTGTAAACCTTCATCGTGATGGTGTCACCCTGCTTATCAGAGGGGAACTTTGTGTTTACATCAATATTGCCGAAACCGCCAAAATCTTTATCGTCGGTAGTAAGAACGATGCGGTAATCACCAGTCTGCCTAACGGGAATCCGATAATCAGGGATGGAATGTGATCCCCAGTTGAAGACAAATATCAGGTTGCCGCGTTCATAAACGACGGTTTTGTTCATTTCGTCGGCCAACAAAAGCCATGCAGGAAGGGCATTCATGACAATATGGCTTTTCACAAAGCCAAGCATGGCCTTATCGAAAGCACCCATGAACCGGTATTTCAAGTTGGGATTGTCTACCAGCGACCACTGGCGACGGGCAAATTGGTAACTCCAGTTATTGCCTTCACGCGGAAAATCAATCCATTCGGGGTGGCCGAACTCGTTGCCCATGAAGTTGAGCCACGCCTCACCGCCCAAAGTGAGCGTGAATAGACGGATCATCTTGTGGAGGGCGATACCTCGGTCAACAGTCATTGAAGGCGTGTCCATGCTCATGGCATGGTACATCTCGCCTCCTATCAGTCGGAACGCAATGGTTTGGTCGCCCACCAACGCTTGGTCGTGACTTTCGGCATAGGCCACCGTCTTGGTTTGCGGCTGGTGGTTGGTCATAGTGAAGAAAAACTCGTTCATGTTCCACTGCTCCTCGGGTTGGTCTTTCAGCACCTTAATCCAGAAATCAGGCTCGCCCATGCCCAAGCGATAGTCGAAACCCATGCCACCGTCGGCAATCGGATGGCAAATGCCCGCCATGCCACTCACATCCTCAGCAATGGTGATAGCGTGGGGATTCATTTCATGGCAAAGCGTATTGGCCAACTGCAAGTAAGTCACTGCGTCCTTATCCACATTATCATTGAAATACTTCCACGGGTCGTCAATGACGAGACCCTCGCCGTGGTCAAGATAAAGCATCGACGTCACGCCATCGAAACGGAAGCCATCGAAACGGAAGTCCTCCAACCAATAGCGCACGTTGGAGAGCAGGAATTGAAGCGTTTCCTCCTTGCCGTAGTCGAAGAGTTTGGAACCCCAAAGGTTGTGGTTGCCGCGCGCGCCAGCGTGAAGGTATTGGAAATCCGTTCCATCAAACAAGTTGATACCCTCGCGAACATTCTTCACCGTGTGAGAATGTACCATATCCATGATGACCAACAAACCCATACCGTGCGCTGTGTCAATCAGCTCCTTCAACTCTTCAGGCGTACCGAAACGAGAACTCGGCGCAAAGAAATTGGAGACATGGTAGCCAAATGAGCCATAATACGGATGTTCAGCGATGGCCATGAGTTGAATGGCGTTGTAACCGTCCGCCTTGATTCGGGGCAGGATGTTTTCAGTAAATTCCTTGTAACTCCCAACCTTTCCTTCCTCTTGCGCCATGCCAACATGCGCTTCGTAAATCAGCAGCGGCTCATTTTTCAACTGAGGAGCGGAATGCTTATATATATAAGGTGTCGGCGGATTCCAAAACTGGGCATCGTAATCCTTGGTGCCCTCGTCCTGAATCACGCGCTTGATATACACAGGAATGCGCTCGTGCTCACCGATTTGCGACTGCACCAACACCTTCAGTTTGCTGCCGTGGACAAGCGTTTCCCCAAACTCGCTATCCGGCAAGAAGATCTCCCAAATGCCATTGCCGATGTTCTCCAAAGGGAACTCGTATCGGTTCCAATGGTTGAAGTCGCCCATCAACGAGAGGTAATGCGCGGCGGGTGCCCATTCGCGGTACCACCAACCATGCCGGCGTTTGTCATAATTGAAGCCCAAAAACTGATGCGCCGAGGCAAAAGTTTTGAGGCTGCCATAGCGGTTGATTATTCCGTGAAGTCGTTCTTCATAGCGGTTATGGCGTGCATCCACAGCATTGCTGACGGGGGTGAGCCAAGGGTCGTTGGTTACTAGAGGAAGCATGATCATCGATTATTTTCCGCAAAAATAACAAAATCTCTTCAAACTGTACGAACAACAAAAACATTGAAATTCACGGCCATAAATTCAACATGCAAAACTTTAAGCAAAGCATCTACAATAATGGAAACAATAAAGCGTTTTTGTATAACTTTTAATTGACATTCATGAAAAAAGTGATAATTATCGGGGCTGGCATTTCCGGTTTGACATCAGCGGTGTATGCTCGCCGCTCGGGTTTCGAGGTGGTGGTGTTGGAAAAGGCTGGGAATCCCGGAGGCGTTTCTACCAGTTGGAACCGCAAGGGTTATACCTTCGAAGGCGGTGTACACTGGCTCATCGGATCCAAAGAGGACCTGCCGCTGCACGCAGTATGGAAAGAAACTGGAGCCCTGCAAGATAACAACCCGGTCTATTATAAAGACCCTGTTTATACTTTGGTGGACGATGCTGGGCAGATGCCCCTTCAAAGAAATTTGAAAGATTTGGAAATCAATTGCCTACGCGACAAGCTCGCACTTGCCTCGCTGCGCTTTCATCTGGCTTGTTTCCGACATTTCCACACCCCCATAATGGATATGCCTGGACTCAAATCCCGTTATCCACGGGGATTCCATCCTATGGAATTCGTGCGTATGCTGCCCGCTGTCATTCTGTCGCCTTTCCTTATGTTGGAAAGTGCCACAGGCTATGCAAAGCGATTCAGGAATCCCCGCATCCGAGCCCTGCTTCAAGCGGTAGTAGACCCTGACATCAATGCGCTTTCCCTCGTCTATACCCTAAGCACCTTCAATACCGGAGACAGTGGATATCCCCGAGGCGGTTCTCTGCGAATGGCACAGAATATGGCGAATTGTCTCACCTCCCTCGGGGGAGAAATCCGCTATCATACACCTGCCCTTTCCATTGCAAAGGAAGGGGATGTTATTTGCGTGCAAACGGCTTCTGAAACACTTCAAGCCAATGCCGTGATCATCTCCATGGATGCCCGAAAAGCCATTGACAAACTCTTTGGTGCCCCCCTACAGGAACGCTGGGCACAGCGGATGCGCAAGAATTTGAAGGCCACGCAGTGCATGTTCATCGGATTGGGAATCAAGGGCGATTTGAGCACCTATCCCCGTTCCATGCAGATAGTACTCCAACGTCCTTTCACAGTGGCAGGGATTACGTATAAGACATTGATTGTCAACAACTACACAAAAGAAGCAGCGTATGCACCCTCAGGTTGCACCGCACTCACCTGCCTCCTTCATGGAGACAGCTATGCCTATTGGGCGGCGGCCAAGGCCGATGGAAGCTATACAGCCAAGAAGCAGGAAACGGTAGCGCTTCTAATCGACCGACTTGCCGACAGGATACCCGAAGTCAAGACGAGTGTGGAGGTGACCGACATGGCGACGCCACTCACATACGAACGCTACTGCGACACTTTCCATGGAAGCTACATGAGTCATTGGCCGGCATGCAGTCGCGTCCCACACGCCCCCGTCCGCTATGCTCCCGGCATTTATTTCACGGGACAGCGGGTGAGTTATTCCGGTGGTTTGCCACCTGCAGCAGAGACCGGGCACCGAACTGCCCAAACTTTATGCAAAGATTTTGGCGTAGAATTCGTGAGTCATTAACAAACGAAATCTACGGTTGGTGGACTTGAAAAAAGGTCAACAAACCATACCTAGATTTTCTCCTGAATCCAAATCGATAATTTTGGTTTCAGACGCCTCCAAATGCACAGAATGCACTTCAGAAGCGAAGTCATTCATATCAAACTCGTTGGTTTTGCTCCGGCCCATCAAGGCCAAGGCATCGTGAGGTATCTTCACTTCCACATCACGCGATTCATTTCGGTTAAAGTTCACGACGATCAACAAGCGTTCCGTTTCGGAATAGCGCAAGAAAGCATAGACGAACTGCGGGTCAAAGTTCATATACCATGGGTTGCACCACATCAAATCATAGAACTTTCCATCGCTGATAGCGGAATGCTCTTGCCTAAAATGCAGTAGCTTGCGATAATATCCAAACAGTTTTCTTTGTGCCTCATCAAACCCACCACCATCGAATTTGCCGTCATTCATCCATTTTTGATGTTCGGGCATGTGGCAATAATCGAAGATAGAAGTTCGACCGTCATCACCGCTGTAGCCCATTTCACCGAGGGCCTTTTCGCCATTCTCTTGGCCATTGTACACCATGAACGGTCCCGTATTCATCAAAGCGGAGAGTGTCACGGCAGGCAAGGCGGCAAAGGCATCGCCCACAAACTGCGGTGAAGCCAAACGCTTTTCATCGTGGTTCTCCATGAAACGCAGCATGTGGGCATCCATCTCGTCTAGGTCCTTCCACACCTGGCTGATTTCCTTCGCTTCGTGACCTTGACAAAGCACACGCTCCAAAGTATTGTATAGTCCCACCTTGTCATAAAGGTAATCGAAACCAGCCTCCAAGAAAGGCCTGTAAAGATTGGGCTGATAGATTTCCGCAATCATCACGGGCTGGTAGTCTTTGCGCAATTCGGCAATCACCCACTGCCAAAACGCCACGGGCACCATCTCAGCCATGTCCACACGGAAACCATCGACATCCCTTGCGCACCAAAAACGAAGGATGCCAAGCATTTTCTCCCAAGTATTGTGCTCGTCGTAGTTCAGTTTCACCGTGTCATACCAATCATTAATGCTCGGATTGGGCGCAAAGACATTGTTACCTGTTGCTTTGGCAGGGTATTCCTCGTAAGGTTGTTCAGTAATTCTACGAGGCGAAACGAAACCTTGATTCTCGCAATAATAGAAATTGCATGGGTCGAAGCCTTTGTTTTGTCGCGCCAAGTGATTGGGGATAAAATCCATGATGACTTTCATTCCTTTTTCATGAATGCGCCCGACCAGCTTCTCAAAGTCGGCCATCGTGCCCAAATCGGGGTCTACGGCGCGGTAATCCGTGACAGCGTAGGGTGAGCCTGCCCTACCTTTGGTGATATCAGGGTGCGTGCCTGTCGATTCCGAGGCATGCTCCAAGATACCCGTCAGCCAGATGTGGGTAAAGCCCAAATCTTTTATCGCGTCAAGGGCGGTTTCATCAATGTCGTTAAAGATGCCGCATCCGTTTTCGGCCTTGCTGCCATTGATACGGAAGTCGGTTTGCTTGTTGCCAAACAGTCGGGGGAAAAGTTGATAAATGTTCATACGGCAAAATTAGGAAATGCTTTGCATTCATCAAAGATAATTTTCAGACAATTCTCCAAATCAATGAAAAATGTGCTACCTTTGCGCATTATGAAAGCAAAGAAAACCCTTTCCCTCATCGCCGCATTGCTATGCTGTAATTTCCTTTCCGCACAAATGCAACCCAACTGGGAATCCATCAACGAGCGGGGCTATCCGCAGTGGTTCTCCGACGCCAAGCTGGGCATCTTCATCCACTGGGGCCTATATTCCGTGCCCGCTTATGCCAGCCTCGAAGGCTATGCCGAGTGGTACTATCGTGGCCTGATGACCAACGATGACCGCAAAGCCTTCCAAGAACGCATCTACGGCAAGGATTTCAAATACGAAGGCTTCGCTCCCATGTGGAAAGCGGAACTTTGGAACCCTGACGAATGGGCTGAGTTATTTCAAAAATCAGGAGCAAAATATGTGCTTTTGGTCTCGAAGCACCACGACGGCTTCTGCCTATGGCCTAGCCAATATGCGCCGAATTGGAACTCCATGGAGATGGGTCCTAAGCGCGACATTTGCGGTGAGCTGACCGAAGCCGTGCGCAATCACGGCCTCAAGATGGGTTTCTATTACTCCCTACCAGAGTGGAAAAGCGACATCCACCGCTGGTATGTCGACCCTGACGACCAAATCGGCACCTACGTCGACACCCACATGATTCCCCAATTCAAGGAACTCGTCACGCGCTACAAACCCACTGTCCTTTTCACCGATGGCGAGTGGCGCAACTCATCTGAGCAATGGCACGCCACCGAGCTGATCTCATGGTACTACAACACTGTAGGCGAAGACGCCATCGTCAATGATCGCTGGGGCGACGGACAGCAGCACGGTTTCCGTACACCCGAATACAGCGCAGGCATCACCCTCACTGACCGCCCCTGGGCTGAATGTCGTGGACTGGGCCGTTCGTTTGGTCTCAACCGCAACGAGCCATTGGACAACTACATGACCTCCGACGAACTCATCCGTCATTTTTGCGTCCTCGTGGCAGCGGGCGGTGGCATGACACTCAACGTAGGCCCTGCCGCTGATGGCAAAATCCCGCTATTGCAGCAAGAAAGATTGTTAGACCTCGGCAAGTGGCTTGAAGTTAACGGAGAAGCCATTTATGGCACACGGCCTTACAAGAAGTTCTATGAGATGAAGCCCGTCACAATGGCACGCAAAGAGGAAGAAATCAACTTCGACTGGAAGCGCAATTCCCCCGACCCTGCCATTAGTTGCGACCATTTCCAAGCGCATTGGGTAGGCGAGTTCTTCTGCGAGAAGGACGACTATACCTTTGAAATCCAAACTGACGACAAGGCACAACTCGTTATTGACGGGCAAACCGTCATTCAAGACACAAAGAAATCGCCCACGGGTAAAATAAAACTCGCCAAAGGCTTACACAGTATTGATGTTTTCTACGAGGAAGACGAACTTGAAGCCACAATAACTTTATACTGGTCGTCGAAACAGATGGAGAAACAAGTGATGAATGGCTTCCAAGCGGGGCTGAAAGCCACTTACACCTGCGAGCAGCCTAATATCTGCTATACCCAAAGCAAGGACGCGCTCTATGTCATCGCCTTGGAATATCCTGAAGACCAATTAGTTTTGAACATCGAAAAACCCGAAAAAGACATGAAAGTCACGCTGTTGGGTTGCGAGAAAATCTTGCCGTGGACCTACAAGGATGATCAACTCATCATCGACACAAGTGGACTGAAATACTCCGACTTAAAAAGCACGGCAGCTTGGGTGTTCAAGATTGAATAGGATACGTTTTTAAACCAGGTGCTGCCTTTTGATTTTATTTAGATTTGTTTTAAATTGACTCGTCTTCTAAAATTATACAATCAAATACTTGACAAAACTGATTAGTTTATGTATTTTTGCCTCCAAGTAACAATACTTGCCGCTTGTAACAAGTGGCATATATCTCATCGACCAATGACATATTGACAAAAAAACGACAGCAATTAAGTTATTCACACATAATTATTACATAATTAAAAAAGAATCATTATGAACAAGATTAGTTTTAAGGGTTTCATGGCAATCCTCGTAGTAATTGCCGGAGTTTTTGTAGCATTTGTAGGATGCAGCAAGAAAACTGATAATACCGAAACTACAGGCTCTATCATTGACAATAATGAAAAATACTGGGACTCAGGATTTTGGGCTGTAACTTGGGACGAATGGGGAAGAAAGAAAAAGAATTGTGACGGCTGGGGGCTTTGCAATATTAAAATCGAGTATGTATTGTATGACACTCTTTTTGACAAAAGTATAGTTTCTCATTACTCTCCGATTTACTCTCAAGACAAAGGCACTTGTTATTTTGACATTCTTTATGATTCTCAATACGACTGCCTAGTTGAAGATGCAAATAAGTTTTTCTATATTGATGACGATATTTACGACCTTAATAATGGGTACATCTTTAGAATACCCCAAGGAGAGTATCCTTTAATACCTTGTAATTCGTCTAAAAACAAATACCATATTCCGATTGAAATAACTAAAATAGAATGAGAACAATAATCAAATTGTTTACATCTTTCTATTTATTTCTTCTTGTCCTTATTTTCAATACATGCACTGTTATTACAGATACTCCTGGCTTTTATAGCGGTTATTCAAAATTATCGGAAGAAAGCAGAAATCATATTGTAATAACAGATGAAAATATACTTTGCGAAGATATTGAATTTAGCGACAAAAATCAATTAATGGCAGTAACAGGCTTTCAATTAAAGGACTGCCTAGAAGAATCATCGAATGCAATAGTATACCTATGGTCGCCAAATTGCCATAGTTCAGAGTGTCTTCCTATTAGTATTCTTCAACATCAAATAGTTAAAAATGGATACGATTTATTTATTGTCGCTGAATACCTTTCGGAAGAAATCTTTTCACAAATTTCTACAGAGAACAAAGTTTTTTGGCCAAATGTAAAGTATTACAATACAGACTATTGTAATAAATATATAAAACTTTTTTTTTCAGACCTAATCGGGAATGACGAAACACCCATTCAAAACAAGTATTTAATGTTTCACGATGGAGTGTTTTGGGGCAATTTCTCTCATGATGATTGTTTTACACGACTAAAAGAAGCCCATGAGAATGACTAAAAAAAACATCTTTCTGCATAAAGACAACAAACGAAACACTCGCTAACTACATTTTGACAACATTACATCTATTGCATTACTTCCTTCAGCCCTACATATCCAAAGATTCGGCTTGTTCCATTTGGCATCCGCTTGACATAAAAGCGCTCATCCTGTTCCACAAACTTGAAATGCAACAGGTCACCTTGGGGGAAGCAATAGATCGCATTAAAACGGACCCATTGCGTCTGATAGGAATAGTCGGAGGTTTTGGTAAAGGTCAACCTCTTCCCTCCCTTGAGAATGGCGCTGTTGAAGCCGTCAAAATAGTTGGGATTGCCCCATTTCCCGACAAACTGGGCAGGGGTTTTCAGGTCATGGAAAAAGACATGAAACACTTTGTCGTTTTTGGGTTTCACTTCAAGCACCTTCTGCAGAATGACTTTGTCACCCAACGTCACCTCAAGATACAGCCATTGGTATGGATTACCAGCATTTTCCCAGATCGGCGTGAAATGTGCTGTCCCTGTAGTGGAATCGTTCACGATGATTGTATATTCACCTTGCATGCTGCGGTAAAAATGCATGGCATCTTCCACCGTAAACTTAGGTTGCTTTTGAGCGAAACCATTAAAAACCAAAAGGATAGCGGCAAATATAAGGGCTAATCTTTTCATATCAAATCAATTTTGCATCAGAATGAGAAGGTAAGACCGAAGGTCGGCAGGATGGGCAACTGACGGGCCACATCGCTGGTGACCAAATTGACGTAGAACACGTTATTGCGGTTGTAGACATTAGTCACGCCGAGGGCGGCCTCCAACATGATGTTCTCGGTGAAGTAGAACTTGCGCTTCACGTCGATGTCGAAGCGATGGTAGGTGGGCAGACGGCCTTGGTTGAGTTCTCCGTACAAAATGCCCATCTCTCCGTTGGTGCTGGTATAGTCGAAGTTGATACCATCCTGGAAGGAATAATACTCATAGAAGCCTTGCACCTGCGTGAAGGGGAAGCCGCTACCGAAGTTCCAGCGACCGCTGAACTCCCACTGACGCTTCGAGCCTGCCGTGTAGGTAACGATAACATTGACGTTGTGGCGGCGGTCGAAGTGAGGCGCATATTGCGTGAGCACCACCTCATTCTCGACGGCCTTTTCATATTCTCTCGTCACGAAGCCCAAGGCATAGACGGCCCAAATGTACCAATGCTTGTCCTCGAACTTCACCGAAATATCGCAGCCGTATGCGTCGCCCGTCTCCTTGACAAAGTCCTTCTTCAGCAGATCGGGGACATCGGACTGTGATTCAGGATAAATCTTGTTACGGTTGATATTGGTCAGCTGCACAAAGTCCTTCCAGTAACCTTCCACGTTCACGGTGACATTTTTGCCCAAATCGAATTCAGCACCCAAGATGTAATGGTTGGCCTTTTGCAGATAGCTCTTGATTTCCTCGCCATTGTAGGTACTAGGCATATTGTCGATGCCCGATAAGAAACCGTAGAACAAGTTAACCACATCGCGGTCGCTGGTGGCTGCCACGAAGTTCTGTGAATACATACCTACCGCAGCTTTCAGACGCAGCCAGTCGGTGGTGTTGTACTTGATAGCGAGACGCGGCTCCGGCGACAGTCCCCCTTTGGTGACCGAAGGATAATACTGGAGACGGAAGCTAGGCTCAATCAAGAACCTGCCCACGGAAGCCTTGTATTTCACATAAGCGCCCAATTCCGTCGAGTTTTCATCGTCTCCGCCAATCTTTTGATGGCCATAGACGCTATAGGTGAGATAGTTTGTCTTATAGCCCAACATCTCGATACCATATTTCAGCGTGCTCTTGCCAAAGAATTGCGTAAAGTCAAAGCCTGCATTGAAGCCGCTGATCTTGCTGTAACGGTCGGGGCTGTCCGTCTCTCTCATGCGTGCCGTGTAGCTCGAATAGGCGATGTTACCCTCAATCATCACGGGAGCTTTACCAGGAATGATAAGGAAATTGGTACCGACACCGTATGAATTCCAGCCAAAGTCGGACAACGACATATAGTTGTTCACTTTGTCGTTGAACGAGAAACCAAACAAGTTAAACTTACTGCCATTAGGAGCGTTTAACGAAATCTTGCCATAGAAATCTTGGTAGTTGAAAGGCAATCCATTCTCTGAAGCATAGGGATAGATATACTTGCTAGTCTGTTCCAGATAGGAGTTCTTTGCCGAAATGATGAAGGACATCGAGGTCTCATCGGGGGTTTTGGCCTTCTTCAAAGGACCTTCAAGCATCAATTTGGCGCCAAAGGTATTACCGCCAATCTTACCAGAGATACGTTTTTTGTTACCGTCGCGAGTGGAAATATCCATCACCGAAGAGATTCGTCCGCTGTATTCTGCGCCAAAGCCGCCCGTGTAAACGTCGGCATTGCGGATGATGTCAGTGTCGAACACCGAGAAGAGGCCGATGGAATGGAAGGGGTTATAGACCACCATACCGTCGAGCAGCACCTTGTTTTGGATGGGCGAACCGCCACGGATGTAAAGCTGACCGCCTTGGTCGCCAGTGAAGATGACACCCGGCACCACTTGCAGGTATTGGGCGAAGTCGGCCTGACCACCCACACTCGGAATCTTGGTGATGGTCTTCGGCGTAACAGTGATGACCGAGGTTTTGGTCTCGGTGCGGGCTTCAATCTTATCGGCAGTAATCGTCACCGTTTCCAGCTGCTGGCTCGTCTCTTTCATGAAATACTTGCGGCTGACGGTTTGGTTTCTCGACAGGCTAAAGCTCTCAGAAATGGTATCATAACCCACATTTGTGATCAGCAGCGTATATTGCCCGTCTGGGATGCGGTTGATATTGAAATAGCCGTTTTCATTGGTTGTGCTGCCAAAGGTTGTGCCTTTCAAGTAGACATTGGTGAACATCATAGGCTCGCCCGTGGATTCTTCATAAACGAAACCTTTGATGCTATTGTCTTGTGCCACAGTCGTCAGTGCAGTGAAAAGCAGGAAAAAAGCCGCAAAAAACAGTCTTGAAATATGACGATTACTCATAGTGCTTTTAGATAATTTGTAGTTACACCTTATTTAAAATGAAGATGCAAAAATACAAATTATTATGGATGCAAGCCCAAAATAGCTAAAAACGGGTAAAAATATTCTATTATCGACTTTTACCCTATTTCAAGACCGGCACGAGGCAAGGCTACAGGAGCAAAGAGAAAAGCCCTTGGAGCCAGCCTTGGGAAAACTCGTACCGATACAAGAGTATGCCACCCGCCAGCGAGACCAATAGCATAATCACCTTCAGCCAATCCTTGACAGGCAGCACCATAATGCCAAAGATGATGAGCAATAGGGGCCACAGGTGCCAAACGATGCTCCACCTGAATTCGAAGACATCGAGAGAGGCTAACAGGGCTATCACGCCCACAAAGAGCAGAATGATTCCCAATAACAAATTCTTGTTTTTCATGAGTTGGTGTCTTTTTTAGGGATGAGTAAAACAAGGCCGAGTACTATAAGAAGAATGGGCCACACCATCTGCCAGTTGAAAGCGGGAACAAAACGGTGAAGCAGTCCCAGCGCGCCCATTCCGATAAGGGCCAAACCGATAATCCAACTGCTTTTGTCGGTTTTGGATGACCGAGGTGTGTCAGCCATCACCTCATCGACAATGTCGATAGTGTCTGTCGCTTGCACATCGCCAGCGGGCATCACAATCCAAAGGATGAGGTACAACCCAATGCCCGTGCCTGCAAACAAAACCATGAAGGCAAGGAGCAGGCGCATCAGCGAGACATCGGTGCCGAAATAGTTGGCCAGACCAGCGCAAACGCCGGCGATGACTTTGTTGTTAGTGTCTCTTTGAAGTTTCTTTTCCATCGTTGTATTGTTTATTTGTTGTTGAACCGTAGCAACAACATCAAACATTGTGCAAAACTTGTCGTTTTTGCAGAAATGGCAGGTTTTTGGTCAGGTTGTAATATTGCAACCTCGATTAAAGCACACAAAAAGCCGCCCCGAAGGGCGGCCTAATGACCAAAAAAAAACAAAACTTTTATTATTCGATTAGATTAGTATTTCTTCACCACAAACTTTTCGGTCTTCACAGCGCGGCCGTCCACCTTAAGGTTGCAGAAGTAGATGCCATCGGTAAGGTCGGCCACCGACAAAGCGGCTTGTCCCTCCAGGGCATCCAACTGTTGGCTCAGCACTTCCTGACCCAGCAGGTTGTAGACCGAAACCGACACATTGCCCGTTGTGGGCAGCTGATAGTTGAAGTGCACCATGGATGAGGCGGGGTTGGGATAGGCGTGACCGAAGCTAATCTTGTTCTCGTCAATGCCGGAAGCACCATAGCCAAACCATATCTCGATGCATACTTTATCGTCCGCATTGTCAGCCAGATAAGCGTAGTATTTTATCACCGAAGTACCAACAATGTAGCTGGTCTCGTCATCGGAATAATTGGGGTCAACCTGATAGTGGAAGGAAAGGTCACCATCTACGGAGACTGCGTTGGGTTCCATAGTCTTGGGTCGAGTGGTAAAGGCATCCGGGCCTAAGCATACTCCCCAGCAGAACGTATTAGTGGTGCCGTCAACGATTTTCACGTATTCCTTCTCGACCACCACTTCAATCTGCCTATCCGTCAAATTCCGGAGCTGCATCTTCAATTCGATTTCGCCCCAACTCGTAGGAGCGTTTTCGCAAATATACGATTCGTTGTTGGCAAACACTCTGCCATCCATTTCAAACTGAAGCGATTGGGCTGACACCCAACCCATTACAGCCATAAAAACGAGGGTAAAGATAGATTTTTTAATCATAGCGTTATTATTTTATTGTTCTTGTTTTCTTTTCAATCTGCAAAAATGCGAAACTTTTTCTAATCTTGCAACAAAAACATTGCCATTTTTTGGAAAATCCCTACTTTTGTGCAGAAAAATCAAACAAACACCATAAACAAATGAAAAAAACTACCTTCATCCTTGCATCACTGATGATGCTCTTCGCATTGAAAGTCAATGCACAAAACCAACGCGTTTTGTTGCTTGAAAGCTTTACTAACACAGGCTGCGGTCCTTGCGCCCAATACAATCCAGCCATGGACGCCCTCATCGCCAACAACGCTGACAAAATTGCGGCCATCAAATATCACGTGAACTGGCCCTCCGCCAACGACCCCATGTTTCTTCACAATACTGGAGAAAACAGCGCAAGAACAAGCTATTATAGTGTGAACTCCGTGCCTCACGTCGTCATTGACGGCAACCGCTTCTCAGACAACCCCGGCCATCTCAACCAAAGCGTCATCAACCAGCTCTCCGTCCTTGAATCGCCCATGGAATTGCGGTTGACATACGAGGTGGACGAAGTAAAGAACATCATCACTGTCTTTGTGATGGGGCGTGCCTCCACCGACATCATGGGCAGTCTCAAGCTTTATGTCGGCGTCATCGAGAAAGAAATTCACTTTACCTCGGCACCTGGTCCCAACGGAGAGCGCGACTTCTACAGTGTGATGAAGAAAATGCTGCCCAACTCCACGGGCACCGTTCTCGACGAAATGATGGCAGGCGATTATTTCACTTACGTCTTCACTTGGGAATTGGCCAATGTTTACAACAACGACCAGTTGGATGCTATCGCTTGGGTGCAGAACTCGAATACGAAGGAAGTGTATCAAGCTTGCAGGTCAAGCCAAGAGTTTGTGCCTTTCTTCGCCAACGAAGCCTGCGTTAACGGCCTCAGCAATATCAAGAGCGTCACCTGCAGCGGTGTGGAATCCCCAAAGGTTGTGCTGACCAACTGCGGTAGTAACGCCCTGACTACGGCTGAGATGGAAGTGCTCATCAACGGCGAAACGATGAAAACCTTGACTTGGAACGGCAATCTGGCTAGCCTCGCCTCCGAGACTATCGACTTGGGTGAAATCACCTTCCCCGTCGAAGATCAGAACCTGCTTGAAGTAAAACTCACCAGCGTCAACGGCGGTGTCGACGAAGCCCCTGCCAACGATGTGACGTCATTCACCATCAAAGGCTCGCCCGACATTGTGGGCAAAGTGCTGAAACTCACCATCCGCACCGATGCCAACCCCGAAGAGACTACCTGGAAGGTGACTAACCTCTGGACGGGAGAAGTCGTCCTCGAAGGCGGTCCTTACGACACGCCTAACCACAACTACACCGAGACCCTTGAAATCACGGGCGACGGCTGCTATGACTTCACTATCTACGACGCTGGAGGCAACGGCCTTACAGGCAGCGGCATCTACGGTTTGAAAGCCGGAAGCGTCACCATTTTCTCCGGAAAGTCCTTCGGCGACAGCGAAAGCAACGAGTTTTCGTATGAAGTGACGGCCGACGTCGAGGAGACAATCGGTGCCACGACCGCCATCTACCCCAACCCCACCACGGGTATGGTGAACATCGAGAGCGATGGCGAACAGATGGTCACCATCTACAACATGGCTGGCCAGCGCGTCTACGAAGGCATGAGCAACGGCTACCTGCAAATCGACATGAAGGCCTACGGTGCAGGCATCTACGCCATTCAGGTCGGTGAAGAGACACAAAGAGTTGTTGTGAAATAATGCTCAAATACATTCATTTAAAGCAGATTGACTCTACCAACGCCTATCTGCAACGCCAACAATCGGAGGCCGATATCCGCAACTGGGTGGTCAGCACTGACGAGCAGACGGCAGGCAAAGGCATGGGAAGCAACGGCTGGGAAAGTGAGGTTGGAAAGAACCTCACTTTCTCTTTGGCCTTGGACGTAAGTTTTCTGCCCGCCGAGCGGCAATTCCTTTTGTCGGAGGCTGTGGCCTTAGGGTTGATACAAGCTTTGGATGTTTTACTTCCCACTGAGAAGCTCCGTATCAAATGGCCAAATGACATTTTCTATGAAAACCACAAACTCGCCGGCATCCTTATCAACAGCACGATAAAAGCCAATCGGATGGATGTTTCCATCATCGGCATTGGATTGAATGTCAACCAGATGCAATTCAAAGATTGGCCGACACATCCGATTTCGCTGCAGCAAATCACAGGCAAGGAATACGACTTGCAGCCATTATTGGAGAAAATCGTAGAAAGCCTTTATAATAAGGTGGAAATCCTGAAAACAGCCCCGACCGCGATTGAAGAGGCCTATCTGCAACGGCTCTATCGCTACAAGGCATGGGGCAATTACGAGGTGGACGAAAAGGAAATGCGATTATTCATCACCGACATCGACCCGTTTGGAAGGCTTCTCCTTCAAGATGAAGAAGGGAAAGGCTATGGTTTTGATGTGAAAGAGATAAAGTTTATCCTCTAAATCATTCCATCATCATCTTAGACGGAATGATTCTGCTATACATAGCAAGCGTCTAGTTTTTGGTGAAACAATTCCCCAAAACGTTCCAAAGACATATAGCCTTTAGGAATGTCGTTCGTTTTATATGACAATGGCATTGAAGATTGAGTTTTTCCGTAAGCCACATTCGGCTCCGATGCCATTGAGGCTTTTGTTTCTTCAATATTGTCGTAGGATTCCATTTCCAATTATATTTGCCTGATTTGTACCTTAACCCCGTTCTTTGACATCTTGAGAACAGTTAATTCCACCGGTCGCTCCAAGCCTGCTGGTCCTTGCGCCATTCCTTCAAGGATTGAACGTCTTCCTCGGAGACATATTTCTCTTCCACGGCCTTGTGGATCAGCGTCTCGTAGTTCGACAAGGTGACCAACTCACAATTCTTCTCTTCGAAGTTCTTCTTGGCAAGGTCCATCTGGTAGGTGAAGATGGCCAACATGCCCTTCACCTCGGCGCCAGCCTCACGCAAGGCATCCACCGCCATGAGGCTCGACTTGCCCGTGGAGACCAAATCTTCGATAACCACCACCGACTGTCCTGGCGTAATGACACCTTCAATCTGGTTTTGCATACCGTGCGACTTCTTCTCGGAGCGCACATACACAAAAGGCAGTCCCAACTCCTGTGCCACCAGCGCACCTTGGGCGATGCCACCCGTGGCCACACCTGCGATGACATCGGGCTTGCCGAAGTTCTGCATCAGCTTCTCCACAAACTGCTGACGGATATAGGTCCGCACGGCGGGGAAAGAAAGGGTGACGCGGTTGTCGCAATAGATGGGGCTTTTCAATCCCGAGGCCCAAGTGAAAGGTGCATTCGGGCTGAGTTTCACGGCCTTGATCCTGAGAAGATGCTGGGCCAAAGTCAATGCTGAGTCGTCGTATTTCATGGTTGTATAACTTTTTCGAAAAATCGTATCTTTGTCGCTTGAAACAAAATGTTCAAAACAGGCTACAAATGTACACAATTTTTCATGAAAATAAAGCCCTGATTTTTCCAAAAATTGAGGAAAATTCTTTGAAACTCGATGCAACACTCCAAGAATCTGAAAGATACGATGCCGAACTCTTGTGCGATTTTCTTCCTGAATGGCTCGACGACCGCGACCCTGGCGACACTTTCATCCACGACGTAGGCGAAAATGCCGTCGCTGCCGCCTTGAATCAGACCTTCCGCATGGCACCTGCGGCGGGTGGAGTCGTCGTCACCAATGGAAAAATCGTCAGCATCACACGCCACAGCATCCCCGACCTGCCCAAAGGGCATATAGAACAAGGTGAAAGCCCCGAACAAGCCGCCTTGCGCGAGGTGGAGGAAGAAACGGGCATAGCCAAGTTGCATATCGTCAAGGAGTTGCCTTCCACTTGGCATTGTTATTGGGAACACGAGGAATGGAAGCTGAAGCGCACCTATTGGTACTTGATGGAAAGCGAAGAAGCCTTCCAGCCCAAGCCGCAGACCGAGGAAGGCATCAGCGAGGTAAAACTCATTGGTGCTGAGGGGATTGAAGACTTTTTGAAAAACACTTTCCGCTCCATCAGTGAAATTTTGGCAAAAGATTTACGTCAGATTGTGGCAAAATAATACTTTTGCACGCCGAATCTAATAGTCATTCAACGCGCTTCGCGTCACTGCGAGGCACGAAGCAGTCCAGAAAGAAAGCTTAATCCCTAGATTGCTTCGTCGTTCCTCCTCGCAATGACGCAAAGCGGCAGTCAGTCAAAAGAGCAACCTATGAAAAGAATAGCCGTATTCCCCGGTTCCTTCGACCCCATCACCTTGGGTCACCGTTCCATCGTATTGCGTGCCCTTCCCATGTTCGACGAAATCTATGTCGCCGTCGGCATCAACATGGAAAAGCGTTCCACCTTTGACTTGCAGGACCGCATCAAATGGTGCGAAGCCGTCTTCGCCGACTACCCGAACGTGAAAGTGGAGAGCTACGAAGGCCTCACCGCCGACTTCTGCAAGAAAGTGGGTGCCAACACCATCATCCGTGGTCTGCGCTGCGGCAGCGACTTCGAGTACGAGAACATGATCGGCCACGCCAACAAGCGCCTGCATCCTGAGCTGGAAACCATCTTCCTCCTCACCGAAAGCGAATTGGTGGGCGTGTCGTCGAGCGTCGTCCGCGACATCTACAAGAACGGTGGCGACACCTCCAAGTTCCTGCCCGTCGAGGTGAAGTTGCCCGAAAAGCAATAATTCCGCATTTTCCTCGTTTTCACAGCATGAAACGTAGGATTATCACCCTCTTATTATCCTTGCTCGTCATCGCGGCAAGCGCACAAAGCGTAACCATCACAGGACGGAGCAACAAGACCAACGCCTTGATGCGACTCTTCGCCTACGAAGACCTCGTCAACGAGACTGGCATCCTGCTTGACCAAAGCCAGAGCGACGACAAAGGGCATTTCATCCTTGAAGGCCAGGTGAAGGAGATCCTTCCCGCCCGTATCTATGTCGGTTTGGAATATGTCGACCTCATCCTTACGCCCAATGCCAGCTACGACATCGAAATCATAGTACCCGAGCAAAAAGAAAACGTCTCCTATTTCGACAAGGAGCTACCCACCATCCGTGTGAAGCGTGCCACCGACCACGGTATCTATCGGCAAATCATCTATTCCGAGGAAATCATCAACGGCTACCTCATCGAGCATTTCAACCAGATTTACCGTGGACGGCAGCTTCGTTATCTAGACTCCATCCAGAACGCCATTAACAAAGAGGTGCCAGACATTGAGTCGGACTATGTGAAGAGCCACAACCGCTATAAAATCGCATCTGTCCGGTTGGGTATCAGCACCGACGGTGGCAAGAAGATCATTAAGGAATACTTTGACGGACAACCCGTACTCTACACACAATATGCTTACATCGACCTCTTCAAGGAGCTGTTTGACGACTACTTCAACAGCACCACCTTCGACAACCATCTGCTGAGTGATGCCATAATCGAAGGCCCCAAGGCGTTAAAGAAATACCTCGACACCGACCCGTTGATGGCGAGCAACCCTTGCCTGGCCGAGTTGATTACGATTTACAACCTGCAAAAGCTTTGCTACGGTGACCGCAGCACCCGCAAGATTGCCCGAAACCATCTTAATTATATTAAGGAGCAAACGAAATACGCCGAACACAAGACCATCATCGGTGATTTCTTCACGAAATATGAACGTCTCGCGCCTGGCACTGATGCCCCCGAATTTACCTTGAAAGACAGCGAGGGCAAGGATGTCAGCCTGTCGGATTACAAGGACGGCTTGGTGCTGTTGCAGTTTGTCGATGGCGCATCGCCCGTCAGCGAGCATCAGTTTTCCGATCTGCGGACCCTACATCGCCAGTGGCAGGACTCGGTACAAATCCTCACCATCGCCACACACGAAAAGATGGACTTTTACAAGCAGCAATTCACCGAGAAGAAACAAGACTGGCCCCTCCTCGACCTTGGCGGCAACATCCTTC
The DNA here is from genome assembly GCA_937902805.1 of uncultured Bacteroidales bacterium. Taxonomy (GTDB): domain Bacteria; phylum Bacteroidota; class Bacteroidia; order Bacteroidales; family F082; genus Limimorpha. The sequence goes on from CALEMB010000134.1 coordinate 25,231, forward strand.
TCTTGGAAGCCTACAATGTGCGCACCTTCCCCGAGTACATCCTCATCCGCAAGGACAACAAGATTGGAGAAGCACCGGCACCTTCGCCAGAAAGGTATTTGGGCGAAAGAGTCACGAAAATGTACGGGAGGTAAAGCTCCCAAAAACGGAAAAAGTCCCTTTTTTGACCCATAAATTTATGGAAAAAGTCCCTTTTTTAGGCTAAAATTTTCAGAAAAAATCCCTTTTTTGGACGAAATTTTATGGAAAAAGTCCCTTTTTCTTGCGGGAATAAATTGATTTATATATTTTTGCGGAAAAAATTGATAAGCCATGCTATTTAGGAAGTATGAAAAGCGCATTGAAGAGTTTTTCCGTGAGAAGCCAAACAAAATTCTTTTGGTGAATGGTGCCAGGCAGATTGGCAAGTCGTATCTCATTCGATATGTCGGCAAGAAGTTGTTCAAGAACTACATCGAAATCAACCTTAAGGAGGACAAGGAAAGCTTGGGCGTTTTTGCGACGGTGAAAAGCACTACTGACTTCTACATGCAGTTAGGTGCCATTGCAGGAAATCGTCTTGGCACCAAAGAAAATACCTTGGTCTTTTTGGACGAGATTCAGAGTTATCCCCATTTGATGACGATGCTGAAGTTTTTGAACCAAGAAGCTCGGTATACATACGTGGCAAGCGGCTCGCAGTTGGGTGTAGCTTTGTCGGAGACCGCATCGGTGCCTATTGGGAGTGTCGAAATAGAGGAGATGTATCCTCTCGACTTCGAGGAGTTTCTGTTGGCCATGGGCTGCGGACAAGAAACCATCGACGGCATGAAGGAAAAGTTCCTTTCAGGGGAGTCGCTCAATGAATCGTTGCACAACTACATGTTGCAGCAGTTCAAGGTCTATCTTCTTGTTGGAGGTATGCCCGATGCCATTAACAAGTTCTTGGAAAACAGGAATATATCGCATGTCAGGAAGGTGCATCGCGACATCCATGAGCTTTATAGAATTGATGCCTCGCAATACGATACGGAGAAGAAGTTGCTGATTAGGAAGATTTACGACATGATTCCGTCCATTATGGAGAACAAGAAGAAGCGGATTGTCGTGAAGCGCATAGCGGAAACCGCCAGCCACAAACAGTTCAGTGACTATGCCAACGAGTTTGAGTATCTGACCAATTCAGGTATTGCCCTCGGTGTGCAAGCTGTCAGTAATCCTAGGTTTCCTTTGGTGGAATCGGAAAGCAAGAACCTGCTCAAACTTTATATGAATGATGTGGGCCTGCTGACGAATCTCCTGTATGGTCTCAACATCAACGCCGTGTTGCAAGACGATAGGAGCATCAACCTTGGCTCGGTGTATGAGACGGTGGTGGCTCAGGAGCTTCATGCCCACGGCTTCACGTTGCATTATTACGACAACAAGCAGAAGGGCGAGGTGGACTATCTGATTGACGACTACGAGCACTTGACCGCGCTGCCCATTGAAGTGAAGTCGGGCAAAGATTACACCGTCCACAGTGCTTTGAACAATTTTATGAACACGCCCGACTACCACATCCAAAAGGCTGTGGTGCTGAGCAACGAGCGGGAAGTCTCGGTGAAAAACGGGATTACTTATCTGCCTGTTTATTATTGTATGTTCTATCAACGGGATTTTGTGCGGGATGAGGGGGCGTTGGTGATTTCAGAAATTCGTTTTGAGAAATAGTTCTTGCAAAGATTTTTCTATAGAACTATTTTCATATTATTCTGCTGCTTCTTCATAGTCCAATTCATCGAATAAGTCCAATTCACTGGCTTCAAATGAAGCAACAGTATCAATTGACCCATCAACACGACAAACTTGGTTGATTCTATCGACAATTTGTTTTCCTCTTAATTCAATGAAACGGTGAAAATCATCCCTTGTCGCCGCATTATATGCTTCGTCATTAATAAAATGAGTTTGCATCGCAGTCCGAATTGAAGGGTTCTCTTGTTCCATCTTTAAAAGATAATCCGATGGCTTGTTGTTTAAAATGTGACCATTCAATCTTTTCGTTATGAAAGCAAAATTCAGAACGCTATTAATTTCATTTTGACTCACCCCAAAAGATGCTGCTAACGAATAAGGAAAGAAATGATGATTCTCCTTTGAGTTGGAACGAGAAGCATTTGTTTTATCCAATGTAACCATGTCATTGTTGTCAAAATCTTGAGGGTCATTCAAAGCCATTAAAGACAAAATACCATTCTTTATAACTGAACGAGTATTCATGCGGACCCGTTTTAAATCTTCAACTGAAAGTTTTACAGTGAAAATTCTTGGTTCTCGGCTACCTTCAACAAGTGATTTTATCCATAACGCATCTTCATTCATTCTTGTTAATGCGGAACTTGAATAGCGTTGTGAAAAAGTCAAGGTCCAAAACCAATCACAAATCAATGGCTTGACGTCTGAACTAATGTATTTCGCTTTGGAGAGATAGAAATAATTTTGAATAACAGCTATTAAACTGGGGTAAGGAATGATGGATAATTGCTGTACTCCTAATTGCTTTATGAAGTCAATTGTAAGTCGAATACACTCCAACGTTTTTTCCCAAATAGATTTGCAATCATCATTTTTCAATTTTAACTGATGTTTATTAGTACAATCGCCATCTATATTCAAGGCTAATGATTGGGTAAAAGTCTCGGCATCTAAAATGCCAAAAATACGAATGGCATTTTCTTCGTTGAACTCTTTTATTTTTTCACGCAAGTCAAAATCTTTCGACCAAACGGAAGCATGGACTAAATCAAACAGTGACAATCTTTTTCCTCCCTGATTGATTCGTTCAAAAATAGTTACGACTTCATCCAAATCCATGTTCATCGACTTGATAATACTAACCGGATATTCATGGAGTATTTGATGACATTCTTGGATTGTCGCTCCTAATTCAATCTGTCCGGCACCATAATACTCTTTCAACAGATTTCCATATTCTATGTCTTCATAAATTTTCCAAACAGGAATGTTGTTTGGTTCGGTTTTCAAAGTAGGGATCTTGAAAGCCTTTTTATCCAAATTGAAGCATATTGACTTATAATCTATGCCATTCAACTGTTTTCCTTTCAATGTCACATACAAAGAAGTAATGCGCTGTTGTCCATCAAGAATGAATGTAAATTTGTTTGCTTCTGGCTTTTTTGGGAAACCAAATTCTGTAATGTCTCGGCAAAACGATTCCATTTGGGTGTCGGTGTCCCAAAGGAAAAATGATCCAATTGGATATTGATTGTAAATGCTATTTAATAGCTTTACGATTTTTACTCGTTCCCAAACATAGGCACGTTGAAAACGAGGGATGCGCATGTTTCCATTTTCCAATTCAGAAAAAATTCTATTCAATTTCCATTGATTGATGATTTCTATTCTTTCATTTACATTCATCGCTAATAAGTTTTATGGGTACAAAAATACGCTTTTCCAAGAAAAAATAATACAAAAAAATTACGCTTTTCCAATATTTTTTTGCCTAGAAAACTACGCTTTTCCAAGTTTTCACTTTTTGAACTCGCAAACCTCGGGGTAAAACTCCGCCATCTTTCTCCTGAACTCGGAGTCGACGGAATTTGAATAGCTGCTGTCCCTGTCCTTCACCCATTCGAGGCCTTTGAAGAAGATCTTCATCTTCCTATAGTCGCCGCGTTCGAAAAATGTATATGAGTTTTCCAAAAAAATGTGTATCTTTGCGCTCTAGTTA
>CALEMB010000135.1 GCA_937902805.1 uncultured Bacteroidales bacterium
TGAAGTCGGTACCGAGGATGTTTTCGCCGAGCAGGCCATATTCGCGGGCCTGAGCGATGGCGACTTGCAGAAGGTGGATAGCCAGCGGGTACTCAGCACGGATGTAAACCAAACCGTGAGTGGCGCCGATGGCATAGCCGCAGATAGCCATAGCCTCAACGATGCTGTGCGGGTCACCTTCCATGATGGAACGGTCCATGAACGCACCCGGGTCGCCCTCGTCGGCGTTGCAGATAACATACATCTCATCGCACTTGTTCTTGGCGCAGAGACCCCATTTCACGCCGGTGGGGAAACCAGCACCGCCACGGCCACGGAGGCCTGACTTGGTGATTTCGTCGACAACCTGAGCGGGAGTCATTTCGGACAAGACCTTACCCAGAGCTTCATAACCGCCACGCGAGATGCACTCGTCGATGTTTTCGGGGTTGATGAAACCGCAGTTACGCAAGGCGATACGCAGTTGCTTACGATAGAAGCCCATGTGCTTCGAGTCGGCAACGTGTTCCTTGTTCTCGGGATCCATGTAGAGCAGGTCAGTGACCTTACGGCCCTTGATGATGTGCTCGTTGATGATCTTTTCGACATCTTCAGGCTTCACCTGAGTGTAGAATGTGTTGTCAGGCATGATCTTGACGATGGGGCCCTTCTCGCAGAAGCCGAAGCAACCCGTCCTGACCACCTGAACCTCATCCTGTAAGCCCTTCGCGGCCAGAATGTCCTCGAAGTTCTTGATGATTTGAGCACTTGCCGAAGCCTGGCAGCCTGTACCGCCACAGACCAGCACGTGCATCTTGATTTTTGCCATATAAATTCCTCCGAATTAAGGGTTATTAGATAGTTTCGTAGTTCACGGGGATGACGCCCTCGACCATTTCGTTGTTCATCACATACTTGGTGAGGATTTCGTCAGCGCGGTTGTTGTCGACATGACCGAAGACGATCGGGTCCTTGCCGGGGCACTTCACTTCGATGGTCGGCTCGGCGTGGCAGTAGCCCATGCAGCCGGTCTGGGTGAAGACGACGCCAACTTTCAGCTCGTCGGCCTTCTCCATCATGTGTTCCATAACTTGTTTTGCACCAGCGGCGATACCGCAAGTGGCCATTGCGACCTTAATTTGCACCAAAGAGTCGGGATCGTTGCTCTTTTCGCGAAGGTCAAGGTTCGACTGAAGCTTTTCTCTCATAGCTTTCAGTTCTGCTAAAGACTTAACTTTTGCCATAGAATACGTAATTTTTATGGTTATTTATTGAGTTGATTTTCTCTTTTGCCTCCCGTGAGGACATACCTCACGAAAAACGCTGCAAATTTAGGGAAATTAAGCACTCATTCCAAATAATAATGAAAGTTTTTTCAAAATAGACCCTCTTTACAACCTACTATAAAACAATTATTTATAAACGAATCGAAAGGTTATTTTGTAAATTAGAATGTTTCTAATTTAGAAAAGTGAGCATTTAGGAATACAAAAAAGGCTTTCCGCCAGGATGAAAAGCTGACGGAAAGCCCTATAGTAACTTATGTAAAACGCTATTAAAGCTCGTCGTTGATAAGCATCTCAAGAACCTTCATGAAGTTCGCTTCCTTCGGCGAGTTCACACCATCGGCCATGATAAGGTCGTTGAGGTCAGCCATGAAAGCGGCCTTGTCCTCTTCGGTCTTCAAGAATTCATCTTTATGCTCCTTGAAGAAACTCAACCACGCCGGGTTGGTCATCTTCTTGAACTCATCAAAAACTTCACGATAGGTCTTCTCGTCGAATTGCAGGCAGATGCGTTCAAGCTCGGTATATGAAATAGTACCGTCAATTCCCGATGCGCAGAGCATCATGAAGATTTCAAATTTTTCTTTGGTAAGGTTTTCCATAGTAGAGTTGTGTTTTATTCGATATTTGCGACAAAAGTAGAAAATAAAACCATACCTTTGCAGCAAAATTCAAAAAAATATGAGAAAAATTTTTCTGACCACCATTTTTGCCCTGCTAAGCGGCGTGATAAGGGTGCAAGAAATGAAATATTTGCCCCACCTCGTACGTCGAATCTAATGATTTCCTATATTTGCAGTCCTTAAAACGGAATTTCAAATCAAAAACACATAAAAATGAAAGTACAAGAATTAGTTGAAAAACTCAATCTGAAGGTTCTTTCGGGCGAGAAAGGCCTTGACAGAGAAATCGATGGCTGCTACATCTCCGACCTCCTCAGCGATGTGATGGGCAACGCTATGGAAGGCAACGTATGGATTACCCTCCAAACCCACAAGAACGTGATGGCCGTGGCCTCGCTGAAGGAAATGGCTTGTATCATCCTCGTGAAGAACCTCATGCCCAACGACGAGACCATTGAGCAAAGCAACGACGAAGACCTGCCTATCTTGCAGACCTCGTTGCCGACCTACGAGATTGCCGGATTGGTTTACAACCTGTTACACGAATAAATAGACACGGGACTTCGGGACGCGGGACACGAGACATCTAGACGACCCGCGTCTCGCGTCGCGCAGTCTCGCGTCAAATAAAACATGGAATTAAACGCATATAGAGCCGACCTCCACATGCACACGGTGCTTTCGCCGTGCGGTGACCTCTATATGAGTCCCTCCGCCATCGTCGAGCAGGCCAAGAAACTCCACCTTGACGTCATCGCCATTTGTGACCACAACACCACGCGACAGGTGAAGGTGACCCAAAAAATCGGGCGCGAGAACGGCATCCTTGTCATCGGCGGTGTCGAAATCACCACACAGGAAGAAGCCCACGCCCTCGCCTACTTCGAGACTGACGAACAACTGGACAAATTCCAGGAATTCATCGACGCACACCTCCCCCACATCCCTCTGGATGAAGAGAAAGTAGGCTACCAACTCATCGTGGACGAGAATGAGGAAGTGGTCGGCGACGAGGAATGGCTGCTGTGGTCGGCACTGGATGCCGATTTGGACCAGCTCTATGACGTGGTGCATGAAATTGGCGGGTTGTTTGTTCCGGCGCACGTCAATAAGCCAGCAAGTAGCCTTATCAGCCAGTTGGGCTTCATTCCGCCCGACCTGAAAGCCGACGCTTTGGAAATCTCAAAGCACGTCACCAAGCCCGACTTCCTGAAGAAATACGCTTACTTGAAGAAATTCAACTTCACCAAGAGCAGCGACGCCCACTTCCTGCACATCATCGGCGAGGTGCATTGCGTGTTGCACATGTACGACAAGACCTTCGACGAGTTCCGCAAGACCCTCCACGGCGAGGACGGGCGTTACATCGACACTGAACCCAAGGAAAAACTACAACTCCTTTTTGGATAAGTAAATGAACAACATCAGTTTACACATTGGACGCGAGACTGCGAGACACGAGACGCGAGATTGGGATTTGTCCCGCGTCCCGCAGTCCCGTGTCTCGTGTCAAAAATAAGACTATGAAAGAACTATCAATGCACGTATACGACCTGATGGAAAACTCGACGGCAGCCAACTCCACCCTCGTCGAACTGACCATCAAGGACAGCCTGAAAGACAACATATACGCCTTCACCATCAAGGACAACGGCAAAGGCATGACACCCGAGTTTTTGGCCAAGGTGACTGACCCTTGGACCACCTCACGCACCACGCGCAAGGTTGGATTAGGGTTGCCGCTCATCAAGATGAACACCGAGAACTGCGGCGGCGGCATGAAGATTGAGAGCGAGGTTGGCAAAGGCACCGTTTTGAACTTCTGGTTCCAACACGACCACCTCGACCGTCCCCCGATGGGCGACTTGGCTGGCTCGTTGGTAATGCTGTTTTCCGCTCACGAGGATATCCATTTCATCTACAAGCACATCACCGACGACGGCGAGTTCGTTTTCGACACCGACGAAATCAAAGAAGCCCTTGACGGAATGCCTATGACCGATGTTAGCATCATGAAATACCTGAAAGAGATGATTCAGGAAAACTTAGAAGAAATTCATTACAACGATTGACACACAAGGCGTTATTCCAATTCCTTTCGCCCTTCTTCTAATTCTAAAAATCTGTCGAAATCGCTTTGGAAAAGGCGGTCTTGTACAATTCGGAATTTCTCAAACTCCGTTTCAGCGTGTTGTCTCGCAACCTCCATTGAGATGGTTCCCGCATTGGTCAGCAATTCGTGTTCGGTAGCCATGAGAATGCGGTCAAGATGTTTTGCCCAATCTTGCATTGTCATTGGGATGTTACGCTTGGCTTGGCTTTCTGCAAAGTCAAGATAACCGGAAACGATGAGTTCCAACGCCTGCATTTCCTCTTTGGAAAGATAGTTTTTGGCGACAATCGTGTCTGATTTGACAATCTTCCCGCTTGGTGCCGCTTCCCAGGTTTGCAAGCCCATATTCTGTTTGTCGGCATCGGCGCGGATGTAAATCAGTTCTGCTGCCGTGTGTCCGTGGATGGCCCAATGCAGTTTGTTTTGCACCTTCTTAAAAAACTCGCGCGTGGTCTTTGCCGAAGGGTCATAATCGAGAGCTGTGGAGTATATGTCTGTGATTTTCTGATAGAAACGGCGCTCCGAAAGACGAATCTCGCGAATGACCTCCAACTGCTTCTCAAAGTAGTCCTTGGTCAGTATGGTGCCATATTTCTTGAGTCGTTCCTTGTCCATCGCCCATCCTTGGATGGTGTAGTCCTTCACAATTTGGTTGGCCCACTTGCGGAAGCGCACCGCCCTTTCGTTGTTCACCTTGAAACCAACGGCGATAATCATTTGAAGACTGTAATGGTTAACCTCTCTGGTAACTTGTCTGTTTCCTTCATTTTGAACTATTAGAAATTTTCTAATAGTTGCTTCCTCAGTCAACTCACCATCCTCAAAAATCGTTTTTATATGAAAGTTAATTGTTGGAATTTCAACATCATACAGCACAGCCATAAGTTTTTGCGTGAGCCAGATGTTCTCATCCTCATAGCGCATTTCGATTCTTTGAGGATTGTCGCCAGTGGCCGCTATATAAGTCAGATACTCGGCTGCGGATGAGCGGATGGTGATTTCGTTGGAGGGCATAAGGATGATTTTGGATTGTCGCTATTTGCTTTGCAAAGATAATAAAAATCTGCATACCAAGCAATACCCAGAAATCTTTGTTTTAAGTATAATGAAGAAGGCACGACAACATGCCGCGCCTTTTGTTTAATTTTGTCTCGTATTGCAAATGCTGAGGCGGAGCTTCAACAGGTCATAGTTCAAATACAACGCTCCATTCCTTACACAGTTTTTCTAAAGTCCAAGAAGCATTGAGACCGCTTGTTTCTGGCAAACGAAACACTTTGATGGATTGTCCGAGCTGATTTTGTAGTTTTTCTCCAAACTCATTATATTTTCCATAACCATTTATGGCTATCTTTGTTATAGTCGGATTTTTTCTAACAAAACCAACAATATCGTTTGGAATTCCTTTTAGGATACCTTTATCCGTGCTATTAATTCGTTCAACAAACTGATAATAATCCCAAATTACGGCATGCAAATGTTCTAATATCACCTTTTTCTCAGTATAATTTGTAGGCATTTTTTGTGTTGCTAATTTTGCCAACATCTTCCACATCCGATTGCCATTATCATAATAATACTCATTGGCACTAATAGACTTCTTCCCTGGTATTGTTCCCAAAATCAATACTCGAGGCTCATGACACATCAGTGGAGGAAAACCTTCCACAATAGTTGAATCATTCTTTTTCATGTCAGTTTAATTTTAATGTCAGTTTAATTTTTAATGCAGATAAGATAGATTAGTATAATTCCTCAGCCCCACCATAGTAATCGTAGACATCTTGATAATCCAAGTCTAATTGTTCTAAGATTTCCTCTGGAGACAGGTTGGTATTTATCTTGTTACCATCAGGTAGAGTTAAGACTACTCCATTGTTCCCATCATAGCTATTTACCCTTGGCATAATAGATTCTCCTTTTTTAGGGATTCTTTCCGGGTGTGCTAAAATGGTATCATCTGGATATTTATACCTTGGATAATTATGCACTTTCTCCACTTTTGGAGCTGAGAATCTTTCATCTAAATAATTCGAAAGCAACGCTAACGGAATAATCCAGATAGGACTTGTTGCAAGCATTACTAATAAGGCATTATTACCCCTATTTTTGTTTGTTTTCATAAAAGTTCTCTTCTCTTTAATCGTACGATGGCAAAATTACAAAAGTTTTGTGTTTTTTTGAGTTTAATTCATCGAAAATCGGCCCTTTCCAGCACCTAAAAGGACAATTACTTACAAAAAGAAGCGTGGCACTGATATGCCACGTCTTTAGTTGAGGGTCGTGAGAATCACCTTGTAAGAAGATGCAGCAATAACAGCCCACGCATAACGCGCGAACCCTTACACTGTCTTGCTTACGAAAGTTTCTCACGTTTTCAACTACAAGACGAGCATAACGCTTCGTGTTTCTTTATGTCGGCGGCACAAAGTCCGCCATAAGAACTGCCGCAAATATACGAAGAAATCAGAAAGACAAGGCAGATTTGTAGTTTTTTTCTTACTTTTGCGGCAGAATAATCAAATTATATAATCGTGTGCCTCGGATTGCTTCGTTCCTCGCAATGACGCAAAGCGACAAAAAGTCCCGCGTCTCGCGTCCCGAAGTCCCGAGTCAACAAACAATTAAACGATTAAACAACCAACAATTCAACATACAATGAAACTCAGAGAAATATCTGAACTTTTAAACGCCAAGGTGCTTTGCGGTCACGACCGCCTGGAAGAGGAACATGACTCCGCCTTCGCTTCCGACCTGATGAGCGACGTGCTCACCCTCGGCGACTACAACCCCGTTATTTTGACCGGTCTCTGCAACATGCAGACCATCCGCACCTGCGAGATGGGCAACCTCGACATCATCGTCCTGGTCAGGCGCAAGAAAGCCACCGAGGAGATGATTGAGGAAGCCGAGGACGAAGGCATGGTGGTCATGGAATGTGACTTCTCCATGTTCAAGGCCTGCGGATTGCTCTTCAAAGCGGGTATGCAACCCATTTTCTGATGTCAAACCAAAACACAACGCCATGCACCTAGAATACCAAGTATATGAAGCGGACTTTGTGAACGCCGGAGCCGCATCGAGCGCCATCAAGAAGACCTTGAAGCAACTCAACGTGAACCCGCAAATCGTGAAGCGGGTGGTCGTCGCCTTATACGAGGCTGAAGTCAACGCCATCGCACATGCCTACGGTGGCACCATCTATGCCGACATCGAGCCCGACAAGATCACCCTGAAAGTCGTGGACACCGGTCCTGGCATCCCCGACATCGACTGGGCCATGCAGGAAGGTAACTCCACCGCCTCGCCCGAGGTCCGCAACATGGGCTTTGGCGCGGGCATGGGTCTGCCCAACATACAAAAGAACGTCGACAAACTCAATGTCCAGTCCACCGTTGGTGTGGGAACGACCGTTGAGATGGAGGTTAATTTTGTGTAATAACCGCGCTTTGCGTCATCGCGAGCGGAACACAGTGGAGCGTGGCAATCCAGAAATAATAGCACTCTAGATTGCTTCGTTCCTCGCAATGACGCGAAGCGACAACTGACAACTGACAACTGAACAACTGAACAACTGACAACTATGGAAAAGACTCCTTTCTTCCACGCCCTGAAAATCGATGAAGATACCTGCATCGGCTGCTCGCATTGCATGAAGATCTGCCCTACGGAGGCCCTACGTGTGCGCGACGGCAAAGCCATGCTCATTCCCGACCGCTGCATTGACTGCGGCAATTGTTTCAAGGTGTGCCCTACCCGATCCATTTATATCGAGCAAGACGACTTCGAGTCCATCTTCAACTATCCCGTGCGCGTGGCTCTCATCCCGGCTGTCTTTTTCGGGCAATTCCCCAATGACATCACCGTGTCGCGCATCTACGGCATCCTAAAGGAGTTGGGATTCACCCACATCATCGAGGCGGAGTCTTCCATACCTATTTACACTGCGGCCAAAAACAAATACGCCGCCGAGAATCCTGACATCCGTCCGCTCATCTCGACCTTTTGTCCAGCCATCGTGCGCCTCATCCAGGTGAAGTTTCCCGGCTTGACGGAGAACCTCATTCCCTTGCACGCGCCCATCGATATCACGGCGATGTATATCCGCCGCAAGATTAAAGCCGAGATGGAACTGAAAGACGACCAGATAGGCATTTTCTACATCACCCCCTGCGCCGCCAAGATTGCCGCAGTGAAACTTCCGGTGGGAGAAGACAAGTCGCTGGTTGACGGTGTCATCAATATGGATTCGCTTTACAACCGTGTCTACAAGGAAATCAAGAAACAAGGACATAGCTACAAGGAGCAGAAACTACCCGTCTCGCAGCTTTCGGCCGACGGCGTGCTGACCTCATTGACCAACGGCGAACGCCGCCTATCGTCGGCCCAACACTCCTACTCCATTGACGAGATACATAATGTCATCGAGTTCCTTGAAAAAGTGGAAAACGAAGAAATTGAAGATGTCGATTTTCTCGAGTTGCGTGCATGTGACCAAAGCTGCCCGGGTGGCATCTTGACCTGCGACAACCGCTTCCTCATCTGCGAGCGCGTGTTCAGTCGTGCCCGCAAAATAGCTGATCGCGAGCGCAAGGGCGAGCAGACCAGAGATCACGAATTGGAAGAAGAGAGCAACTACCTGATGCGCAACATGAAGGTCGGCGAAATCAAACCACGTTCCATGCTTGTTTTGGACGACAACATCGCCGTTGCCTTGGAGAAGATGAAGAAAATCGACGAATACCGTGCCCGTCTGCCCCAGACCGACTGCGGCATCTGTGGTGCCCCCACCTGCGACGCATTAGCCCGCGACATCGTCTGCGACAATGCTGAATTGACCGATTGCGTCTTCATCCAGCGCAACCTAGAAGCCCGTGGCAACATGGACGTGCATGAGTCACTCAAGATCATGGAACTCATCTGGGGCAAGGAAAAGATGAATGACTATGTAAAGAATAAGTAAAACCTTGAGATTCCCTACGGGAATGGATTATTGTATAATTGTAGAATGCGGCGGTTGTAAGTACCTATGGTTATGAGTCACTTACAATCGCCGCTTTTTGATTTTATCTCCTGACTCCATTCCCGCAGGGAATCCCATCATGATTCATGACATCATTACCACAAAACAAAAAACGACCGCCCTCAAACGAGAGCGGTCGCTTTGCTTTTAGCAAGTGAAGGGATTATTCGCCTTGTTGGGCTTTCTCTTGCTTCTCAAGGTTTTCCTTCAGACCAGCCAGAACTTCGAGGTCACCGAGGGTGCTGTGCTCAATGTTGTCATTGATTTGCTTCACAGTACGCTTGGCTTGCTTGGCGGCCTTGTCGGCAGCCTTTTCCTCTGCGCTCTTGACTTCCTTCTCTTCCTCTACCTTAGGCAGGGCGAGAATGATCTTCTTGCTTTCCTTGTTGAACTCAAGGACCTTGAACTCGAGGCTGTCGTCAACCTTAGCATTGGTGCCATCTTCCTTCTTCATGTAGCGGCTGGGGCAGAAACCCTCAACGCCGTAAGGCAGAGAAACGACGACGCCCTTGTCGGAGGCGCTGATGACAGTACCCTGGTGCATGGAACCGACGGTGAAGACGGTTTCAAACACGTCCCAAGGATTCTCTTCGAGTTGCTTGTGGCCGAGGCTGAGGCGGCGGTTCTCCTGGTCGACGTCGAGAACGACGACTTCGATGGTCTCGCCAACCTTGGTGAATTCAGCCGGGTGCTTGATCTTCTTCGACCAGCTGAGGTCGCTGATGTGGATCAGACCGTCAACACCTTCTTCGAGTTCGACGAAGATACCGAAGTTGGTGAAGTTACGCACGGTGGCGGTGTGCTTCGAGCCAATCGGATAGCGGTCGGTGATGTTGGCCCACGGGTCAGGCATCAACTGCTTCATGCCGAGGCTCATCTTACGCTCTTCGCGGTCGAGAGTCAAAACCTTGGCTTCCACCTCGTCGCCTACCTTCAGGAAGTCCTGGGCGCTGCGGAGGTGTTGGCTCCATGACATCTCGGACACGTGGATGAGGCCTTCAACGCCAGGAGCGATCTCGACGAACGCACCGTAGTCGGCGATGACGACGACCTTACCCTTGACAGTGTCGCCCACCTTGAGGTTCTCATCGAGAGCATCCCACGGATGAGGAGTGAGCTGCTTGAGACCCAAGGCAATACGTTTCTTGTTGTCGTCGAAGTCGAGGATGACGACCTTAATCTTCTCGTCCAACTTGACCACCTCTTCGGGGTGCGTGATGCGGCCCCAGCTGAGGTCGGTGATGTGGATGAGACCGTCGACGCCACCGAGGTCGATGAACACACCGTAGCTGGTGATGTTCTTGACCACGCCTTCGAGGATCTGACCCTTCTCGAGCTTGCTGATGATCTCGGCCTTCTGGGCTTCGAGTTCGTCCTCGATGAGGGCTTTGTGAGACACAACCACGTTCTTGAACTCTTGGTTGATCTTCACGACTTTGAATTCCATCACGCTGTCAACAAACACGTCGTAGTCGCGAATCGGCTTGACGTCGATTTGTGAACCGGGCAGGAAGGCTTCGAGGCCGAACACTTCGACGATGAGGCCACCCTTGGTGCGGCTCTTGACATAACCGTTGACGATCTCGCCGCTTTCGTAGGCCTCGTTGACGCGATCCCACGACTTGAGCAGCTGAGCCTTCTTGTGAGAGAGGATGAGTTGGCCGTTGGGACCTTCTTGGTTCTCAACGTAGACTTCCACCTTGTCGCCCACCTTCAGGTTGGGGTTGGTGCGGAATTCTGCAACAGGAATAACACCATCGGACTTGAACCCGATGTTGACGACGACTTCGCGGTCGGTGATGGCCACCACAGTGCCTTCGATGACCTCGTGGTCGGCAATCTGGTTCATTGTGCCAGCATACTTCTCTTCGAGGTTCTTGCGTTCGTCAGCAGAATAGTTGTCGAACTTCTTGTGTGAAGAGGTCCAGTCGAAATCCTCAGCGGGAACCGGTTTCGGTCTCGGGGTCTTCACTTTCTTCTCAACCGGCTTTTCAGCGGGTTGCTCGACGGGCATTTCTTGTGCAGGCATAGCCTCGTTGATGATGTTTTCGTTTTCTTCCATGTTTAAATTTGATAAAAATTGTACCCGTCTGCACTCCGGACCTTTGCCAACGAGGAGGTTAAACTTTTGATTATCAACTCAGACCGCTGATGTCGCCATCATTCCGGATGGCGGTCTGAATCGGGCTGCAAAGATAGGAAAACTTTTCTTACAAAATACTTCCTAACGAATTATTTTTCAATTCCTTTGATAAAACTCACAATCATCTCCAAAACCTCAGGAGAAATGGTCTCATCAATCGTGAAATATTCATTAGGCGAACCCGTCTCGCAATGCTGGAACAAATGGTTTAAATCCGGCATCTCGCGCAAGGTCATGTTGGTCTTACCATGTTCGGCGATGATTTTCTCGTAGGCAGGGAGATTTTGTGAAGCAATCACTTGCAAGTCCTTGGAGCCATTCAGCAACAAGGCTGGACATTGGGTCTGTACAATGGCTTCTGTGGGGTCGTATTTGAGGAAATAGTACATCCACGGCATCGTCATTTCCGACACGGTTCGTTCTGTCAACTCCTCGTTGTAGCCCCAACCTTGCACCAACTGGCGCATCAAACTATCAGCCTCTTCCCTATTGCTTGACGCCTCGATGATATCAAACAATTGTGCATTGGTGTTGCTGCTGAATTGTACAGCTTCTTCCGACATACCTGATGCCCTTAGAATGGCTGCCTGCTGTTCTTTGAGCACCTCGATGCCATTCACCGCTGGACCTGCCAAAGAGACCAGAAACGCCACCTCGGGACGTCGCGCCGCCACCATGAAGTTGATGATGCCACCTTCACTATGGCCCAAAATGCCTACGCGCGAAGCGTCAACCTGCTTTTGGTTGCGAAGATAGTCAAATGCGGCTTCGGCATCGTAGGAGAAGTCCATGCTGGTGGCGTTGTAGACCTCACCTTCCGATCCACCTATGCCACGGTCGTCGTAACGCAAGACGGCGACACCATGACGGACACAATAATCAGCAATGACCCAGAAAGGGCGGTGGTTCATCAATTCCTCGTCGCGGTTCTGCTGTCCACTACCAGAAACGAGCACCATGGCAGGAAATGGACCTTCGCCTTCAGGAATGGTCAGTGTGCCGACTAAGGTGTTGCCTTCTTTTTCATTGACGAATGACACTTCTTCGATATGATAATTGAATGGCGGTTGCGGATCTTGCGGACGTGCCATTTGTTGTGTTTCCTTCTCCCCTTTTTCAAGGTTCAAGGGAAAAGTCATACCATGCTGCGTGAACTCGCCTTCAATGACCTTGTCTTTCAAAGCGCCCGAATAGCTGGCCCCCATAGCCGACATCGTCATCTGCAAATGGTTGTCCTGAAACACGGTCTCATCGACAGGAATATTGAAGGCGCTTTGGGCTGGCACATCCAAAGTGGCAGAATAGCCGTTTTCCGTTGACGCAATGTCAAAAGCCAACTCCAGTTGTAGCCCGCCAAGGTCGATTTCGCCTTTCCAATGACCTTCGATTTGGGCAAACGAAGACCCAATAACGAAGAATAATAGTATGATAAGATTGCAGATTCTCGTTTTCATCTCTTTTTGATTTAGATTGTTACGGCATCCAGTCGTCCCGGGTGCCCAGCAACATACGGATAAACCCTATCGGGAACACGAGCAGGAGACATACAGCAAACCATAACCAAAACGATTTGCCGCGCCTGCGGGCTATTAATCCACCAACCACCGCTTGTATGACGAGGAAGATGGCAACGATAATCAAAATCAATATTTCATTATCCATAATACCTACTTTATTTCTTTTTACGCCCGCTCTTCTTCAGCGCCTCGGCGATAATCCACTGCAGCTGCCCGTTGACGGAGCGGAACTCGTCGGCAGCCCATTTCTCCACCGCCTCCATCGTCTCGGCATCGACACGGAGCAGAAAGGTTTTGTTGCTAGTATTGTCTTTTTCCTTAGCCATGTCCATTACCTTTCCATAGTTTTCACTTTCGCAATCATTTCAAGCGTCTCCTCCTTGGTGGCGCAATTCAAATAATACAATCCCCCATCCACAGTGCGCACTTCAAGGAGCGGACCGCCATCGGTGCAGACGAACATCATGCAACTCTCGCCGTTTTTCAGGCGGAAATGACCAATGCCCACATTTTCGGTGGATATGCCGTTGGTGCGGATGGAAATGTCTGGCCAACCTGTCAACACATTAGTCTCGGCGATGTCGCTCATGGCAATAGAAGCACTATACCCGCTTCCCTTGGCAGTGATGTAATCCTCTGACACTTCAATTGTTGCTGGTTTGTTGCCTTTGAAGAAGAACACCAGCATGCCGGTCAAAGCCAAAAAGGCAATGATAATGCCTATCCAGTTTTTCCTCCGCTCTTTCTTGCCTTCCTCACCTTGCAGCCCCAAGTCGAATCTCTTGCCAAGTATGACGCAAGCGATGACGAGAGCCATCATTACAACAGAAAACACGATAAGATGGGCACCCATTGAGATATGCACAAAGAAAGTCAGGCCTCCTATTAGCAGCAGCACCCCACCACAGATGAGAAACACATTGCGGTAGCCGCACTTCAGGCCTTCCAAATCGACCTTGGCCAAACGCTTCTTCGACATGGTGTTCACGCCCGAAATCAGCATTGGGAAACGATACACCAATAAGCCTATAAGCATAAGGGTTACGCCCGATATTATTTGCATCCAAAACATAATGTTTCTTCGTTTAGTTTACGATTTTATCTCCTATTTTATCTCTCAGTTCCTCAATTAATTGCTCAGTCTCCGCTGCTGTTTTTCGATTGATATAAATGCAACCAAAACATGTGTACATCTCCAAATAAGGCGCTTTCTTGCTTAACAGATAGAATGTGGCGTCGGTTCCGTCATTTAGACGAAACCTGCCCTTTTTATTGCCTAAAATACTATAGTCGTCTTTACAATACTTGATGCCAGGCAACGAGTTAACAATCAGCACCGAGTCAATGGACTGATAGTACATTTCAGTGCCATAGTCGCCGCGGATAGCGAGAGTTTCATCAAGCGCTAGCACTTCGCTACGTTTATACTCCCAAATGTGATACACAACCATCAACACGACTATCAAGGCCAACGCAACCAACGGCCATTTCGGGGCTTCGCCCATAATCCGCCACTTTGCAACATAGACAGCAACTCCTCCAATAATGCCAAAAAGAAACATGAGGTAGGTGAGTTTCATTCCAAAGAGCCCACCGATTAAGCCCGTCAATATCCACAGGATTCCAGTGATCAGATAGTTGACAAAATACAACTTTTGCATTCTAGGATCCAATTCAACATCGGGCTGCATCGCCTTTAGCTTCCTAAAGTACCGAATCTTCATCGGATTCCGCTTGACCCGGAAGGCTTGAAAAATGGGGATGAACCCTATTAGAGCATATGCGATTATGTAAGCCATAATAGATTAATTCAATGTAAGACGCCAGTAATATGCGGTGAGGACCAACAGCGCCGCAGAGAGCAGCAGCAGCACAATGACCAAACCGATCCTAGATTTCTCATCTTGGCTCAAGACGATTTTCCAATACATCAACAGTAAAATCACCGTCATCGCCATAACGATAGAAAAGGCAATTGCAGTATTGTAGGTTTGCCACTGCGAAATACTAATAGCGACGCCAAGAAGGATGAACATAACGCCAAGAAGGATAAACGTCACAAAGCCAAACCTTTGTCTAACTTCAGGAGCCAATTCTTTACCACCCAAACGGAAGGTTGAAAAGCCCAAAATCCGAATACCTCCAAAGGTCTTCTTTTCATTCCAATCACGATAGACGATGTCGGGACGGAACTTGCCGAAAATCCCTACGGCAATGGAGAGGACGCCTAAAATGATAAATACGATTCCTTCGATATCCATTTTGAATACGTTTTATTGTTGTCTTTTTCTGTTTTACCGTCATTGCGGGCTTGCCCCGCTGTCATCGCGGACTTGATCCGCGATCTCCCAAGCACAGGAATTCGTCTGTGTGCTCGGGAGATGGCGGGTCTTCGCCCGCCATGACGGTTTACGGTTGGGGTTATTGCCTCTTAATATAGGCTACCCGTATTCACCACCGGCTGGGCCGACTCGTCGGCGCAGAGCACCACCATGAGGTTGCTCACCATGGAGGCCTTGCGTTCCTCGTCGAGTTCAACAACACCTTCGTCCTTCAGCTTGTCCAAGGCCATCTTGACCATCGACACGGCACCTTCCACAATCTTCTCACGAGCGGAGATGATGGCGGCAGCCTGCTGACGACGCAGCATCACAGCGGCAATCTCAGGAGAATAAGCTAAGTAATTAATTCTTGCTTCAAGCACTTCCAGACCCGACATGGTGAGACGCTCGTTCAGCTTGGCCAGCAGCACGTCGTTGATTTCCTTGCCACCTGCACGTAGAGTCAGCTCATCGGCTTCAGCCTCATTCTCATCGTAGGCATACATACCCGCCACCTCACGCAAGGCGGCATCGCTTTGCACCTTGATGAAGCTCTCGAAAGCCTTCATGCGGTTGCCGACGGTCACGGGTGCCGTGCCCGAACCACCACCCGCCATGGTTTGCGAGTCAATTTCGAACATGGCCTTGTAAGTGTCCTTCAGTTTCCACACCAGGATTTGGCCAATCATGATGGGGTTACCCGTTTTGTCGTTCACCTTGATGTTGTCGGGGTTGAGGTTACGGGCGCGCAACGAGACCTTTTTGGAGGTCATCAAGAAGTTGACCCAATAGAAACCGGTCTTAGTAAACGTGCCTTTGTACTTGCCGAAAAACAGCATCACCATAGCCTCGTTCGGCTCCAGCTTACGGAAACCGATGGGCAGGATGCAGGCCAAAAACAGGCCGATGATAGGAAGAGCGGGCGAGGCTAATTGTTCGTTGACGAATGCAACCAACCCCCAAATGCTTAAGCCAATGATGGCAAACTCGATAAACAATGCGACGAAACCGTTCATCGCAAGACCCTTGAATTCAAATTCTTTCGTTTCCATAGATGATATTATTTTGATATTGTTTTGATGCAGCAAAGATACATTAATTTTGAAACATGCAAGAAAAAAGTGCACTTTTTTTGAAAAATTTTTCCCGTAAAGCGTTATTTTTGCAGTGAGAAAACCGAATGCAATCTAAAACTTACTCAATATGAAGAAATTAGTACTTTTTGGAGCCTTGGTCGTGATGATGATGACCAGCTGCTCCTCTTTGAAAATCGTGGACTCCAATGCCGCCGCAAATGCCGGAGCGGCAGCCTTGCAGGCCCTGACTATCAGCGACGCACAAGTGGCACAATTGTGCAGCCAGTACATGGTGGAGACCGACGGCAAAAACACCATCTTGCCTGCTGACAACAGCTACACACAACGCCTCAACCGCATCATGGCCCGTTTCCACAACATCAGCAACCTGGATTTGAACTACAAGGTCTACCAATCCAATGAGGTGAACGCCTTTGCCAGTGGCGACGGTAGCGTGCGTGTCTATACGGGGCTGATGGATGCCATGAACGACGACGAAGTGTTTGCCGTCATTGGCCATGAGTTAGGCCACCTTATTAATAAAGATGTCCGCGATGCCTATCGTGCCGCCTATCTTACCGTGGCAGCCCGTTACGGCATTGCAGCGGTCAATACCACGGCTGGAGCACTGTCGACAGGTTTCCTCGGCGACCTCGCCCAGGAACTTGCCAGCAACGCTTATTCGCGTCGCCAGGAGACCCAAGCCGACGAGACCGCTTTCCAATTCTGCGTACAAAACGGTGTTGACCCATACGCCATGTATCACGCTCTCAACGTGTTGATTCAACTGAGTGGCCAAACTACACAACAAGGCAAATTGCAGGAGTTGCTCTCCACGCACCCTGACACCTTCAAGCGTGCCGCCCATGTCAAGGAGATGTGTGAGGCTGCAGGTTACCCGATGACGACACCTGCTCCCAAAAACCAAAACACTACTGGTAGCGGTGGAAACAATACCAGTGGTGGTGGAAAGATAAAAATAGGAATGTAAAACAATCCTTGCACAAACAGAAAAAAGACGAGTATCACTCGTCTTTTTTTGTTTCAGCAAAGCATGTCGCCAAGGCCTTGAACTTCGCTCCGCGCTCCTCGAAATTTTTGTATTGGTCGTAACTGGAAGCGGCAGGTGACAACAAACAAACGTCGCCAGGCTGGGCATGGGCGGCAAGATAGGCGAAGGCTTCTTCCATGGAAGAATAATGGACTAATTGAGACGGCCCTTCGACAGGCTCAGGGACCACCTTGGTCATTAATTCCATCATCCTCTCCCCTGCCTTGCCCGTAAACAAAAGATGCGGTACAGGATGTGCTTTCAAATATTCAGCCAATGGTTGGTAGTCGATGCCACGGTCAAAGCCACCAAGCAGCAGGAAGTCGACACGTCCCAAGGCTTGGCAAGCCGAGATAGCCGCCTGCGGAATAGTGGAAATGCTGTCGTTGACGAAAGCAACGCCACCATAGATGCCCACAGGTTCCAACCGATGTTCCAAAGGCTTGAAGGTATAAAGATATGGAACGAGCTCCCTATAATCAACACCATAGGCATCGCATGCCAACAACGCCGCCTTGATGTTTTCGTAGTTATGTTCTCCTTTCAAGGGTAAAGCCTCTCGGTCGATCACATCATCGAAGTCAAACAACGAAAACACCTTGTTGTTGACAAACAAATCCAAGGCATCGTTCAGCAAGGATTCGTGGATGATGGCTGTGTCGTCTTCACACATGAAACGCAAGAGGTTAAGCTTGGCCGCTTTATAGCGTTGCATGGTGCCAAAATGGTCAAGGTGCTCCTCAAACACATTGAGCAACACGCCCACGTGGGGACTGTTGTGCACGTATTCCAACTGGTGTGCCGAAAGCTCATAAACGACGATGCTTTCCGGCTTGATGTCTTCCATGATGTCAAAACAAGGGATGCCAATATTGCCCGTCAAAATAGCATCGCGCCCCGAGGATTTCAGCAGATGGTATATCAAACTGGTCGTTGTGCTCTTTCCTTTGGTACCTGATATACCTATAGTTTGGCTATGGAACTGACTGAGAAACAGGTCTGTCTGTGAGGTAATTTCAACCCCTTTTGTATCGAAGTCCTTCAAGGAAATCCCAGGCGTTTTGATGACAATGTCGTAGTCATATATCGCCTCAAGATAGCCTATGCCAAAATGTTGTACAAGCTCCATCTCGTTCTTGTCGGCCACCGCCACGACCGCATCAGGCAAATATTTGTTCAAGAAACACAGCGTCGACCTGCCCTCGCGCCCAAAGCCGAGAACAAGAATGCGCTTGCCGCGTAAACGATTCAGGATCAAGTCAAACCCACTGCCCATGTCATTCCGTGCAAAGGATGTGGGATGAATGGAATCTATGGGCAGTGTCTTAGCTGCATCTATACATTCATTCAAAGTAGACTTTAGGATTTGTTCGAACTTTTCGGGTAAGAAATGCTCGGTGTTGAAACGGTTCAGAATGGCATCTACTTGTTGGCGATTACCTTTAACGGCCAGGTCACACGCCCTCACCTCCTCCACTGTGCCCACACACTCGAAAGGCTTCACAGCAGCTGTGCCATTCAGTTCCTCCAAGATGGGCTGCAATGAGGCATCGGCCATCAAGTCCTTGCCGAAAATGGCGACCAACTTGTCATGCGAAAGGAAAGGCGACAAAATAATCCAAGTGAAAAGGCATTTGGGACAATGACCGCACCATGAGTCGGTCTTGCTGCCCACGTTGCAGCTGCGAAACACGGGATGATAGGCTTCGCATTGTGCAAACAGGCTGGCAATCTGCAACTCACTCAAGGGACGCAAGAAACTGAAATATTGCAATTCCTTATTGATATTCTCGGCCACATAGTTTCTGAAATCGCGCTCAAACTCAATGGACTTGCTGTATTGGTGGTTGATATTCGTCCCAGGTACCGTCGATTCATTGGCACTGTTCTCGTTCGACAAAGCGATGTACTTGGAACGACTTCCGAAAGCCACCAAAACACTAATGAAAGCCAGCAATGCCGAGAATGGCGTATGTCCGTTAAGATAGCCTTCCGCGTTGAGTTTCAGCATGGTCGGGTCGAGGGTGCGATTGATGACGATGAATTCGTTTTCCTTGTATCCCACCGTCTCTACACAGTTCAACGTCGCTCCTCGAGGATTGACAATCATCGGAATGACAGGCATTTCGTTGCGCAGGCATTCCAAAGTGACCACCGAGTCCTTGCCACCACCGACAGGCACCAACGTGCGTTCGTCAAACCTGACACTGCCCATAGATTCCACCCTTCGTACATCCCCTGACTGGAATGACATGGGCAGTTGCGATTCAATCTGCATCAAATCAGTCTCTGAAACCGTAATGCCATTCAAATACATAAATTCACCCAATCCGTTGTAATACAGTTTCTTCCAAAACCGTTTCTGGCTTTCCGTCAAGGCAAAAGGCTTCACCACCACCCACTTCGGGCAGGCGATTTTCCAGTAGCTCACCAACTCTGTCATACCGATTTGGAAAGCCAATGTTTCCAACTGTTCACACGGGATGCTGTCCCAATCGAAAAATGGTCTGGCGGGTATTTCCAGCGTCGGTTGAAAGTGGTATCGGTCGTCCAGATTAAAGTCGAAAGCCAAACGCAAGGTTCCATTTTCCCTTGTCACACTTTGTCGTTCAAAGGTGAAAGTGGAGAACTCCTTCCGTAAGGCGTCAAACTTGGATTGATTGTCGGTTCGTTTCAAGAGGATTCGCTTTTATGCCACAAAATTACGAAATATGCCTCTAATATCGCCCAAAAATCCTAATTTTGCAGTATGGATTTAGGAGAAAAGTTTGTCATACGGAGCAATTCACTGGAGCCAAAGCAAGGTAACATCTTGATTTCCGAACCTTTAATGAATGACTTCCACTTTGGTAGGTCGGTCATCCTGCTCATTGACCATGTGGAGTCGGAAGGCAGTTTTGGAATCATCATCAATAAACGGCTGAACGCCAACGTCAACCAAATTGTGGATGACTTCCTCGATTTTGAAGGTGCCGCGTACCTGGGCGGTCCCGTGTCCGACAACCAACTCTTTTTTATTCACACCCTCGGCGACGTCATCCCCGAGTCCACCCCTATCATTGACGGCTTGTATTGGGGCGGCGACGTGGAGACGCTGAAGACCTTGATTGCCACAGGGATTGCCAACGAAGAAAACACCCGTTTCTATCTCGGCTACGCTGGCTGGGATTCAGGGCAATTGGTCGACGAGTTGGTGCGCAACTCCTGGGCTATCGGCAGCATCACTACAGAGCAATACCTCAACATCCCGCCCGAACAGATGTGGACGACGTTTGTGCACCAGCTGGGCAAGCCCTACGAAATGTGGACTCGCTTCCCGAAAAACTATGAGGATAACTGATTATTCTTCCGTCAGTTCCCGATACTCGTAAGTAACCTTCTCATTCACGTTGACCACCAGACAACTCGGCGTTTCTTCTTTATCGTTGAGGTTGTTCGTCATGACGTACTGCACCCCGCCAAATTGGCGTTGCTCACGTTCGTGGAAGTGCCCCATGATGACCATATCGACATCGCTGCGACTCATCAGATCCATGAAGGCATACTGCTCGTCCTGTGGCAGGTTGGCTGCCGGCGTGGTGGTATAGTTGTAAAACGAGCGGAAGAGCCAATTGTGGCTGACAACGAAACAATGGCGGTATTTGTCGCGATCCGCGAGCTGTTCCTCAAGCCATTCCAACTGCCGTTTGCCGTGTGTTCCATTCCCTGAATCGAGGAAGACGAAAAGATCTTGGTGCCCACCGACGGTCTTTACGGTCACGGTATAGGTGGAAGTGTGGAAATACTGCTTGTAGAACTTAGCGCAATCGTAGTACACATCATGATTGCCGATGACAAGGAAGCAAGGATCGTTTTTGGCCTGGGTGCCAGAATTGTAACGTATGGCCTCTGATGTCATCCTGAAACCTGCTTCACCGCTTTCGTTCGCCATGTCGCCAGCGTGGATGGCAAAAATAGCTTGTGGGTCGTTGCGTTCGGCAGTGATGTATTGATAGAGGCGATCGTTTTCACCTTGAGGAACGATGCTGTCGCGCTCGGAATAATGCGAGTCGGAACACGAATACACATGGTACTCATCGGGTGCATTCTCAATGACAGGCATTCCATTTTGGGCGTTGAAGTCGAGCCAATCGGCGACACGTTCTTCCGTGTCGCTACGGTTGATAACCATTCCGGCAATGTCCAAACGGTTGCAGCCTGTAGCGAAAAGCACGACTGATACTAATATAATAAGGTGTAGCTTTTTCATGATGTTCATTTTTTAATAGGTTTCCAAATCAGTCCGACATTGCCGAACCAGCCGTTGTATTGTGCTGAGAGGTTGAGTATGCCACAGGGATGCAGCCCGACTTCTGACATAATGCGAAGCCCGTTGCCGAAGTCGTAATAGCCGTTTATGCTATAGAAAAACAGCGTGAAACGTTCGATGACAAAGTCGCGGTAGTTTGAAATGCGTGCACCGAGATTCCATGGATGTTCCTGGTCAAAGATGTTTCCTTCCACACAGAAAGTGACATTCATAGGCTCGAAGACGGTTTCCATGCCGCCGTTCTTACGCAGCGGGATAGGTGCAGTAAAACGATTGGTCAAACCCAATTGGAAATTGAAATGGCGGTTGCGCCAGCCCAAGTCAAGCAAGGCATCGAATTCCTGAAGTTTGTAATTTGGGAACAAACGATACAGGTAGCGGTTTTCAAGATAAAGCGTGCCGCATTTCGCCTTTAGGAGGTTCACCTGATATTGCAGGTTAATTGAGTAACGTCCAAAGGTTGTGGCCTGTAAGCCCAGACCCAAGTTGAAATTGTCGGCCAACCTACAGTCGCCTTTCACAACAAAGGAAGCCGAACTGCCCGAAGAGCGTGTGTAGTCATACTCGCCGTAGGCCTGCAAAGTCCACTGCGCTTTCGCGGTGACCACACTCAACATCAGAGCTAAAATGATGAGGATTTTTTTCATGGTCGATAGATTAATGCCGCAAAAATAGTGAAAACTCAGATACCAAACTTGTTTTTCCATATTTTTGCAAATGATTTTGAAAACGCAATATTATGTATTATTTTATCAAAAGATTTTCCATACTGTTCATTATCAGTGTGTTGACTTCAAGTCTTTTCGCCCAATACGGCGATCAATTTGAAAACAGAGGTTTTGAGAACTGGACTACCAGAGATGAACTTTCTGTGAGTGAACCAGTGCATTGGCATTCGGGAGGCACTGCAACAGGCAGTTTCAATGGTTGGGTTTCGAGCCAAATCGAACAGTCGACTCACACACGCCCAGGATCAAGCGGCAGCAAGAGTGTACGCCTTTACCCCACCAGCGTTATAGGCATTACAGCCAATGGCAATATGACCAACGGAAGAATGAACGCTGGAAGCATGTCTGTGACAGGTTCAAACAACTACAACTACACGCAACGGAGCCAAAGCGCTTTCAACACTCCTATCAACCAACTTCCAGACTCTTTATCAATTTGGGTGTGCTTCCGTTGCACTAGCGCTAGTGAGAAGGCTCAGGTGAAAGCCATTGTCCATGGCGATGCTGACTACCAAATCATCGCTAACGGCTCTGAGTCACCAGCCGACAAGCATGTCGCCACGGCTGCATTGTCATTTACCCGCACCGCACCCAACGGAGGTTCCTACAACTGGCGCCGTTTAAGCATCCCTTTCCAAAATACTGGTCCATGCACCGATGTGCGCTACATCCTCATGACAGCTACCACCAACGAATCTCCTGGCACAGGCAGCACCAATGACGATTTGTTTGTGGATGATGTTTTGCTCGTTTACAACCCCACCCTCAGCATGGGAAATCTGGCCTCCACTAATTTTACTCCTGGACAATCCGTTACCATCCCCTTTACCCTGACGGGAACCATGTCGCCTGACAACCTCAATGCCACTGCCAATGCAGTTATCGCACAATTGTCGGATGCTAACGGCAGTTTCAACAATCCTACGGAACTGGGACGTGTCACCACAAATACCAGTGGTAGTATCTTTACACAGATTCCCAATGTGGCCAATGGACAATACAGCATCCGTGTCATCTCCACCAACTATCCCATGATTGGACAAAATGCCCAACAGGTAACCATCGCTGTCCCTTCCTATAACATTGCAGTCAATGCCAATCCGACTGAGGGCGGCACCGTCACAGGTGGTGGAGAATACAGCGCTGGACAAAGCTGCACCGTCACGGCTACGGCTAACACGGGCTATACTTTTGCCAACTGGACTGAAAGCGGCAATGTGGCTTCCACGAACGCCAGCTATACCTTCAATGTTACAGGTAACCGCACCTTGGTGGCCAATTTCGCCCTCAATACCTATACCATCACTGCAATAGCCGACCCAGTAGCGGGTGGAACGGTGAGCGGCGCCAACACATACAACCACGGAGCATCCTGCACCTTGACGGCAACAGCCAACACGGGTTATACCTTTGTCAAATGGACGAAAAACGGCACCCAAGTCTCCACCAATCCGAGCTACACCTTCAACGTGACGGCTTCGGAAGAATATGTGGCGCATTTCCAATTGCAGACTTACACCATTACTGCCAGTGCCAATCCAAGTAACAGTGGTACGGTGAGCGGCGCCAACACATACAACTACGGACAAAGCTGCACTGTGACTGCCACAGCCAACACAGGCTATACTTTTGCCAACTGGACAGAGAATGGCACAGTGGTCTCCACCAATGCCAGCTACACCTTCACCGTTGAAGGCAACCGCAACCTGGTGGCTAACTTCTCTAACATTACCTACACCATCACAGTCTCTGCCAATCCGAGCAACAGCGGTAATGCTACAGGCGGTGGCACATACAATCATGGCCAATCCTGCACGGTGATCGCCACCTCGGCAGATGGTTACACCTTCACGAACTGGACCGAAAACGGCAGCGTGGTCTCGACCAATGCCAACTATACCTTTACCGTGACTGGCAACCGCACGTTGGTAGCGAATTTCGAAGAGCAGGAACCTGACACCTATAATATTAATGTCTCGCCCAATCCTAACGTTGGCGGAACAGTGGCGGGTGGCGGCAACTACATGGAAGGGGAACAATGCACTGTAACAGCCATTGCTAACGCAGGTTACACTTTCGTTGAATGGACGGAGAACGGCGAACAAGTTTCGACCGAAGCCAATTATACCTTCACGGTGTCAGGTAACCGCACTTTGGTAGCTGAATTCCAAATCCAGAGCTATACGATAAGCGCCACAGCTAACCCGATGGAAGGCGGTACGGTGAGTGGTGCAGGCACCTATGAATATGGTACCACCTGCACGCTGACAGCTACGGCCAATTACGAATACGCCTTTGTCAATTGGACGAAGGATGGTGAAGAGGTCTCCACTGAGGCTACTTTCACATTCATAGTGACAGCCAATGAAGATTATGTGGCGCATTTCGAAGGACCTGACGCTATCGAGGAAGGCACGATCGAATGCCAAATCTTCCCCAACCCCTTCACTTCGATGGTGAACATCAAGGCTGGAAAGGTATTGAAGACCGTTAGCGTCTACGACATCTACGGCCGTTTGCTGAAAGAACAAAAGGTTTCCGACATGGAAATCGAACTCGACATGAGCGGTCTGAGCAATGGTGCCTACCTGCTGAAGCTGGATTATGGCGACAGCAGCAGCGTACATCGCATCGTGAAGGTTAGGAAATAACCCAATCATCACAAACAAAAAGATTGCGGCGAGAGTCATTCTTGCCGCAATCATTGTTTTTGGGAGTCTGAAGACTTAAAGTCTTCCGTTCACCACGTCCCAGTCGATGATTTGCCACAAGGCAGCCAAGTGGTCGGGACGACGGTTCTGGTAGTCGATGTAATAGGCATGTTCCCAAACATCGAAAGTCAACAACGGTCTGAAGCCACGTTGGACGGGGTTGCTGGCGTTGGTCTCCTGCGTGATTTGCAGTTTGCCGTCATTATCGACCGAAAGCCACACCCATCCCGAGCCGAACAAGGTAGCACCTTTCTTGGTGAATTCCTCCTTGAAGGCCTCAAAAGAGCCGAATTGTTCGTCAATCCACTGGGCAATCACGCCGGTAGGCTTGTTGTCGGCTTTCGGGGCGCGGAACTGGGTGAAATAGAGGTTGTGGTTCAAGATTTGGCCAGCGTTGTTGAACACGCCGCCGTCTGCCGTCTTTACGATTTCCTCCAAAGGCATTTCAGCGTACTTTGTGCCTTCGATGGCCGCATTCAGGTTGTTGACGTAAGCGTTCAAGTGTTTGCCGTGATGGAAGCCCAGCGTCTCCTTGCTGATGACCGGTTCCAAAGCGTTTGCCTCGTATGGCAATTTGATGAGTTCGTATTTCATAATGCGTTTGTGTTAGTGAGTCGGCAAAGATATGAAAAAACGCCCATAGATTTCCAAATTGGAATGACATGGGCGTTTTTTTCACTGGTTCATATACATCTGGAACAGCGGCGAGTTAGGTTCGCTCTTCAAGCGCTTCAGTGCGCGGTCACGAATCTGACGGGTGCGCTCACGCGAGATGTCGAGTTTCATGGCGATCTCTTCCAGGGAATACTCACGCGAGGTGCCCAGTCCGAAGTACATGCAGATGATGGTGCGTTCCTTCTCGTTGAGCATGTCGAGTGACTTGCGGATGGCTTTGCTGGTCGACTCCTGCTCCACTCCGGCATCGGTCGAGGCCTCGTCCTCAGCGACATAGACATCCAAGAAGTTGGCGTCGTCTTCGTCGTCCAAAGGCGCGTCCGTCGAAACGGCGCGGGAGTTGAGGCTCAGCAGTTGGTCCACCTTGTCCTCGGGCATGTTCAGCTCCTCGGCAATCTCCTTGAGGGTTGGACGGCGTTCCAGCTTCTGTTCCAATAGGGACACGGCCTTTTTTACCTTCGCCAACGCTCCCACCTGGTTCATGGGCAGACGGATGATACGTGCCTGTTCAGCCACAGCCTGCAGGATGCTCGGTCGGATCCACCACACGGCATACGAGATGAACTTAAAGCCACGGGTCTCATCGAAACGTTGGGCAGCCTTCACCAAGCCGAGGTTGCCCTCGTTGATAAGGTCTTGCAAGCTAAGACCTTGGTTCTGATACTGTTTGGCCACCGAAACGACGAAGCGCAGGTTGGCTCTGACCAGTTTGTCAAGGGCAACTTGGTCGCCCGCCTTGATACGTTGAGCCAGTGCGACCTCCTCTTCGGTGGTCAGCAGGCTCTCCTTCGCAATGTCGGCCAGGTACTTGTCCAGAGTACCGGCATTGCGGTCGGTGATTTGCTTAGAAATTTTCAGTTGTCTCATTTTCTTAATCTTTATTATTGTTTTACATTGTTTTTCTTCTTACTCTTCATACCAATCTCCTCCTATTGATTTTAGCATAATCTTTAGAGCTGGGAGATGCGGCATGATGTCGAAATCCCCCAAGTCCAAAAGTAAAATATTACAAAAATCGTACCGAAAACTCTATTTTTCAGTGAAAACTATTATTTTTTTTTGACTTCAGGACTTCGAGACTTCGGGACACAGGACAACTTCCAATTGTCTCGCGTCTCGCAGTCTCGCGTCTCGCGTCTCGCAGTCTCGCAGTCTTTTAGTAGTAGAACGTTCCCATCATGCCGTTGGGATACACCCCTTCGATAGTCGTGCGGCGCGAACGAGACTTCAGGGCATTCTCAAGGTCGGTCTTGCTGTTGACAGAGAACCCATTCACCGAAGTGATGACGAAGTCGACGGGAACACCCGAGTTCATAAAACGTCCTTGGCGAATTTCCACAATCTTCAGGCCGTTCTTGATGTTCAGGCGGCTCTTGTCGTTCTGGTTGATAGGCTGCAGCATCAAGCCGAACTCGGAATTATAGAAGCTGTCGCCTTTCTTCACCACGTCGACATTGCCGGCTTCGTTGAGCAGGGTCAACTCATAGTGATGATGGCTACCGTCGCGGTTCACTTCCACGTCGACCTTGTCGCCGGGACGATATTGGCGGATAGCCTCCATCAACTGGGTGCCGGTGTTTATCTTCTTGCCATTGATGGCGGTGATCACGTCACCATCCTTCATCCCTGCCAAATTGGCGGCACCGTTATCGATAACTTCCGCAACATACACGCCTTCAATGTCTTCCAAGCCTTTCTTTTGGGCCAGTTCCTGGGTGAGTTCGGCATATCTGATACCGAGATAGCCACGTTGGGTTTCGCCATAGAGCAGCAGGTCGTCGACCACCTTGCGCACGATGTTGGACGGAATGGCGAAAGAATAACCTTCATAGGAACCCGTATGCGAAGCGATGGCCGCATTAATGCCTACCAGTTCGCCCTTGGTGTTGACCAAAGCGCCACCAGAGTTACCTGGGTTGACAGCTGCATCAGTTTGGATGAACGATTCCACGGAGGTACCTTCACCCAAGATACTGAGGTTGCGCGCCTTAGCACTCACGATGCCCGCCGTGACGGTGGAAGTCAGGTTGAAAGGATTACCTACAGCCAACACCCATTCGCCAATGCGAACATTGTCGGAGTCACCAAAGGTAAGGTAATGCAAATCTTCGGCATCCACCTTGATTAAGGCCAAGTCGGTGGTCGGGTCGGTGCCGATGATGGTAGCGGTTTTCTTCACCTTATTGTTAAAGGTCACTTCCACTTCGTCAGCGCCATCAACAACGTGGTTGTTGGTGACAATGTAGCCATCTGGCGTCAACACTACACCCGAGCCGTAAGCCTCCATGACGTTGTTGCGTCTTTGGCCAGGATAGCCATAGAGCTGCCCTAACAAAGCGCCAAAGAAATCTTCGTATGTATTACTCGGTCTCACCACCTTGGTGATGATATGCACCACAGCATCGACGCTGCTTTCGGCAGCATTGACGAAGTCGGGGGTGCTTTCGGCAGGCACAAAGGCCACACGCTGCACTTGGGCTTGCTGAGCCTGTTCCACTTCTGAAACGGGTTCTTCCTTTTGATCGGTCAAGTTCTGGTTTTCATTCGTTTTGGGGTTGCCACACGATGCCGCCATCAACAGTCCGGCCAGCATCCAAATCATACTCACTTTTCTCATCTTATCACGTTTTTAGGGTTTCTTTTTCCTTTTATAGTTTCATTAATGCGATTTTTCAACCTTTATTGCTCCGAAAAGCGTATTTTTGTCGAAAATTTGTGGGTCAAAGCCAATCAAATTACGTGCCAGCCTACGCAAAGAATGACGTTTTTTCAGTTATGTTCATCCAAAACGACACAATAGCACTACGTTGCGCCGAGCCCGAAGACGCGCCTTTGATTTACCGTTGGGAAAACGACCGCTCCGTGTGGCGCGTCAGCGGAACCATTGCGCCCTACACGCTGTTTCATATTGAGCAGTTCCTATTGAACAACAACGACTTGACCTCACAAAAACAGCTTCGCCTGATGATAGACCTACGCGACACAAAGGAGTCCATCGGCTGCATCGACATCTACGACTACGATGCTTTCAATAGCCGTGCGGGTTTGGGCATCTTGATTGACAAGGCATTTCGTCAGCAAGGCTATGCCAAGTCAGCGTTGGCGTTGTGCGTTGAATACCTTTTTAAAGATCTGCTGTTGCATCAAGTGTATTGCTCCATCGACGAGACCAACATTGAGAGCCAGCAGCTTTTCGTAGGCCAAGGTTTTGAATTGGTTGGGCGGCGGAAGGAATGGCTGAAGACGGCGGAGGGGTATTTGGACGTTTTGGAATATCAATTATTGGGCAGACGATGAAAAGGCGTTTTTACATAGCGTTTTTGTTTATGGTCATTTTGACTGCCTGCAATAGCAACAAACAGGTCCCTGAGCCTGAGGTTGCTGAGCCCAGTCGAAGCATCGAAGGGCCGTCCCCTCCCCTGTCGTCCGTCGACAGCCTGATGTGGGTGCAGCCCGACAGTGCATTGGCGTG
>CALEMB010000136.1 GCA_937902805.1 uncultured Bacteroidales bacterium
GCTGCCGAGCCCGAAGCTGCCGCTGAAGCCGCTGCTGAGGAATCTGCCGCTGAAGAAGCTCCCGTTGAGGAAGCTCCTGCTGCCGAAGCTGAAGCTCCTGCTGAAGCCTAATCGGAATATTTCAGAAAACAATGAAAAAAACTGCTCATTCGAGCGGTTTTTTTTTATTTTTGCAACAATAATAACCGAATATCAAAGTATATTAGTAGTTGTTATCATAACTTTGTAAACATACCAGAATCCTAAAGAGAGAGCACAATCATGAAACATGTTTTTAAGTATTTGAAAATCACTGTATTTATTGCATTAGTCGTCCTTTCAAGCATTGGCATGGGACAAGAAATCAACCATGGAAATCCAAAATACAAGCCAAAAAACCTTGAAGAAGCCGTTTCGCAACTTTCAATTGTCCTTTCCGATTCTACAAAGCAGGAGATATCATCCATGACGGAAGAAGAGTTTGTTGGAAATGCACATCTGTCTTTAGGAATGTGGATTAGAAACGAATGGCGCTTATGGAAAGGAGGAGATTTGGTCGACTATTTCGAATCTATGGGGATTTTTCATCCCGACGATATGTCAGGTATCATTTTAACAAGCTACTATAGAGAACTACAGGGTCAAGAGTGGCAAGTGGATGAACAGGTACAGCATTGTAAACAGTTTTGGAACGAGCGGCAAGACTATATCTATAGGCTAGAGAACGATACTGCTTTCGCCCATGCTGAAAAAGAGAGATATGAACAACTCAATCGAGAAATGAATGAACGGACAAAAAACCAGTATCCAATAGGCACACAAGTGAGAGCTTGGGTCGATTATTCCATATTAGGAAATCGAAGTGAAGTTGTTGGAGAAATTATAGGGTGGAGGTCAAAACAATCATCTGTGAAATCACGAATAGGGTCTTCCCAAGGGCCACTTGTTACGAGTGAGTTTTTGGAAGCAAACATTAGGATTATCGAATACAAGGATATTAAAAAGCAAAAAAGAATAGAGCGCTACATCAAAAGACACAATGGCGAAATGTGGGTGAGTGCAAGTTTAATCGAACCTATCGAATAAAAACAACTTGTTTTTAGGCAGCGCCCTTAGTTCATCGTTATTCAGTTTATTTGTCTCAAACACAAACTTTTGAAGAAAGTAAACGCCTCATTTTTAATGAAATCCCTTTTGATTCGATATGCCTCAACGGCCCTAGGGCTTTCGATTTCAGGACATTCATACACGACATCAAAAGTGGATACATCTATTGTTTTCACATCGACAGGAACGTAATGGTCGAGGTCAATCAAACATTCATGCATCGCCTCAACCATTAGAAGGTCAACGGATTGGATTGGATTTCTTCCTGCTGATACCACTTCATTCGACATGGAATAGTCGCGCAGGAACGCCGCCGCCATCGGGCCGCAGCAGGCATCGGTTTCGGTCAATACAAGAATCTTCACACCTTTAATTATTACACTGCAAAAATACGAGAAATCGGCAAAAATGAAGATTTTTGGTCAGAAAATACGCCAATTCAAGGCGATTTACTATTTTTGCACCCTAAAAGTAAAAAATCTAAAAATCTAAATATGGGAAGAGCATTTGAATACCGCAAAGCGGCCAAGCTGAAAAGATGGGGACACATGTCAAGAGTGTTCCCGAAACTCGGAAAACTAATTACCATCGCTGCCAAGGAAGGTGGTCCCGACCCTGACATGAACCCCAAACTGCGCCAGGCCATCCAAAACGCCAAGGCAGAAAACATGCCCAAGGATAACATCGATGCCGCCATCAAGCGCGCTACCGATAAAGACGCTGCCAACCTCGTTGAAATCACCTACGAAGGTAAAGGCCCCTTCGGCATCCAATGCATGGTGGAGTGCGCCACTGACAACACCACGCGTACCGTGGCTAACGTGAAGTCGTACTTCAACAAGTGCGGCGGCTCGTTCCTGCCCATCGGCTCGCTGGAGTTCATGTTCACCCGCAAGGCCGTCTTCGAAATCGAGATGCCTGCTGGCATGGACAAGGACGAACTGGAGCTTGAACTCATCGATTTCGGTCTAGATGAAATCGTCAGCGAGACCGACGAAGAAGAAGGCACCACCACCACGACCGTCTACACCGCTTGGACCGACTACGGCACCATGCACGATGCCCTCGAAGAGCGCAAAATCAACATCGTAAAGGCCAACCTGCAGCGTTTCCCCAACCAGACCGTCAGCTTCACCGACGAGCAAATGGTGGAAATCGAGAAGTTCCTCGACAAACTCGATGAGGACGAAGACATCCAAGCTGTATACACTAACATGGAATGATTTCATGGAGGCAGTGCCTCCAGGCACTGCCTCTTCATATATAAATATAAGGAGAACATAAAATGACTGAATGGGAAAAAGAACTAAGCGACAAATTGTCCAAGTATTCTGAAGACGAATTCCATTATATTGAAACCAATGACATTAGGAAAGCCGGTGAAATCGATTATGGTTGTTCAGGTGTCTATATGGAATCTACAATCATTTACTTGGAAATCAAGAATTTGCAATACATCCTCAAAGAGATCGGCAGAAGAAAAGCGGCACAAGCCTACACAATGCTGCATACCGTGGTTAGTGCCATTGCCGAAAAAGATGGAGCTTTTGTCAACTGCTTCGCCCCCAACGCCATTCTTGTTGTCTATCCTGGCAAAGAAGAAATCAACAAGGTTGCCGTGAAAGGCGCCATGAAAATTGCCCGGGCAATAAGCGAGACCTTCAAGCATCAGTTCTCCAGCATCACGGGACTTGAGTTTTCCATGGGCTTGGCCCACGGCCACATCATGGGCAGCAAGAACCTATCGGACAATGGCTACGACCATATTTCTTGGTTTGGTTCCATCATATTTAAGGCCATGCGCATCTGCAAGGAATGTGCCCGCCCATTCTACATTGGTATCGCTCGCTCCATCTACCACAGCCTCGACGAGGACCTCCGTATCACCGAACGCCGCATCCTCGGCATCAAGAAAAGAGTCGAAATCTGGACAAAGATCACCTATCAGTACGAAAACGTCAAGAAGCACCTCTACCAGACCAACCACACAATTTCATTGGACGAAGAGTAATAATTTGCCTTTGAAGCGCGTTTTGTTTCCAAAAAACGCATAAATTTGCGATTGGAAACAAGATACCATCTTCAATGAGATTTCAGACAAGGCAGATTATCCGTATCTTATTGATTTTCATATCAACGATAGCCTCTTGTGCGGTATCCGGACAAGTGCGCTATTCTTTTTCCACCCCCGAAATCGACTCCATCTGCCGTAACACCTTGGATTACATCCGCATCAAGCAGTCGCTGACCTCGCAGCAATATGCCATCACACAAGATGCCGAGCATCTCCAACACACTATAGACATCTTGAACCAGCACCTCAAGCAAACCCTCAAAGAGCAGGAAATTGTGGAATCGGAGTTGACCGCTATCAACCGCTATCTCGACTCGCTCACGCCCAAACGTCCGGATGGACCAAAACCCAAGGAAAACATCATCGACATCTTAAATGAAAGGCTTTCGTTCCATGGAGGCTATGGTTTAAATATCAACCAACTGGCGCTATCCAATTGGGCTGCAGGCGGTGAAAACTCATGGGCGGGTAAGGCTTTCGCTGATTTCTCACTCACCTATCGCAACAAGAGATTCGAGCAAAAGCTCGTAGGCGCTTTCGCCTTTGGCATCTCGCGTTTCGCTGACAAGCGCATCGAGAAGCAGGACGACAAAATCGACCTCAACTATTCCCTATCATTGAACAGCAAATCACAATGGAAGTTGACGGCTGTTGTCACTTTCAACACACAGTTTGCCAATGGCTACAAATATCCCAACGATTCCACCATCATCTCCACCTTCTTCGCGCCCGCCTACCTCACCCTTTCGTCCGGTTATTCTTACCAGACCAAAAATGAACATTTCCAAGTTTTCATGGCACCGTTGGCAGGAAAGATTACTTTTGTGTTGAACCAAGAATTGGCGGACCAAGGTGCTTTTGGCGTGATGAAAGGCTATTTTGACTCAGACGACAATTGGGTGCCTGGGGAGAGAATCGCTCCCGCCATCGGTGCCAACATCATCATCAACTACAAACAACCCCTTGGCAAAAACATCAAGTATGCGACGATACTCAACACCTTCTACAACTATTTCGAGCGTCGCAATGACAACAGGCTGCGCCTCGATGTCAACTGGGAAAACACCCTCCATTTCCTCATCACCAAATACATCACGACCATACTGTTTGTCCACCTGAAATACGACCACAACGCTACCTTCCCCGTGTACGAGGAAATCGATGGTGTGCAGACTGTGGTGGACAATGTGCCCAAACTACAATTCAAAGAATCCTTGGGCATCGCTTTTGTACATAGATTTTAAACTTATCGAAAAATGAACATATTAGTCACAGGCTGCAAGGGCCAATTAGGAACAGAGCTACAGAAAATCGCTGGTGCGGAACACCAATGGTTTTTCACTGACATTGACACGCTTGACATCTGCAACAAAGCTGCAGTGGAGGAATGCTTTGAGACCAACCAAATTGACGTTTGCATCAACTGTGCGGCCTACACCGCTGTCGACAAGGCCGAGGATGAACAGCAGTTGGCCACTTTGGTCAATACATTTGCACCGAAAGTGCTGGCCGATGCCTGCAAAAAGCATGATGCACTACTCATCCACGTCTCCACCGACTATGTCTTTGGCGGCGATGCCAACGAGCCTTACAAAGTCGACGACCCTATCAACCCGCAGTCGGTTTACGGTAGCACCAAGGCCGACGGCGAACGCGTCATCCGTGAGAGTGGCTGCAACTATATGATTGTCCGCACAGCATGGCTCTATTCCTCCGTTGGGAAAAACTTCGTGAAAACCATGCTCATGTTGGGCGACACGAAAGACGAAATCAACGTGGTGGCCGACCAAAAGGGCTGTCCCACATGGGCACATGACTTGGCTGTAGCACTTGTGGCTTTGCTCAACAAAAACGGCAAGGACAAAGTGCATGAGACCTTCCACTTCACCAACGAAGGACAAATCACTTGGTACGACTTTGCCACGGCCATCATGGAAATAGGCGGGAAGGCCTGTAAAGTCAACCCGATCACGACTGACCAATATCCCACCAAGGCCAAGAGACCTGCATATAGTGTGTTGGATTTAAGCAAGATAAAGGAATATGCAAGAATAGAGATTCCAGATTGGCGGGAAAGTTTGGTAAAATGCATTGAAGAAATAAACTCTGGATTGCTTCGTTCCTCGCAATGACGCAAAGCCCCGTAGGGGCGACAGGACATTAAGCAGGCGACGTGAGTCCCTGCGCATCAAGACAGAACAAACATCAATATAATATCAACAACATGGACCCTCAAATCATCGAAAGAGCAAAATCGTGGCTCACTGAGCAATACGATGAAGAAACGAGAAAGAGCGTGCAAAACATGCTCGACAACGACCCTAACGAACTCACTGAGAGCTTCTACCGCAACCTCGAGTTCGGCACTGGCGGACTGCGCGGCATCATGGGTGCCGGCACCAACCGCATGAACATCTACACCGTGGCTATGGCCACGCAAGGCTTCGCCAACTACATCAAGAAGATGAACCCCGGCAAGAAGCTGAGCATCGCCATCGCTTACGACGGCCGTAACAACAGCCCTGCCTTTGCCAACGTCACCGCTGATGTGATGTCGGCCAACGGCATCCACGTCTACATCTTCGACTGCCTCCGCCCCACCCCCGAACTTTCTTTCGCAGTGCGCGAAATGAAATGTGATGCTGGCGTGATGGTCACCGCCTCACACAACCCCAAGGAGTACAATGGCTACAAGGCTTATTGGAACGACGGTGGGCAGCTGGTCAGCCCACACGACAAGAACGTCATCGCCGAGGTCGAGAAAATTACTGACCCCTCGATGGTCAACTTCAAGCGCAACCCCGACCTCATCACCGTCTTGGACGAGAAGTTTGACGACATCTATTTAGATAAGGTGTTCGGCCTCTCGCTCTCCTTGGATCTCATCAAGAAGCACAAGGACATGAAGATTGTCTACACGCCCATCCACGGCACGGGTCGCCGCTTAGTGCCTGAAATCCTGAAACGCAAGGGCTTTGAAAATGTCTACTGCGTTGAAGAGCAGATGGTCGTCGACGGCAACTTCCCCACCGTGAAGTCACCCAATCCTGAAGAGCCTGCCGCCATGGCCTTGGCCGTGAAGAAGGCTCAAGAGGTAAACGCCGACCTTGTTATGGCCACCGACCCCGACGCCGACCGCGTGGGCATCGCCGTGAAAGACGACAAGGGTGAGTTCATCCTGCTCAACGGCAACCAAACCGCCAGCATCTTCCTGTATTACCTGCTGCGTAGATGGAGCGAACTCGGCAAACTCACTGGCAAGGAATTCGTCGTGAAGACCATCGTTACCACTGAGCTGTTGTTTGAAATGGCCAAGAAATACAATGTGGACCGCTACGATGTGCTGACTGGCTTCAAGTATATTGCCGACAAGATCCTCGAACTCGAAGGTAAGAAGCAGTTCATCGGAGGTGGTGAGGAAAGCTACGGCTACCTCGCTGGCGACTTCGTCCGCGACAAAGATGCCGTCATTGCCACCAGCATGATTGCCGAGGCCACCGTTTGGGCGGCAGAACAAGGCAAGACGCCTTACCAACTACTCATGGACATCTACAAGGAGTTCGGCCTCTACAAGGAGAAACTCGTCTCGTTGACCAAGAAAGGCATCAGTGGCACCGAGGAAATCAAAGCCTTGATGGCCAAGTTCCGCACCACACCGCCCACCGTCATCGCTGGCGAGAAAGTGGTTGAAATCCGCGACTATAAACTCCAGGAAGCCAAAGACTTGCTAACGGGTAAGGTCACGCCCATCACCCTGCCTAAGAGCGACGTGCTGCAATTCTTCACTGAGAGTGGTTCGAAGATTACCGTACGTCCTTCGGGCACCGAACCGAAGATCAAGTTCTATTTCGGCATGAAGGGCGATGTTTCGCAAGGCCTCGAAGCAGCAATGAAAGTGCTTGACACCAAGCTGGAACAAGCTGCCAAAGAGTTGACAGAATGACCCAAACAACAACGGCAAAAAAAGCGGAAAAATTTTTCCGCTTTTTTTGTTGTCCGTATCAAAAAAATGTCTACTTTTGCAACCCGAAATGAGGCGGGATAGCTCAGCAGGTTAGAGCGTCGGATTCATAACCCGGAGGTCTCGAGTTCAATTCTCGATCCCGCTACTGAATGAGAGCAAGGCTGAAAACGGTCTTGCTCTTTTTATAAAACGATTATTTGTAACCGACCAACAACAATCATCATGAAGAAACACTGGTTTGCCGTCATGTCTTTACTCGTCGCAGGCCTTATCTGTTACTCATGCGGCAACAAAGGCAAAAAAACGACCGATGTCACTCCTACCACCGATAGCATTGAGCAAGTGGAATCGACACTTGAACCTGTCGTGGAAGAAGCAACTGTGGTGGAAGACGAAGGTGACCCAACCATCATTGCCGCCTCTGCCAGCAGAATGAAGATGGTGGTTGACAATAGAGGCAACCTGGTCGGACGCTATGTGCAAACCAACCAAACTTCCTATACCGTCAACATCCAGGACGACATCGAAGTCCCGAAGTTAGGGCATAAAATCGTGGAATACAGTGCCAAAAACGGTCAAGGCATCGTTTACACGCTCAGGAAAAATGTCAACGTTCGCACCCAACCCAACACCGATTCCCCTGTATTATGCCAGATTACATGCAAAGAGGGGGAAGTGCCTAACACGTATCCTTGTTTGGGCAAGGTCAAGGAATGGTATAAAATCCAGATAAGAGGTAAAGAAGGCTATGTACGCCACGACCTCGTGGAATGGGACGGAATGGACACTTTCTGACCTATGCCCAAAGCAACAGACCGCTGCAAATAATCAATCCCGTTACAAACAAATCGATGATGCAAAAGCCCATGATGTCTTTTGCATTCAGTTTTGCTATGGCCAAGGCTGGCAAAGCCCAAAACGGCTGAATCAGGTTGGTCCAGGCATCGCCCCATGAGATAGCCATACCCGTCAAGCCCGCATCCACACCCAAAGCGGCACCTGCCGTGAACATAATAGGCGCTTGAATGGCCCAGTGACCGCCGCCTGAAGGCACAAACATATTCAGTATGGCCGCGCAGAAGAAGGTAAATAAAGGATAAGTCTTTGGTGTTGATATGGAAACGCAGGCGATGCTGACGATTTCACCCAGACAAATACCCGACTCGCCCACACCCGTGATGATGCCCATGATACCAGCATAGAATGGGAACTGCAACAAGATTCCTGCTGCGCCACCCACCGATTTTCCAAAAGCCTTGACATAAGCCAATGGCGTGCCATGCAGAATGACACCCAAAAACAAAAACAACATGATAACGGATCCCAAATCGAAGCTGCCTCCTTTGAAGAACAGCTTGATGACCAGATAGGACAAACCCAGCAAAGCGATAATCCATGATAGCACACGGCTGTTTTCCAACTTTTCAGCGGGTGTCGTGCCTTTTGGTTCAGGTTTGGATTCTTCCTCAAACAACAGAGATGGCTCTATGGTCACCACCTGCTCGCCTTTGGGATGCATCAGCGCATTGACCACCACAATAGCGACGATGACGACTGCCACCATGATAAGGTTTTGTGGTGCTAGGATGGTTTGACCTATCGGGATGGGGTGCGTGAGTGCACCTTTTGTCACGGTTTCGAGATTAGAGCCTTCGGTTGCCATTGTCAGCGGGATGGAACCCGAAAGACCGGCATGCCACACTACAAAGCCACTATAGGCTGAAGCAATGAGCAGACGGTAGTCCACGCCACGAAGCTTCTTGGCGATTTCTTTGGCGAAGATAACACCCACTATGAGGCCAAAGCCCCAGTTGAGCCAACAAGCCAAAGCTGAGATGCCCGTCACCAAAGCGATGGCACCTGCAGGTGACTTGGGCA
This sequence comes from uncultured Bacteroidales bacterium, assembly GCA_937902805.1. Lineage (GTDB taxonomy): Bacteria > Bacteroidota > Bacteroidia > Bacteroidales > F082 > Limimorpha. The sequence continues at coordinate 9,003 of CALEMB010000136.1, forward strand.
AGCTCGCCATCGCGCTGATGCCCCGCTTAATGGGCGTTGCCGCCGCCAAGGCCGAGCCTGTCACCAATACTAAGGCCATCTGCATGGCAAAGGCCAGCAACGACCACACACCATTACCCCAGTGCTCAACGACCTCAATAGGTGTCTGATGGCAGACGGGCATAGCGATAATGAAGGCCAAAAGGGTCAATACTATGGCGAAAATGAAAGGTTCAGGCAGGTATTTCTGAACTAGCTTGACGCAGAAACGGATGATTTTTTGGAACATTTAAATGATTATTTCAATTGTTTGCGGACGCATGCGATGCGTCTCTATAATTTGCGGACGCATGCGATGCGTCCCTACAGTATTCTACTTCTTCTAAAAACAACGCATGCGCAGGCACGGAAGTGCCAGCTTCGCAGCGGTCTTTCCTTTCGATAACAGCACGGAACTCGTCGAGGGTCATGCGCCCCTTCCCTATTTCTAGTAAGGTGCCGACGATGGCACGCACCATGTTGCGAAGGAAACGGTCTGCCTTGATGCGGAACACCAACAAGCCATCCTGTTCCAACCAACGCGCTTCCATAATCTTGCAGTTGTTGGTCTTCACTTGGGTATGCACCTTTGAGAAACTCGTAAAATCCTCATATTCAAAGAGGATATTGGCCGCCTCCTGCATCTTGGCGATGTCCAAGTCACCATAAAGGAAAAAGGCATCCTGCGTGTGGAAAGGATTCTTCGTGCGCGTGATGTAATAATGATAGGTGCGCGACACCGCATCGAAGCGGGCGTGCATATCAGGCGCAACCTGCCAAATACGATAAATGACGATGTCGTCGGGCAAGAAGGCATTCATCTGATGGGCAAGGGTGTCGGCATTACAGATTTCCTTGTCAATATCAAAATGGGCGTAATAATTCCTTGCATGAACACCTGTGTCGGTGCGGCCACAACCCGTGATGGAGACCGCTTGTCCCAGTTTAAGGCTTAGGCATTGCTCCACCGTTTCCTGCACGCTGTGGGAGTGCGGCTGGATCTGGTAACCGTGGTAGCGGCTACCGTTGTAGGCCATGTGGATGAAATATCTAGGCATCGTCTTGATAATGACGGGCAAAATTACGTATTTTTGCGCTCCATTTGTAAGGTCATGAACATTTTGTACCAACTCAACGACGACGACTGCTTCTTCCCTCCTGCCGACCGCGCCAACAAGGAAGGTCTGCTTGCTTTTGGCGGCGACCTCTCTCCCCAGCGTCTCATTGTGGCCTACGCCAACGGCATCTTCCCGTGGTACAGCGAGAACGAGCCATTGCTTTGGTGGTCTCTCGACCCGAGACTAATCATCCGACCAGGAGAAATGAAAGTCAGCAAGTCGCTGAAACGCACGCTGAAATCGGGGAAGTTTGAGGTAAGAACCGACACCAACTTCCGCGAGGTGATGCTGCATTGTGCTGAAACGCCTCGCAAAGGCCAAGACGGCACTTGGATTCAGGATGAGATGGTGGATGCCTACACATATTTGCACGAGTTGGGCATTGCACATTCGTTCGAGACCTATCTGGACGGCGATTTAGTTGGAGGTTTGTACGGCATCGCCATTGGAAAGGCGTTTTTCGGTGAGTCCATGTTCCACACCGTCACCGACGCTTCTAAGGTGGCATTCTACCATTTGCATCGGTTTTTGGAAGAGCATGGTTTTAAACTTATCGACTGTCAGCAGGAGACGAACCATCTGATGAGTCTTGGGGCCTATACCATACCACGTTCTGAGTTTTTGGACGAACTAAAGGTGCTCACCGTCGAGTCTTCATTGGTTGGCAACTGGGGCTCGGGGAAATGTGAGGACTTGTATCTCGACATCCACCAGCCGAAGAAACTGCAATTCAGGACTTACAATATGGACGAGGATGTCTCCTTATCCGATGGTTAACAACATTTTAGAGGCAGTCTTAGAGTTTGTCATTTCGATTTTCAACTTTTTTCTTTACGATTTAGGGGAATTTCGTATCTTTGCAACCTATTCGGAGCAAGGAGGGTTTCCGTGCTCCTATCGTTTCACCAAATAACTTTTTATGGATTCACAACAAGGAATCAACGTCAGTGTAAACTCTGAAATCGGTAAGCTTCAGCATGTATTGGTGCACACTCCCGGACCGGAGTTGGAGAAAGTGACCCCCGAAAACGCACATACCTTCCTATTTAGCGACATATTGAACATGCAAGTCGCCCAAAAGGAATACAATTATTTTAAGAGAGTGCTTCAGAAAGTGACGCAAGTCCACGAGATCGGCAATCTATTGACCGACATCCTACAGATGGAGAACATCAAGAACGCCATGGTAGACCGCGTCTGCAAAGCCGAGGATAAGGCTTTTCTTGCCCCTTACCTCAAGTCGCTGTCGCCCGAGGAGCTTTCCCGCCAATTGATTGAAGGCGTCCGTCTGGAAGATGTCACCTTTATCAATAAGGACCCGTACGCCCTTCTACCCATTCCGAACCTGTTTTTCATGCGTGACGCTTCGTTCACCATGTTCGACAATATCATGATCAGCAACATGGCCACCACGGTGCGTGCCCGCGAATGCCTGCTCCTGAACAGCATCTATAACCTCCATCCGTTGTTTGAGACCAAGGTTATCAACCCTATGATGGACTACGAAACACATGGTGTGGGTACTGTGGAAGGCGGCGACGTGCAGATTATCCGTGACGACGTGGTGATTTGCGGCTTAGGCTCCCGTACCAACATGCACGGCGTGGAAGCCATCGTCGAGCACTTGAAGACCAAGCCTGGTGTGAAGCACCTGATTTTCCAGGAGTTGCCGCTTGAGCCCGAGTCGTTTATTCACCTCGACATGGTGTTCACCATGCTCGATGTCAACAAGTGCATGATTTACAAGCCTGTCATCATGAACAGCAACTACAAGACCTTCCATATCACCATCGACGGACAGAAGGCTGTGGGTAGTGAAGTGCCTGACCTGCTTGCAGGACTGAAAGACATCGGCATCGATCTTGAGCCTATCTACTGTGGCAATGGCAACAACGATTGGGCTGCCCGTGAGCAATGGCACAGCGGCTGCAACTTCTTCTGCCTCGAACCCGGCAAGTTCATCGGCTACGGCCGCAACCAACATACTTTGGAAGCCTTGAACAAAGCAGGTTTCACTATCGTCACTGCTGCCGATGTGGTCAACAATAAGGTCAACCTCAACAACGTCAAGAAGTGCATCGTCGCTTTCGAGGGCAACGAGCTCTCACGCGGTGGCGGCGGCGCCCGATGCATGACAATGCCGGTGCAACGAATGGCTGTTGAATGGTAAAAGAAAAAGGCGCTTCGAGCGCCTTTTTTCATTCTATCACCACCTCATCCACCATTATCCAGGCTTTCTCGCCTGCATAAGGATGCCACTCGGGCAGTGTGCCTTGATTCTCCACTTTGACGCGGACAAACTTGGCTTGTTTTTCATTCACACGGGCGCGAGCCTCAATACGGCCGAAGCCTTGCATCTTGTCGGGGCAGTCGAAGACGGGCAACTCAGCCATCTGCCACTCGGTAAAATCACTGCCATTTTTCGAGAAACTAACCCGTACGCTTTGGGGCCACATCACCCAGCTGTTGGGCTCGTGACAGATGCCCACTTTCACCGTGTTGATGTCGGTGGGCACGGCAAGTTCAATGGTGGCCTCCATGTTGACACCCTCGAAACCGAGCCAGTCGTTGTACCAATCCCCAGAAACGCCTCTCTTTCCATCCATCAGGGCAATGTCGGCATCCTTGCCGTAACGCTCCACTGGCGGATTGATGAAGGTCGTGTTCTTGATATTCAGGCGGTTGAACTGACGCAAGGCCATAAACGAAGGCGCGCTACCTTTCTTGAATGCTTTTGCCTTGATAGTGCAGGTCTTCAGGATAACAAACGATGACTTATAGAGCGACGACTTCTCTGTAGGCTCACTTCCGTCCGTGGTATAACGAATCTCCGCATCAGGGTCGGGACAAGTCAACAAAATGGTCAGTGGGCGATTGAACATCCTGAAGTCCTCCTTCCCCGCCATCGTCGCCTTGATTTCTGGAGTCGGCACCATTGTCTCGGTAGCATCTGGCAGTTGAAAACGGGTCAGTTCAATGAGGTCTTGCGTCTTGTCGAAGGCTCGAAGCAACACCGTGTATTCATACACCTGATTGCCAAGCACATACTTCTCGTCCACACCTGGGCCACAGGTCGCCGTTCCGATGGGTGCCACCTTGTAGTCAATGTTCACCGTCAGGAAGTCTTTGGGCTCCAGTTGGTTGATACGGCGGGCAGCCGTGAGGTTGTCGTCGTCATAATTGTAAACACTGAAATTGAACGGTTCAGATACGGTAATGAACAAACCTACCTGACTTTCATTCCTAACCTCGCCACCGTCATCAGTCAAAGCCAACCAGCGTGTGTCGGAGTGGTTACCATTGTCTTGAGGCACAACGTGTTGTTCAAACAAACTTATAGCATCGGTTTCATACAATCTCATTTTTCCCGAGGCGTTACGGTCGGGATAGTTTTCCGTATCTTTACCGAAATAGGTCACATTTCTGTAATCCAAAGGCAGACGGAACTGCATCCCGACTTTGGGCAATGATGTCACCGACTCCATCGGTTCTACTCGGTTGGTGATGCTGATGTTGCCTTCACCATCGATGAGATACACTTTATTGACCACAATTTGCAACTGCCCCTTGCTGTCAAAATATTCCACAGCGGTATTGACTGAAACCGTGTTGTCATCAAGCCTTTCAAAATGCAAGCCACCATTCTTTGTGGTCAGATGTTGTAAGCCCGCCTTTTTCCAACGGGGCAAAGCCCAACTGTCCACCTCATCATTCAAGGTAGGCGCGCGCCAGAAGTTATCTCTCAATTCGCCTTTAAGAAGTTCCTGTCCTTTAACGACATAAGAACGAATAGCACCCGTTGCTTTATCGAAAGTCACCAAAAACTCGTTATTATAGACCGACCCGCTACCCGAATTGAATTGCACCTGTTTTTCCTTTGCCAAAGGCTCCAACGGTGCCGAAGGCCAATCCAATTTGAATTCATCATACGCCACTTCTGTCCCAGCAGACATAAAGGGTTGGTCTTCTTTAGTTTTCACCGAGAAACGCACAAAAAACTCCTCACCGGGATTGCCATAGATACGCAGACGCTGGATGTTGATACGCGTCGATTCGTAGGGTTTGAGATTGAGGTCAAACTTCTCTTTCAGCAGCTCCTTTTCGGCAGAGAAGATGGTGTAATCACAATCGTATACAGATGCATTCGTGAAAGCATTCCAGTTCTTCACTTCAAATTCACCAGCCTTCAAGTCAATGGCTTTGAACTTGATAGGCTGATAGACCTTCTTCACCTCAGCGGCATGATGATGCGGTGTCCTGTCGGAACTCACTACGCCATTGGCACAGAAAGCATCATCATCGCCCACACCGTAAGCATGACCAAAGTCGCCACCAACAGCATAAAAGAGTTGAGAGTTGAGAGTTGAGAGTTGAGAGTTTTTGGGGGCTATTGCAGCAACTGAACTATCAACTTTAAACTTTTCACTTTCAACTATAAAACTTTGGTCCACCCAGTCCCAAATGCAGCCGCCTTGAAGTTGCTCGTTGGCCTCAATGACATCCCAATAGTCCTTCATTCCGCCCATGCTGTTGCCCATCGCGTGGCAGTACTCCACCATGATAAAGGGACGATGATATACGCTATCAAGACCCTCATCCACAAAGCGTTGCAAGTATTTTGGACTGGCGTACATCAAGCCAATGACATCGGTATTGCGGTCGTAAATAGCTCTTTCGTAAGTCACGGGGCGTGAAGCGTCACGATGCGTCAGCCAGTCGTAAGTGTATTCGAAATTCACACCATTGCCACACTCATTACCCATCGACCACATAATTACCGAAGGGTGGTTCTTGTCACGTTCGAGCATGTTGCGGTTGCGCGACCAAACCATTTCCTTGTATTGCGGGTCTTTGGCAAGACTCCTATCGCCATAGCCTTGTGCATGGGATTCGCAGTTGGCCTCGTCCCAAACGTAAAGTCCATATTTATCACAGAGTTCGTACCAATATGGGTCATCGGGATAATGGCAGGTGCGTACCGTGTTGATATTCATCTGTTTCATCAGGGCGATGTCGCGTTCCATAGCCTCACGCGAAATCACATGACCCGTGTAAGGGTCGTGTTCATGGCGATTCACACCTTTTATTAATACGTACTGCCCGTTAACCAACAGTTTTCCGTCCTTGATTTCTACATTGCGGAAACCGATATGGTTCTCCAAACGCTCAATCTCCTTACCTTTATTATCCCAAACCTTGATTTCCAACCGATAAAGATTAGGATTTTCAGCTGACCAAGGCTTGATGTGAGGTAAGTTATCTTCGGCGATCATAATAAACCACCCTTCCATGCCTGCCAATTTCTTTTCCAACCTTACTATTTCTTTATCATCGTCATAAACAACAACTTCCACCTTTTCTTTTTTCAAAGCCTTTCCTGTACGGTTTTCCATCAAAAAACAAATATCAAAAAGGCCGTTTTCATAAGTCTCATCCAAGAAAGCATGCACTTCATAATCATAAACATTGAGTTGTGGTTTTGAGTAAATGATCACATCACGCTCAATGCCACTCAAGCGCCAAAAGTCCTGGCACTCAAAATAGGAGCCGTTTGAGAAACGGTAGACCTTTACCGCCAATGTGTTCTTCCCCACCTTGACGTATGGCGTAAGGTCGAACTCGGCATTCGTCTTGGCATCTTCCGTATAACCTACAAACTGTCCATTCACCCAAACGTAATAGGCCGACTTCACCGCACCAAAATTGATGAAAGTCAGGCGGTCCTTCCAAGTCTCGGGGATGTTGAACTCCGTGACATAGCATCCTACAGGATTGTTCACCGTTGGCGCAAAAGGAGGCTCGTTGGGACGAAACTCATTGTCCACATTGACATAGATGGGCGTACCGTAGCCATTCAACTCCCAGTTGGCCGGTACCTTGATGGTCTTCCATGATGAGACATCATAGCCTTCCTTATAAAAAACGGCAGGAGCCTTCGAGGGTGTTTCTACCCATTTGAATTTCCAGTCGCCATTGAGGCATTGCGACCATTGTTCTCCTACGGGAATGACATTCGTTCGTGGATACAACCTATTGATTTCAAACACGTTGACATCATTCCAAGCGTTCAGCTCGGCTTCGGTTTGGGCTTGTGCCACTGCAAAAGCCATAGCACAAAGCAAAAGCATGAAGAACCTTTTCATAGCGTTATGGATTTATGTCTTGCATCATCTTTTCCCTATCGGCATCCGGGATGCGCTGCGACTTGTTGGCCTCTCGGTCGAAATACACCACCACAGCGTGACATAACGTCTTCACCTCACCCGTTTCGGCATCCTTCAGACATTGCTCCATCTTGAAGCTGGAATTGCCCATCTCTATGACACGGCTCTCGCAAATGATAGGATCGTGAAAACGTATGGGCTTACAGAAGTCAAGGTCGACATGAACCAAGACATACTTGAAAGTCAGCCAGTCAATTGGCGTTTGGAACTTATGTTCGAAGTAGCGGCTTCGACCCATGTCGAAAAAGTTGCATTGCGCCCCGTTGTTCACATGGTTGTACGGGTCGAGGTCGCTCATGCGGATTTGTATCGGACAAGAGAACATTTTCAGTTGACAGTTGATAGTTGACAGTTGATAGTTGGTAGTTAACAGTTGCCAGTTCACTTCATTTCAAAATGCGGTATCGGCTGCAATTTGAACAAATTCTTCGCGTGCTTGTCGTCGATGCGAGCCTTGGTATCAGGATCATCGCAAACGCCGGTGCGGATGTATTTGTCCAGCACAGCATAAGTGAAACCGAGGTTATCCTCGTCGCTCTTGTTAGTGAGGCCGTCTGATGGGGTCTTCTCCACCAACTCGATGGGCAAACCAAGTTCCTTTCCTACCGCCTTGACTTCCTGCACGGTGAGACCGCCCAAAGGCGAGAAATCACCAGCGGCGTCGCCATAACGTGTCGAGTAACCCACCCAGTCCTCGGAGAGGTTGCAGGTGTTGGCCACACGACCATTCATGGACTGAGAAATGGCATACAAAGTGCTCATGCGCAGACGCGGTGGCAGGTTGATGGTCGTCTGCCGGCTGACTTCGGCATCCAAAGTGCCCAACTGTTCACGCACGGCTTCAATAAGGGTATTGTAAGTGTCACCTATGTTGACGCAGCAATGGCGAATGCCTAAATGGTTAATCAGTTTCATACTGTCGTCTATGTCGGGTTGCACGCTGTTGGGCATAGTCACGCCAATGACGCGGTCCACACCAAGGGCCTCGACACAAAGGCCAGCCACTACGCTGCTGTCCTTGCCACCAGAGATGCCGATGACGGCATTGCAGCCTTTTCCGTTCTCTTCAAACCAGTCGCGAATCCATTGGACGACTTGGTCTTTTACTTGTTTTGCGTTGAATTCTTTCATATTGCTAATTATTGTTGTTTTGTTAACTCAGGTTGCTGAGCCTGTCGAAGCACCATCTGTTTGCTATCGGCCCTTCGACGGGCTCAGGGACCTTGGATTTTACATGAAACTGCTGCCACCGATGAACTGACGCAGCATGGATGTGGCCGGAATTTCCTTGTCGGAAACTGGCGTGAAATAATGCAGGAAACGCAACAGACGGTGCGCCTCAGTATACTCGGGGCTGTTGTTCGGCACGGTGGCGAGTATGCTCTCGGCATGGTTGCGCATAACGGCAAACTCCAACAGATAGGCCGAGTTGAACATCACATCGGCATTTTCCTGATAGGGATAGATCCACTTCTCTTCGGCAGCACGCACGCTCGCCCATTGGCTAATGGTCTGACGTGCCGTAAATGCGCCTTTGTTGTAATCGCGCACGATGCGGCGCAACAAGCGGTTATCGTCGGGAGGAATGATATTGTGATCATCCAAGCCAGTGCTAGTCAAGGTGGATATGAAGATGCGAAACTTGGTAGATTCAGGAATCTGTTTGGTCAGCATAGGATTCAAGGCGTGGATGCCTTCGAGCAACAGCACGCTGCCTTCCTTCAGTTGCAACTTCTTGCCGTTGTATTCACGAATGCCCGTTTTGAAGTTATACTCAGGCACTTCAATCTCCTCCCCTTTCAACAAAGCTATCAAGTCGCGCTCCAAAGCGGCATGGTCGACGGTATCGAAGTTGTCGAAGTCGTAGGTGCCATCAGGCAGTTTGGGCGTGTCCACACGGTTGACGAAATAATCGTCCGTTGAAAACGAAATCGGCTTCAAGCCGCAGGCCTTCAGTTGAATGCTGACACGGCTGCAGAAGGTGGTCTTACCGCTGCTGCTCGGTCCGGTAATCAGCACCAAGCGAACGGGGGTTTCTCCGTGGTAGCGACGGTCGATTTCTTCAGCAATCTGCACAATTTTCTTCTCCTGCAAAGCTTCGGCCACCTGAACGAGTTCACGCGCTTGTCCGTTTTCGCAGGCGTGGTTAACATCGCCCACAGTACTTAGCCCCATGATGTCGTTCCACTTCAGACTTTCCGAAAACACCTCGAAGGTCTTGGGCTGGTCTTCCATCTCGGCCAAACGGTCGGGATGGTCGCGGTCGGGAATGCGCATCATAATGCCGTTGCGATAGGCTTCAATATCCCAGATGTTCAGATACCCCGTTGAAGGCACCAAACGACCATAATAATAGTCGGCTGTTCCATCCAATGTATAGTAATCTGTGTAGGCTTTCCCACTGGTTTCCAAAAGCTTGACCTTATCCTCCTGCCCCATTTTGCCGAACATCTTAACGGCTTCCTCAACACGAGCCTCATGACGATGGAATTGGATATCGTCGGCAACGATGGCACGCATCCTTACCCTAAGGGCGGCGAGGTCGTTGGAGTCAAGTATCCTGCCGTCACTCTTCCTGATTCTGCAAAAGAAACCTTTGGAAATAGGATGATCCATATTCAGTCTACTGCCTGGAAAGAGATCCTGTGCCGCCTTGTAAAGCAGGAAACCCAGCGACCTGAAATACACCAGTCGCGCCGTATGGTGAGTAAGGTCGAGAAACTCGACATCGCGGCTATTGTAAACACGGAACTTCAGTCCCTGCGACACATTGTTGACCTTGGCCGAGACGATGGGATAAGGTCTGTCGAACTCAAACTCAGGCAACATCTCAAGCAAGGTCGTCCCTTCATTGAATTCCTTCGTCGTCTTGGTGTTGATGCAATAAACTTGAATCATAACTCCCTTTTTGGTTTCCTAACTTAGTCTACTTCTTGGTTTTGAATGCGGTTAATGGCATCGATGGCCAGCTGATAGTTGGGTTGTGTCTTCAGTACATCCTTATAAATGTCCATGGCTTGGCTGTAGTCGCCCATCTGCTCAAGCACACGGCCTTTGTTGTATTTGGCATCGAGATAGTCGGGCTTGATGGCAAGCGTCTGGTTGAAATAGTCAAGAGCAGCCTCATCGTCCTTGATATACACATAATTGACATAACCCTTGTTGTACAGCACAATGTAGTTGTCAGGACGCTGCATCAGTAGGGTGTCGTAATGCAACAAGGCTTCCTCTGGCTCTCCATGGCTTTGTAGATAAAGTGCCAGTTCATAGCGTGCTGTGGGCATATCGGGGAACTGCTGTTGTGCCTTACGGAGATAATCCAAGGCGTAGGGCGGTTGCTGAGCGGCATAGATGCGGCTGATTTGCTCCACAGGGTCATAGAAAGTCCCATCTTGCTCAGAGGCAATTAGGAAGTTTTTCAAAGCATTGACCGTATCTTGCTTGGCAGCCATATAGCACATGCCCTTCACGAAATAGGCCCTCGGATTGTACGACGACAGACCCAAAGCCTTGTCGACATAACCTATGGCGAGGTTGAAGTTCTGTTGCAGAAGGTTCAACTCGGCCAACTTCACCAGTGGGCGCGCATCCATGGGATTGATTTCGGCTGCACGGTTCAGCGTTGAAGCTATGTTGGATTCGTCGCCCAATGCATAATACACATCCGCCAACAGTAGGTAGGTCTCGATGTTGTTGGGATCGTATTGCAAGGAGCTGTTAATATCGACCATAGCTTGCCCGACTTGCTCGTTGGCAAAGTATGCCTTGGCGCGACTCAAGTAAAGGTGCGCATCGGTGCTATCCATGGCGATGGAGTCCGTTAGAATTTGGATGGCCTTGTTGACCGTCACAGGTGCCATAGGCTCGTCTGGAGTAGTCTTTGGCTCGGGTTTTGGCGTGTTGTTGCAGGCGAAAAGCGCAAGCAGAGCAACAATTGCCAGTAAAGTTTTCTTCATTTTCTTTGTTATTACGATTGGACTCATGATGTCTTTGGCTCTCAGCTTTCAGCAATCAGCTTTCAGCTTGTTGGAACCAAGCTGATAGCTGACTGCTGATGGCTTATAGCTTCTATTATTCCTCGCTCTTCTCCAACGCCTCAAAGATCTTGGCAGTGAGTTCGTCGGCGAGTTCGGGGTTATCCTCAATGAGTTTCTTGACCGAGTCGCGGCCTTGGGCGAGCTTGGAGTCGCCGTAGCTGAACCACGAACCACTCTTCTTGATGATACCCATCTCCACGCCAAGGTCGACGATTTCGCCAGAACGCGAAATGCCCTCACCATAGAGTATGTCAAACTCAGCCTTGCGGAACGGCGGGGCCACCTTGTTCTTGACGACCTTCACCTTCACGCGGCTACCCTGCACATTCTCACCGTCCTTAATCTGGCTAATCTTGCGAATGTCGATACGCACGGAGCTGTAGAACTTCAAGGCGTTGCCGCCTGTGGTGGTCTCGGGGTTGCCGAACATCACACCGATCTTCTCGCGCAGCTGGTTAATGAAAATGCAAACGCAGCCTGTCTTGTTGATGGTGGCGGTGAGTTTACGCATGGCCTGGCTCATCAGGCGGGCTTGGAGGCCCATCTTGCTATCGCCCATCTCGCCTTCGATTTCGCTCTTGGGTGTCAGGGCCGCGACGGAGTCAACGACGATAACGTCGATGGCACCGGAACGGATGAGGTTCTCAGCGATTTCAAGGGCTTGCTCGCCGTAGTCGGGTTGTGAGATAAGGAGGTTCTCAACATCCACGCCAAGTTTGGCGGCATAGAAGCGGTCGAAAGCATGTTCAGCGTCGATGAAGGCAGCGATGCCCCCCTTCTTCTGAGCCTCAGCCACGACATGTAACGCTAGTGTCGTCTTACCCGAGCTTTCGGGTCCGTATATCTCAATGATGCGGCCTTTTGGCAGACCGCCAACACCGAGGGCATAGTCCAATCCAATTGAGCCGGTGGAGATGCTCTCCATCTTCTCGGCCTCGGCACCCAGGCGCATGATGCTTCCCTTGCCAAAGCTCTTCTCGATGTTACCTAATGTGGCTTCCAAAGCCTTCAGTTTCTCCTGCCTCAGTTTTGCAGCTTCTTCTTGTGTTTTTTCTGTAGTCATGATTGTGGGGGTTTTTAATTAGTTAATATTTAAAGATTTAAAATTTGAAGATTCAAAATTGATTATTTTGACGCGGGCCCTTCGACAGGCTCTGGGACCGCCTTTCACGCGATTCATTAATAAAGGGACAAAGATAGTAATTTTTGACATGATGACGTTATTTTGGGTTATTTTTCTCGATGAGACTTGCATATTATGAAAAAGTTGTATTTTTGCGTTGGGAAACATCGGATACAGTACCGTTTGAGCCTGCCTCTTTATCGGCATTTGTTGCAGGTTGCGAAGTATTACTGGAAGCCGGTTCCTCATTCTGCAATTCGGAAGCAGACCAGATGTTTTCCTTATTTCTCCCATACCTTTTCGACAAAACGCCAGCACTATTGACATTCCAATAGGTATCATCTTTTGACAGTTGCACCCATAAAGTATTGTTATGCTCATCTGCAAGTTGGACCAAATAAGTTTGGCTTTCTCCTTTTTCTGAAGTCTTATACACATTGCCTTTCTTTATAATATTGTAGTGTTGCGCAACGTAAGCCACAAAAGCGACAACAGTTTTAAAACCAGCTTTCCTGATTTGGTCGCCGTGACGGATTTCGATATGCATCAACCCATTGTTTCTGTCACCTATCGACAAGCGGATGGGCGCAGGTGTCAGGTTTTGCTCCACTGTGATATGTCCAAAGTCAATGCCTCCATCGGGGGCTTCTACAAACGGCAGTCCGTTTTGATCTAAAATAGTTGAAATGCAGTATTCCATCGTGTTACAGATTTGATGCTGCAAAGTAACGGAGTTTGTCAAGAAAAAGCCGTTGATTAAACGTTTGTAGTCGACAGTAGTCGTTTGTTGTCGTTTGCCGTCGGGTATATTTTTGATTTACAGAGTTTTATTTTCAAAGAACAAAATCCATCAACTTTTGGATTTTTTGTCGCCTTTCGTGATAATCAGGACAAATGCCACCACAACGACAAAAATCATCAAATCCCCAAATCCATTTAGCGTGAAAAACATGGCAATACTCCTTTCTATTTTTGAAGCACTTATATTGAATTACGCTGCAAAAATAGAAACCACCTGTGCCAAATCGCGGTACAAGTTCAAACTTCTTTCACTTTGCTTGATAGATTTTGAGCATTTGCCTCGGTTCATCAAAAAGCCACTTGAAACTTGTTCGGGGTTTTGGTGGTAATTTGCTCTTTGTTTTCGGCATTCAGAGGACTTGCATGAGTGCCTTTCTTTTGCGGAGGTTTAAACTGTCCGATATATCGGGGTCGTCCTTTTATTATGCTAGAGACCTGCTTTGGTTGCGGAGGAGACGTCCGACGGTGTCCATTCTCCCCTTCTGTGCCTAGGCCTACCGGCTTCATAAGCGGAGGTTGAAACCGTCCGATATATTGGGGTCGTCCTTTTTTCTGCCTACTTGAGACCTTCTTTGGTTCGCGGAGGTTGAAACCATCCGATGTATTGGGGTCGTCCTTTCAGGACTTTATCAACCTTGGAAGAAGGATGACATTTTTTCCATTAGGTTACTTCAATTCAATTAGTTTTCCTACTTTTGCCCTCTGGAGTAGGGTTTGCCCTTCGTCAGAGTCCTGAAAGGACGACCCGACTTCTACGGGGATTTCAATCCCCCGCCTACAAAAACTCAACCACCATGGGTAGCTCTCTCGCAAGAAACGACATCCACCTCGTCTTCCATATCAAGTACTACAGCATGGAGATACGCGACAAAGACCTCGGGCAAGTGTTCGCATACATCGGCGGCCTCATCCGCAATATGGAAGGCATCCCAATAGAAATCGGTGGCGTCGGCAACCATGTCCACATCCTCACCTCGTTGCCCAAGACCATCGCCTTGTCCGACTTCGTGAAGCGCATCAAGGCCTACAGCAGCAAGTGGATCAAGACCTTGGACGAACAGTATTATGAGGGCTTCTGCTGGCAGGCGGGCTATGGTGCATTCTCTGTGGATTACAGAGGTTTGGACCGAGTTGCGCAATATATCCGCAACCAAGCGGAGCACCACCACCGCACCGACTGGAGAGACGAATACAAGCAGCTCTTGGACGAGGCTGGGGTTGAGTATGACGAGCGGTGGGCGTTTGAGACGGATTGAGACTAGTATCGGAGGTTGTAGATTAGTGTTGCACACTCAGCTTGCCTGTGACCTTCTCTAGTTGCGGAGGTTGAAACCGTCCGATATATTAGGGTCGTCCTTTTCAGCATACTTGAGTCCTGCTTTGGTTTGCGGAGGTTGAAACCACCGATGTGTTAGGGCCGTCCTTTCAGGACTTTGTATTAACCAAACTGCTTTTAAGCAAACCCTCGAATGGATTCCTGCAACCTCGACTCTTCCATTTTCATTTTGTTGACAAAACAACTAAACGTAAGGCTTTGTTTGTCAACATGCATACCAAATACCGACATCTGACCGCCATAGCCATTCAGGAGTTTGGTGGTCAGTTGCTTCTCGTCATTTGACACAGGAACAACAAATCCTCCCCTATCGAGTTTCAAGACATGCATATAAGAGATGACCTGATATAGATCAGCATTTTGCACCTTGTTCCAATCCTCATAGCCTTTGTATTTGGCATCAAGTACCATCTGCCCGTTGTAAAAATCGGGATAGCACCAGCCTGTCCCATCGGTAAAAAGAAGCTTACGCCCATGCCCAGTTTTGTTTCGTGGGTGTTCAAATTCCGAAAGAATCGTTGCCAGATATTCCTCCCACAGCCAAGCCCCGTCAAACAACACACCGTAAACCTTTTCTTTGTCGTCACCGTATTTGATTTCATCGTGACGAAGTATTTGGAGACAAAGACGTTGTAAGTCAAGATAGTCGATGAAATATGGATGTGCTGTCAGTTTCAGATTCTTGTTGATGATGCGATTTCTGTCGCTGCGTTGATAGCTTGGAGTTGCTGTGTTTATCAAGGCAACCGCCTCTTTCGTTTCCTCGTCAGCACTAAGAATGTTGCCGCCTAATGAATGTGAAGAAATATATTCAATTGTATGCCGGACAAGTTGAGTCACCTTGTTATCAAAAGAATACTCACGGGTAGAATAGGAGATTTTGCCGCCAAAAGGGGTATTGAGCCTAATGTGCCGACTCACATCAATGCGGCCTTTGACATTGGCATCATTATATTGTCTGGTCTGATACTCTTTGTAAAGTCCTTGCCGCAAAGCCCGTTTCAGGAAAGCAGGAAACAAAAAGATGAGGAAATCGAAAATGCTCTCCTTATCGAAATCATGTTTCAAGTCGAAAAGGTTGATGGCGAACACCTTTTGCAACATATAATGAAGGAAGTAATCGCCCTCTTTTTGCGCGAAGCGGGAGCAAATGCTTAACTCAGTACCATTATAGCCGACAAAACCCATGATATTACCGGTTTGAATACTGTGTTCTTCCTTGATGGAGAAGATGTACTCATCGCTAATCTTGTCCCCGTATTCGCCAAAAGACTGTGGGAAAACGAGCAAACTTTCCCCTTCATCAGCTCCAAGCTTACTGATGGGCCGTTTGGCCAACCATTTCAAATTGTCCCAGTTCTCATCGGATGGGACAGAAACAGTCCTATTATCTTCGACCTTTATCATTCACCCGTCGATTCAGATATGCCCTTATATGCGCTTTCCAGTTTCTTCAATTGCTCATCGGCATCGCGGTTACCACGAAGGTATTCATACAGCAGACCTTTCAGATGGTATTCCCAGAGTTTGTCAAAATCCCCACCGTATTCATCTAATTTCAAGAAATAGGCTGCCCCAATTTGATACGACTTGTTCAAGCCAGAAGTTTTGGCTATTTCATCATTCAAGGCAAACATCCTTTGCCTGACCTTATCAGGATCTGTCATTTTGCCTTTCATCGCTTCGAAACTCTCTTCAGCCGTCACTTCCTTCCATGCAAAACGGCGGCGCATAGCGAAATCCATGCTCTCAACGCTTCGGTCAATGTCGTTCATCGTGCCGATGATATAGACATTTTCCGGGACATAAAAGCCTTTTTTGAATATGTCGCCCTCTTCAATCATGTTTTGGTATTGTGTCTGCACCATGCCTTTCTCACCCCGATAGCCAGGGTCGATGGAGAAAAACAACTCTCCGAAAATCTTGGAGATTTCGCCACGATTGATTTCGTCGATGATAAAAACAAACTTCTTTTCAGGGATTAGCGACACCACCACCTCATTCTTCTTTGCCTTTTGTTTACGTACCAAGCCATATAAGACATAAGTATATGAGTCTTGCTGTGTCCTGTATTTCCGATGGAAGTATTGTTGAATGTCTTTTCCTCCTGTAATTTCAACTTCATTTTCCATCAGGGTTATCAAATCAGACTTGGGAAGAGCCAATGTTTTGACCTTTTCGTTAGCAGGCACTTCTATGATGATCGAACGTTCTTTATTCTCTACAATGTGGAACTCGTTTTTAGTACCTGATGTATAATAGGTCGATTCCTGTTCGATGGATTCTTCCAAGAAATCATCAAGAACGCCACGAACAGAGGTCTCTTGTTTCAAGGCTTGAAGCGTCTTCTTGGAATCGATCAGGTTTTGCAACGCATCGGCACAGAAATCCTTGAATATTCCATTGCGACGATTGAAGCCATTGCCACTTTCAATGGGACGCAATCCTTCAACAAAGTCCGTATAGTCGTATGAAGGATGGAACTGAACGAAGCCACACTGCTCATTAAATTGTGTCTGCTCTTCTTCGGTCAGTTGGTCTTTGACCTCTCCGAAAATCATTTTTTGAGCAATTTGCTTTGCCAGATAAGTTTTTCCTGTTCCGGGAGCACCCGTGAGAATTAGGTTGTTGTTGGCTTTAAGCAGGTCTATATATAACTGTTTCTTTTCTTCCATATTACTATAACTATCAGCATTTTCCACTCCCGCATATGCATTAGCAGAGAATTCGGGGAAAGAGTTCTCTTTTATTATCTTCTTATTCATTTTTTCTCTTACTAATTCCAATAATTCTGAATAATCAGAATATTGCAAATCAAGAAAATCCCAATCTTCAAAACCATAATGATACAAATAATCTCTATTGTTTCCGTCTAAAGCCAAAAAATGATTTGGACTTATATAGTATAAGCCCATAGTGAGTTTTGGAATTGCAATACTATATTGTTTTAATACAGAATTAAACACTTTAGATATATCTGCCTTTTCATCTTGTGCTTGTTCAAACAATTTCCACAAACGGTCAACATCTTTTCCGTCAGGACTTCTATTTTCTGAAAATGAAATATAAGAAGCCATCATTGGGTTTTGAACAGGTATTCCCACAAAATCAGAAGGAACCTCTGATTTTAATCCAAACAGTTCTTTTATCTTCTGCGCCAAAAGAACTCTATTCTTCATACTTCGATTAAATACACTATATATGGTAAAAGGGTCAAGCTCTTTAAAATTAGACCCATCGCCATCATGGAGGAATTTTATT
The DNA here is from genome assembly GCA_937902805.1 of uncultured Bacteroidales bacterium. Taxonomy (GTDB): domain Bacteria; phylum Bacteroidota; class Bacteroidia; order Bacteroidales; family F082; genus Limimorpha. The sequence continues at coordinate 26,921 of CALEMB010000136.1, forward strand.
TCCTTTTTTTCAAAACCAGAATAAATCAGCTTTGCCAGCTCTTTTCTTCTGCTTTTATAATATAAAAGCTTACTAGCTAATTCCGTATAAAACGGTATCCAAGTGAATTTTGTTTCCATAGGTGTTTTGATTATAATACTGCAAATTTAAATAAAAATCTTGGATTATACACAGACGAAAAAAGAATCCTATCAAACCCTTCAGAGGAAAACGCACTATTTTTCCTACTCCTACAATATTTTCTCCAACTCATCCACCCCCTCCACCGCCTTAGCCTTAATATGCTGGAATCCAGCTGGCAGACCACCTTTCAGGTCATTCGGGTCAATCAGGAACTTGGGTATCTCACTCGGAGCACAATCAACCAATCCCGCCGCTGGATAAACCACCAACGAAGTGCCGATGACCACAAAGATGTCGGCCTGTTGCACCCAATATGCCGCCAATTCCATACCATCGACATACTCGCCAAACCATACGATATAAGGCCGAAGTTGCGAACCATCAGCGGCTTTGTCACCTAATCGAATGGGGACATCAAGCGGATAGTCTTTGATGCATTTGGGGTCGAGGCGGTTGCGCGATGAGGTCACCTTGCTCAACTCGCCGTGAAGATGCAGCACCTTGCTACTGCCTACCCTTTCGTGAAGATTGTCCACATTTTGCGTGATGATGGTCACATCGAATTGTTTTTCCAAGTCGGCCAAAACACGATGGGCGTGGTTCGGCTCCACTTCCAGCAGGTTTTTCCGACGGGTATTGTAGAAATCGAGCACTGCCTGAGGGTTTTCCTCAAAGCCCTCCACGCTGGCCAACCTCATGGCATCATATTTTCCCCACATGCCATTAGCATCCCGAAAGGTAGGGATTCCGCTCTCGGCACTAATGCCTGCGCCGGTAAAGACTACTAGTTTTTGTCGCATGAGAAAAGAGCTTTCTGTTTCTGCAAAAATACACAAAAAATGTGTTGTTTTTTAGGGTTTAAGTAACTGTTCAAAATTAAGCTACATGATTTTTGACGCGGGACACGGATCTGGGAGGAAACCGGGAGGAAACTGGGAGGAATCACAGTGTTACCTCGAAGTTACCTTAGAGCACCTATAGGCTTGATATAGCGTTGCTATAGGCTTGCTATGGTTTTGAAGCATTTAATATATTGATTGTG
>CALEMB010000137.1 GCA_937902805.1 uncultured Bacteroidales bacterium
AGGTACTCCGAGGTAACTCCGAGGTAACTTCGAGGTAACACTGTGATTCCTCTCAGTTTCCTCTCGGTTTCCTCCCAAATCCGTGTCCCGCGTCAAAAATCATGTAGCTTAATTTTGAACAATTACTTATCTTTGCATTTTCCAAAAAAAAGGCCCCATGAACCCTGTCGCCCTCAGATTACTCAACCAGCAGCTTGTCGCACCGCAATTCGCCGACCCCGCCGATGTGGTCAGCCATTTGGGTGCAATCCAAGCCCAAGAATACCGCATGATGCGTTGGGCTGTGGCCATGCGCACAAGCAAGCCCTCTGCGAAGGCGTTCAAGAAGGCATACGACAGCGGACGGATCATCCGCATGCATCTGATGCGTGGCACCTGGCAGCTGGTAACTGCCGAAGACTATTGGCCCATGCTTGAACTTTGCGCACCCAAGGCTATCGCCGTCACAAAAGGCTGGATGAGCAGCAATAAAATCTCCATCCCCGAAGATGAGTTGATGCGCATCAGGGAAATCCTCATTGAAACGGCCGCCGACAAAGGCAGCGTAACAAAAGAGGATTTCGTCCAAGCCCTGGCTGAAAAAGGCATTCGGATGGACGACCATCGCCTATCGTACCATATCCGCATGGGTGAGCTGTCGGGAACCCTTTGCAGCGGCGACCTGCTACCAATGAAAGCTTCTTATGCCCTCTCCACAGAGAAAGTGGGGCAAAGAATCAAGGTCGACCGAGACGAAGCCTTGATGCGCTTCACCCGCAAATACTTCAAAAGCCGACAGCCTGCTACGCTTGAAGACTTTGTGTGGTGGTCGGGACTGAACATCAGCGACTGCAAAAAAGGAATAGAATTATTGGGTGATTACCTCCATATAGAGACGGTGTTCACCCCATCTCTACCACGCAGAGAATTCTACTTGACCGACGACTGTCGTACTAGGGGTTTCAAGAAGGGCAAATTTCTCCTCATCTCCCCTTACGACGAATACCTTATCGGTTACAAGAGCCGCGACATTGTGCTCCCACCTGAAAACAAGCATCGCGCCCACAACAACAGCGGTATATTCCAGCCCATCATCGCCCACGACGGCATCATCTGCGGCAACTGGGCACCTTTCAAGGAGGAATGTTGGGTTGACTTTTTCGAAGGGGACTTTACTATTGAGGATGTCCAAGAGGAATGGGAAAAATACAGACGCACGATGAAATAAACAAAAAAATGGAACAGCTATTCTGCCGTTCCATTTTCAATTTTGGGTGAATGCCAAAGACTTAGACCGTCTCGTCGACGACGGGAGCCTCGGGGGCGTTCTTCATCACAGAGGCGATGCCATTCTTCATGTTCACCTCGTTGGCATACATCTGGCTTGAACCGATGATTTGGCCGTTGGTGGCCAGCAAATTGAAGAAAGGTTTGCCGTTGGAGGCCACCTTCTTGTCGAAACGCTTCTCTTCCATGCAGTTCTTTTTGACGGACTCAACACCATTGAGGCAGGAAGCCTTGGTCTTGTAGCCTTCGCTGGTGAGGATGACTTGGCCGTTGGTGGCCTTCAGGTTGAACTGGAACTCGCCGTTCTTTCTGGTTGTGATAACAAATTTACCCATAATTATCTGTTTTTAAAGTTGGTTTACGGTGCAAATATACATTTTTTCTTTGCTTCGTCAAAAAAAACAGATTTTTATTGCAACCGCGCCAACAGCTCGTCACGATAGCTTGCACCCACGGGCACTTTGTTGCCAGCCACGGTGACATCTGACTTGTCCAAGTCCTGAATATGCTTGAACGACACGATGTACGACTTGTGGACACGAACAAACTTATCCTTGGGTAGAATCTCCTCAAGGTCCTTCAAGGCAAACAAAGCCGTGATACGGCGCTGTGTGGTGTGGAAGGTCACATATTCATGCTGGCCCTCAATGAAAAGCAGGTCGTCATAGTTGATCTTATACAACTTGTAATCAGCCTTCACCGTGATGAAATCGTTGGATTTGCTGATGCTGTCGGCAGCCACCTTGTGCGCCTCTTCCGCCTTGGGCTGCACGTCGCCGATAGCCTTATTGATAGCCTGGAAGAAACGCGGGAAGTCGAAAGGCTTGAGCAGGTAATCGACGACAGAAAGGTTGAAAGCGTCGACGGCATATTCCGAATAGGCCGTAGTGAAGATGATGGCAGGCTTTTTCTCCAAGCTCTTCACCAGCTCAAGACCCGTCAAATCAGGCATTTGGATATCCAGAAGCATGATGTCAACAGCATTGTTTTTCAGGGCTTCCATGGCTTCAAAAGCATTGGAACAAGTAGCTACAAGCTGCAACGACTCCACTTTGGAGACATAATCCTGCAAAAGTTTCTGAGCCAGATACTCATCGTCGACGATGATCACATTATATTTCCCGTTCATAGTTCTATCTTGACTTTATAAATTCCGTTATCTTGTTTAATATCAAATACATAAGACTCACCATAGTGCAACATTAAACGCTGTTGCACGTTGACTTGTCCGATGCCCGACTTCTTCGCTTCTTCCCCACTGACAACCACCGACTTAACATTTGGGGCTATGGTGTTCTCCGTATCAAAGAAGAAGCGGTGCCCTCTTTGCCGGATGCTGACATGCACATGACCCTCAGGATGCGTCTCCAAACGGCTGTATTTGAAGCAGTTCTCTATGATAGGTTGTAACAGCATGGGAGCTATCATAAAGTTTTCATTCTCGATTTCCTGTTCCAGCACCACGTCGCGCTTACCCGCCATACGCATTAGCTGAAAGTCGATGAAATTCTCAATATAGTGGATTTCCTTGTTCAGGGGAATCATCTCAGCCTGGCAGTCGACAAGCACATAGCGCAACATCTCGGAGAGTTTCAACACGCCACTGGCGGCATTGTCGTCGTGGGTATAAACCATAGAATAGATATTGTTCAGCGCGTTGAACAAAAAATGCGGGTTGATTTGAGATTTCAGGTAACGTAGTTCCATGTCCAATTTCTCACTCGACAGTTGTTGGGCGATGGCTTTCTCCTCGTTTTCCTTGCGTTGGTAATAGAAAATCAAGGTCACGGCGTAGATGGCAATAAACCAAATTAGGCGCACCATATATGACATGAAAACAGGGTAACCTGCTATTTCCGAGAAAGGCCGTTGGTGGATGAGATGCAAGAAAACGCTGTCGAGGGCTGTGAAAGCCGTCGCCCAAATCGGCACGACAGGAATGGAAAGCAGGATAAACAGCACCACCTTGTTTGGCTTCAAGAGATACTCGATCAGCACCTTGTTGACGAAAGCGACGAACATCACCACCATGCCGACAAAACACAATGAACTGACCAAGCGGAAGAGCATGTTGCCGTCAGAGTGCACCGTAAAGAACACGAGGAACAGCACAAGCCAGATAATGCCCCACTTATAGAGGCGTTGCAACAGGTCGAGATTGTCGGTTGGCAGTGTCGGTCGCTTCATCACTTTTCTTTGGATTCGACTGCAAAGATAATTTGTTTTTAACGGAAAGGAAGAATTTTTCATTGAATCGTCTAAATATTTCATTGAAAACCGCCTTTATTAGCAACAAATATTGCTATTTTTGCACCTCTTTTATTTAATGCATGTACCGCACAATTTATGTTTTTATGAAAAAATTGATAATCAATATTTTATCTATTACAGCATTCTTTTTAGCCTCAGTATCACTGAAAGCTCAGGATGCCCAGCCATTAAAACTCACGCTCGACCAAGCCTTGGAGATCGCCCTTTCGGAAAACTACACCCTCAAAATTGCCGATATGACGGTTGAAAAGACAGGCTATGCGAAAAAAGGCAGCTACGCCTCGTTGTATCCCAACATCAACATTAGTGGTTCGTACCAGCGCACCTTGCAGAAACAGGTGATGGTGATGGATATGGGCGGTCAGACGATGGAGATTAAGGTGGGCCGTGACAACAACATCAACACCACTGCAACAGCAAGCATGCCGTTGGTGAATGCCTCGCTGTGGGAAAGTCTGAAACTGTCCGCCATGGACGTGGAGATGGCCGTAGAACAAGCCCGTTCATCCAGGATTGCCATGATCTCGCAGGTGAAACAAGCCTTCTACGCCGTGTTGCTGGCCCAAGAATCATATAAGGTGATGAGTCAGGTCTACGAAAATGCACAAAAGAACTTTGAAAAGGCTGATCAACGTTACAATGTAGGTAAAGCTTCTGAGGTGGAACGCCTTCGCGCCCAGGTGACGATGATGAACGCCGAACCCAATGTTTCGAGTGCCGAAAATGCGGTTTTACTGGCCACATGGCAACTGAAAGCCGTCATGGGTCTCGCCCTCGACACCGAAGTGGAAGTGGTTGGCGACCTCAACAACTACACCGAAACTCTGTTGACACCCTATGCCTCAGAAGACGACCTCAGCAATAACAGCACCCTCATGCAGCTCGACATCCAAGACCGCATGCTTGAGTCGACCATCAGGATGCAGAAAAAGCAATACATTCCCACGCTGGCGGCATCCATCAACTATAACTACAGCGCCATGGGCGACAACGAACTAAGTTGGTTCCCCTCCTCCACTGCCGCCTTGAGCCTCAGCCTGCCCGTTTTCGACGGTTTACAAAAACATTATACCATCAAGCAGACAAAGGTGACACGCAACATGCTCGCCCTGCAACGCGAGGACACCGAGCGCAACTTGCGCATCGCCATCCGCAACTACAACGACCAGATGGCACTCTGCGTTAAGAACTATGAAGCCGCTAACGCCACCGTGTCCATTGCACAGAAGAGCTACGACATCTCCGAAAAGATGTTTGAAGTCGGCAAGGCCACCATGGTTGAGCTTAACGATGCGCAACTTGCTTTGGCACAGGCACAACTCACCCAGGCTCAAGCCGTCTACAACTTCATGGTCACCAAAGCCTCGCTGGATGAACTGATTGGAAAAGAAGAATAATCAAACGGCGTTTCGACAAGCTCAACGACCTACAAAAGGTCCCTGAGCCTGTCGAAGGGCCGAACATATATAGAAAAACAAACTACAAATCAATGAAATACATTAAATTTAGTATCATCACACTCGCCGTTGCCGCTATGATGACGGCATGCGGTTCGAAAGACACATCAACCACCACAACAGGTCAACCCGCAGAAAAAGCAGCTCCTGTGGTCAGCGTCATCACGGCGCAAGCCGAAGACGTAGATGTCACCAACACCTTCACTTCCAACATTGAACCCTATGCTACGAACAACATCGTTTCCCAGACGGCAGGCCGTATCGTGAGCATCAATGTCGAAGTGGGCGACAAGGTGCACAAAGGACAACTTTTGGCCAAAATGGACGACGTAAACCTCTCCAAGACCCGCTTGCAGTATGTCAACGACTCGACCGAACTCGGCCGTCTGACGGAACTATATAATATAGGTGCCGTCTCGCAAGCCGATTACGACATGGCCAAGCTCTCGCTGAACGTGACAAAAAAAACTTACGAGAACCTTGCAGAGAACACCTACCTCCGCAGCCCCATCAACGGCGTGGTGACCGCCCGTAACTACGACAAAGGCGACATGTACAGCATGGCCCTGCCTATCTTCGTGGTGGAGCAAATCCAGCCCGTGAAGATGTTGGTCAACATTTCTGAGAGCCTCTTCACCCAAGTCCACAAAGGCATGGAGTTCGACATTGTTGTCGATGCCTATCCCAACGAGGTCTTCAAAGGCACGGTGAACCTGCTCTACCCCACCATCAACTCGGCCACGCACACCTTCCCCGTTGAGGTCATCTGCCAGAACGCCGACCAACGTTTGCGTCCCGGCATGTTTGCCCGCGTGACGGCCACCTTCGGCACCAACCACAACGTCGTGGTTCCCGATGTCGCCGTTGTCAAGCAGCAAGGTTCAGGCGAGCATTTTATCTATGTCCTCAATGCCGACAACACTGTTACTTATACTAAAGTGGAACTCGGTCGTCGTTTGGGCAACCGCTACGAGATTGTCTCAGGCATCAAGGAGGGCGACAGGGTGGTCACAGAAGGACAGGTCCGTTTGAAGAATGGTGTTAGTGTTACTGTGAAATGAATGTTGAATTGTTGATTGTTTAATTGTTGAACCGTTGTTGTAACGCGGCATTACCAAACACTTAAACAATTCAACATCAAACAATTAAACGAATAAAAGATGAGTCTACAAAGAACAGCAGTCAATAATCCGGTGACGACGGCATTGATTTTCGTCGCCATCGCCATCTTCGGCATCTTCTCCCTGATGAACCTCTCCATCAACCAGTTACCTAACATGGAGACGAACTTCATCATGGTGATGACCTCCTATCCCGGAGCCAGTGCCGCCGATATCGAGACCAATATTTCCAAAACTTTGGAGAACACGCTGAATGCCGTCCCCGACCTGAAGCACCTTTCCTCCACCTCGCGTGAGAACACCTCAGTGCTGTCGTTGGAGTTTGAGAGCGGCATCGACATCGAGACCGCCACCAACAACGTGCGCGACAAAATCGACATGGTCAGAAACTACCTACCCGACGGGGCCACCAACCCTGTCTTGTTCAAGTTCAACGCCGAGGACATGCCTATTATGCTGCTCAGTGTGACGGCAGATGAGAGTCTGGCCGCCTTGGACAAAATCATCGAGGACCGCATCACCACGCCATTGGCACGTGTGAGCGGTGTGGGTACGGTGTCGGCCAACGGCGCACCCAAGCGTGAAATCCAGGTCTATGTCGACCCGAACAAGTTGGAGGCCTACAACCTGACCTTGGAAAGCATCTCCAATACCCTTGCCACCGAAAACCGTAACGTGCCTGCTGGTTATATCGACATTGGCTCCAACAGCTACAGCCTGCGTATCCAGAAGGAGTTCACCTCCGCCAAGGAAATGGAAGATATCATCGTCGGTTCACGCGGCAACGCGCCCATTTACCTGCATGATGTAGCCACCGTCATTGACGGCTCTGAAGAGCGCATCCAGGAGTCGTACAGCAACGGCCGTCAAGGTGCCACCATCATCATCCAAAAGCAGACCGACGCCAACGCTGTCAATGTCATCAAGGGCATCAAGAAACAGCTGGAAGTCATCGAGCCTAACCTGCCCTCCGATGTCAAACTGAACATCATCGTCGACGGCTCCACCTTCATCCAAAACACCGTCAACAACCTGCGTGACACCATTTTCATCACCTTTATCCTGGTAATGCTGGTTGTGTTTGTCTTCCTAGGCCGCTGGCGCGCCACTTTCATCATCGTGCTGGCCATCCCGATTTCACTGTTGGCATCTTTGATTTACTTGTATGCCACTGGCAACACGCTGAATATCATCTCCATGTCGTCACTAACCATCGCTATCGGTATGGTGGTGGACGACGCTATCGTGGTGTTGGAGAATATCACCACGCATATCGAACGAGGCTCGAAGCCCAAGGAGGCTGCCGTACATGCCACCCAAGAAGTGCAACTTTCTGTTATTGCCTCCACCTTAACTATGTTGGCGGTGTTCCTGCCTTTGACGATGATCAAAGGCACCACGGGCGTGATGTTCAAGCAGTTGGGTTGGATTGTGTCCATCATCATGATTGTTTCCACCACTGGTGCCTTGACATTGGTGCCGATGATGTGCTCCCGCATGTTGGTGATGAACCCTCACCAAAGCAAGTTCCACAAGGCTATCTTCCGTCCCATCAACAAAGGCTTGGATGCCATCAGCAACGGCTACGCCCGCCTCATCGGTTGGTGCGTCAACCATCGCAAGGTGGTCATCATCGGCATGTTGGCATTGTTTGCCCTTTCCGTCGGCCTACTTGGCCCAACCTTGAGAACCGAGATGATGCCCAAGATGGACGAAGGCCGTCTGAGCATCAGTATCGAACTGCCGACGGGCACGGGACAAGATGTCACGGGTGCCTTCGCCAAGAACCTCGCCGAAGATTTCATGGCCATCCCCGAGGTGAAGATTTGTAACTACAGCTTCGGTCAGGCCGACTCCGACAACGCCTTTGCTTCGATGCGTAGCAACGGCACGCACATCATGTCGTTCAACCTACGCCTCGGCACCAAGACAGAACGCCGTAAGGCAGGGCTGAGAAAGACCAGCGAGGTGGCCGACGAGATTCGTGCCAAGCTCAACGCTATGCCCGAAATCAAGAAAGCCAACGTCAGTGAAGGCGGTGGCGGTATGGGCGGCATGAGCACTGTTCAGGTCGAAATCTATGGCTATGACTTCAACACCACGGATAATGTGGCTAACGAGATTGCCCAAAAGCTCCGTGACCGTGGCATATTGCAAGTCCTCGTCAGCCGTGACGCTTACACGCCTGAATATCAAGTCGACTTCGACCGTGAGAAGCTTGCTTTGAATGGCTTGAACAGTACCACAGCTGCCACTTACGTCAAAAACCGAATCAACGGCTCGGTAGGTTCCTACTACCGCGAGGACGGCGAGGAATACGACATCCGTGTGCGTTATGCCCCAGAATTCCGCAAGAGCGTGGAAGACATCGAAGACATTAAGATCTACAATAGCTATGGACAAGCCGTCCGCGTGGGCGACTTGGGCGAAGTGGTTGAAACGCTCACACCGCCTCAAATCCAGCGCAAGGACCGTGAACGTATGGTCAGCGTCACTGCTGTCGTCGGCAAAGGACAGGTACTGAGTGACGTCGTCAAGATTTGCGAAGAAGTCATTAGTGAGACCGCCATCCCTTCCGAGATCATGACCAAAATTGCCGGTGACTATGAAACCCAACAAGAGATGTTTGGCGATTTGCTCACCCTGCTTGTCCTGATTATCATCTTGGTGTACATCGTGATGGCCTCGCAGTTCGAGAACCTGATGAAGCCTTTCGTCATCATGTTCTCCGTGCCTTTCACCTTCACTGGTGTGTTGCTCGGTCTCTGGGCCACCAACACCGCCTTGGGCGCCATGGCTTTCGTCGGTGTCTTGATTCTGATGGGTATCGTCGTGAAGAACGGTATCGTGCTCATCGACTATACCACGCTGTTGGAAGAGCGTGGTGCCGAGGTAAGGGAAGCCACCGTGCAAGCTGCCCGTTCGCGTCTGCGTCCCATCTTGATGACCACGCTGACCACCGTCTTGGGTATGATTCCGTTGGCCATTGGTCGCGGCGAAGGTGCCGAGATGTGGAATGCCTTGGGTGTCACTGTGGCCTGGGGCTTGACGGTGTCTACGCTCATCACATTGTTTCTCATCCCCGCGTTGTATTGTTCTTTGGAGACAAGAGCTGTCCGCCGTAAAAAGCGTAAAGCCGAGGAAGCATTGACAAAAACTGAAAACATTAGATAAGCTATGAAAGCCATACTCATCACATATAATCAAGCCTACTACGACGAAATCGCCGCTGTACTCAATAATAACGGTGTCAAAGGCTTCACCGAATGGAACGAGATCAAAGGCCACGGCAGCGACACGGGCGAGCCGCACTACGGCAGCCATGCTTGGCCGACTTTGAACAACGCTATCATCAGCATCGTCCCTGACGAAGCTGTAGAAGGCATTCTGAAGCAACTAAAAGAAAAAGACCTGAAAGCCCCCGACTTGGGGCTTCGGGCCTTTTACTGGAATGTTGAGGGGATGATTTGAAAAAACTTACCGTTCTCTCCTATCAATAACTTCCTTTAAACGGTATCTGTCGCCCGTTGACTTGCCAACGGCGTCAATGAATTGGTGGTCATAACCAGGTGTTTCGTAACCCCAACGCTGGAAATTGCCGTTTTTGTCGACGCGCTTCACCACCTGGTCGTTATACTTCACAATCAGATATTTTGCAAGTTTATCCCAACGTTGCATCATGCGTTCGGTATAGGCGATACTTTTCTTGTTGAGGTAGCTTTGCCGGTCGGCGGGCATCATGCTTTTGATGGCCACAAGCACGCTGTCTTGGTCAGCGAAATAGTAATCTTCCAGTTCCTGTTGCGCTTGACGCAGGTCGCCAATCATCATGGAATAGCGCGGATAGACCATGTTAGCTACCCAGTTGTTCATCCAGAAGGCCGATTTGTCGCTGAACTCATTGCGAGGGTTATTCTCGGGACGGAAGGCATCAGGCACCTGAGTGATGCAGCAATAGAGCGGCACATAGGCCACCATGTTGGCATCGTCGCAGTTGAACCAAGTGACACCGCCCACATCGTCGGGCAGCCACGAACGCATCTGGCAGGTCATGGTAAAGCCCGACTGTTGCGTGGCAATGGGACGCTCGCGGTAATATGGGATGCTGTCGCTGTCCTTGAAATGCATGGGCAACGGACGGATGGGCATGCCCCAAGGACCAGCGGTCATGTCGGCAGTCATGTCCAAGGGAGTGCCTTCAAAGTGATCACGCATGTCATTCTGCAAATCACGCATAGAGAGCGGCTTGTCTGGCTTGATCCACAGTGGCAGATGGTCGCATTGGTCAAAGTGGCCATTGATGTACGGCAGGTATTTGTCCATCTCCTCGTGGCTGTAGTGATGGCGGAAGAAACTCCACACGCGGGCATCAGCATAACGCACGTTCTCAAAGTCGATGGGGCAATAGGCATCGCGGAAGGAGAAATCCTCATCCTTGCCATCATAAAAGCCCCATTCTTTCGCAAAACTGATGACATCGGCGGCATAAACGCATTCCACCTCGGGGCGGTTGATGTTCTTGAGGTTCTTGCTGCTGATGCTGTTGTATTTGCCTTTCTTTTCCAGCGGGAACTGCCGTATACGGCTCAGGTTGGCATGGGCGCAGATGCAGTCGTCGGGGATGCGCAATGCCACCCAAACGGCGCCTTTGTTACCTGGTCCCTTGCCGATGATTTCCATAATCCAAGCCTCGTTGGGGTCACAGATGGTAAGCGTCTCGCCACTGCTGTTGTAGCCGTACTCTTCCACAAGTTCTGCCATGCATTTGATGGCCTCACGTGCCGTCGCCGAACGTTGCAATGCCAGACGCATCAGGCTGAAGTAGTCGAGCAGGCCCTCTTGGTTGACCAGTATCAGCCGTCCGTCGAAAGTCGTCTCCACGATAGTCACCTGCTTTTCGTTCATTAGGCCGACAACGTTATATGTGTATTCCACCTGTTTCACATATTGTCCTTCGTGGGTCGGCCCCCAGCCGTGAATAGCGACGAGCTCGTCTGGAGCGTGTCTGCCAGCAGGGCTATAGAAAAGCGAGCCCGAAAACCCGAAGCCATCGCAGTTGTAAGAGCACATCACGCTGCCGTCAGCGGAGGCTTTCTTCCCGACAATAAGGTTGGTGCAGGCCATGGTAGGCTCAATGAATAGTGCTAATAAAAGGATGAGGATTGGGAGTTTTTTCATAGTAATAGTTATTTTGATAGTTTTGCAGAATTAAAATTTTTTCTGCAAAAATAAGAGATTTTTATTTTAATGGGCGTATTACTTCTTCCTAATCCACTTCCCTATCCGGCCTTTCCCGTTAAGTTCCATCACAGCGAGGATGCCGAAAGCGATAGCAACCGTGGCCTTGAGGGCTGCAAAACCGGTTTGGAAAGCATCGGGAAGTTGGTTGGAGACGATATTATAGCTCGTCCAAAAGATGCCTGCACCAGGCACCAAGGGGAAAATCCCACTGATGAGGAACACCGTGATGGGACACTTTCGTGCTTTTGATTGTAGCAAGGCTATTGAGGCGACCAAAACGGTAGCGCAAAAGAGCACTTCAACGGGCGACATAGCCGTATAACGGCTCAATATGAGATAAAGCAACCACCCCATTGTGCCACAAAAGCCAGTATCAAAATAATACTTGCGAGGAACGCCAAAGAGTGCTGCAAAAGACACCGTACCCAAGAAGGCGGCAACGAGTTGGATGGCAAAGCCAGCGGTTTGTGGGTCGTTTGCAAGTCCTTGCAGGACTAGCATCTCGCCAAAGATTTCCATATCAAGCACAAAGGCCATAGCCACGCCTAAAGCAATGCAGAAGAAGGTCAGCATGGCATCCAACAGGCGTGTAACTCCAGCGATATAGTCTTCGTTGGCCATATCACGGATGCCGTTGGTGAAAGCTACACCAGGAATCAAAGGAATGATGGCACCAATAATCATATTGCTCAAATGGTTACCGAGACCGATTCGATACAACCCGAAGCAAATCAAGGTGGCTATCAATCCGCCTGAGGCCGTCCCAACAATTCGTGACAGTTGCTTGGAGGCAACAAACAGCATGAAGACCCAAAGGATGAGTCCAGCAATGAATGAAGCAAGGCTATCCATGAAGCTGCCGCCAAAGATAATGCAGAAAGCCGCGCTGCCCACAGCAGAAGCCAGAATCTGCTCCCAAGCAGGCTTTCCTTTCATGGCGCGGATTTGCTTCAGCCTATACTCAAGCTTCTCCAACGAGTACTCGCCTTGTTCCACCTTGCGTGACAGCTGATTAACGGCCACTACCTTATCCAGACTCGCTCCCTTGATAGGAATGAATCTGGAACGAGCGTAATTCTTGTCAGTGGCTATGATGCCGTTACTAAGCACGAAGAGGTCTTCGCCCTCCATACCATAATGGCTGGCGATGCGCCGCATGGTCTCCTCCACGCGCGAAATCTCTGCGCCGTTTTCCAAGAGGATGGAACCGGCTTCGTAGGCTAAATCTAGGGGTTTGGTTGGGTCGTTCATTGTTTTGGTAATTGTTTTATGGCACGGTCGAAGTCGCTTTCAAGTTGCTCCATTTCGCGTTTACGATAGATTTCAAACTCTTGCTCTGCCTTTTTAATGGCTTCTTCGTGTGAGACACTCCCCTTCCTTTCCAAAACTTTTCTTCTGTTAGCAAGAATTTGGTTGTCAAGTGATTCAATCCAATCATGCATCGTCATTGGTTTCATTTCAAGGGCTTGGAACTCGGCAAAATCCAAAAAGCCAGATACCAGCAAGTTAAGGCGTTGCAACTCCAATTCTGAGAGATAGTTCTTGGCAATCTTCACATCGTCTTTGGTGACATAATTGCCTTTGAAGTTGGTCATTCCGACAAAAGGCTTCTCGCTGTCCACACGATTGTAAATCACCTCGGCAGCAGTTTGCTCATGCACGGCATAATGGAGTTTGTTCTGTACGGTAGCAAAGAACATCCGAGTCATTTCGCTGCGAGGATCGTAATCGACAGCCGTAGCATAGATGTCCGTTACTTGCTGATAGAAATTGCGTTCTGAGGAACGGATGTCGCGGATACGTTGCAAGAGTTCCCTGAAATAGCGGTTGCCGCCTTGTTTTAGGCGTTCATCATCCATGGCAAAGCCTTTTTGGATGTATTCGTGCAAGCGTTGTGTGGCCCAACGACGAAAACGAACAGCAACGGGCGATTGGACGCGGTAACCGAGGGCGATAATAACATCCAAGTTATAAAAAGCCACCTCGTGGGTTTGCGTTTTACCTTCGATAGCACCATGTTGAGTGGTTGTTCGGAAATTCCGAACAACCAGTTCTTTTTGCAATTCACCATCAGCAAAAATATGCTTAAGATGTTCGCTCACATTGGATTTACTCGTCTGGTAAATCTCCACAAGTTGAGCTTGTGTCAACCAAACGTCTTCATCGGCGAAGCGCACATTGACACTTATCTTGCCGTCGTTGTCATTGTAAAGGATGATGTTGTTTTCTTTGTCAGGCATTCTATCTTGCATTATTATTGCAAAGATAATGAATTTTTTGACTTGTGGTTACCAGATTCAAAAAAAGTAGAGACGGTGCATGCACCGTCTCTACAATAATTACCAATAATCCGATTAGGATTATTTCTCTACTTCTTTCTTCAGTCTCTCCGTCAGCATAGGGACAATCTTGTGCAGATCTCCGACGATGCCGAGGTCGGCAACGCTGAAGATGGGCGCGAACTTGTCCTTGTTGATGGCGATGATGAAGTCGGACTCTTCCATACCGGCCAAGTGCTGGATGGCACCGCTGATACCGCAAGCCATGTAGAGGTTCGGGCGGACGGTCTTACCGGTCTGACCCACCTGACGGTCGTGAGGCATCACGCCGTTGTCGACCATAGCACGGCTGGATGACACCACGCCGCCGATGACGTCGGCCAAGGCTTGAAGCTTGTCGAAGCCTTCCTTGTTCTGGACACCACGGCCACCGGAAACCAAAATCTTGGCATCGGCAATGTCGACCACGGTCTTGTCTTCCTTGATGGTCTCAACGAGTTTCACCTTGAACTTGCTAGTGTCAAATTCCGGGACGAAACTGGTGACAATGCCTTGACGGCCTTCCTGACGCTGACGCTTCTGCATCACACCGGGACGCACGGTTGACATCTGCGGACGGTTGTTCGGGCAGATGATGGTAGCCATCAGGTTGCCACCGAAAGCGGGACGGGTCATGCGGAACTGCAGCTCGTTGTTGCTCTTTTCGTCAGCAACCACCTCGAGCTTGGTGCAGTCGGCCGTCAGACCGGTCTTCAGACGGGCGGCGATACGCGGAGCCATATCACGGCCGATGGTGGTAGCACCATACAGCACGATGTTAGGCTTGCGCTCTTTGATGATCTGGTCAACCACTTGCGAATACTGTTCGCTCAAGTAGTCTTTCAGCTCAGGCACATCAGCGACGATAACCTCGTCAGCACCGAATTCAATCAGCTTCTGGGCTTGGTCTTTCACATTGTAACCCAGCAACATAGCCACAACCTTCTCGCCGAGGGCATCGGCCAGGTCGCGAGCCTTTCCTAAAAGTTCGAAAGCAACGGATTGGATGTTACCTTCACGCTGTTCTGCGAAAACGAATACGTTCTTATAATCTTTCAATTCCATAGCTGTAACTTTTAGATGATGTGTTTTTCTTTCAATTTGTTGACAATCAGCTCAACGGCTTCTTCCTCGCTCACTTCGTGCACCTCGCCCGGGGCCTTCATGGCCTTCGGGAAGCTTTGGAACACCTTGGTGGGAGAACCGCTCAGTCCGAGCTTGGTCTCATCGTAGTCGATCTTATCGGCACCCCAAACCTCAACCTCACGGTTGTAGGCCTCGACGATACCGCTGACGGTCATGTAACGGGGCTCAAATGCAGAAGCCAACACGGTCAGCAAGCACTTGCCTTCCACTTCGAGAACCTGGATGCTGTCCTCGTTCTCTTTGTGGACTTGCAGGTTGCCATTGGGCAACAGCTTGGCATCGCAAACGTAGGTGATCTGAGGCAGACCAAGGTGTTCGGCCATCTCAGGACCCACCTGAGCAGTGTCACCATCGATAGCCTGACGGCCGGCAATGATGAGGTCGTAGTCCAAAGTGCGGCAGAGACCGGCAATGGCATATGAGGTAGCCAGTGTGTCGGAACCTGCGAACTTGCGGTCGGAGAGCAGGATGGCACGGTCGGCGCCCATGGCGAAAGCTTCGCGCATGATGACATCGGCTTTCGGGGGGCCCATCGAAACGACGGTGACGTTGGCGCCAAACTGGTCTTTCAGGCGAAGAGCGAGTTCGAGACCGCCCTTGTCGTCAGGGTTCATGATGCTCGGCACGCCGTCGCGGATCAAGGTGCCCTTTACCGGATCAATCTTGATTTCAGTGGTATCCGGAACTTGTTTGATACAAACGATAATATTCATACTGCTTCCCTCCTATTATTTCTTGAACAATTGACCGGCGATGACCATGCGCTGGACTTCCGAAGTACCTTCGTAGATCTCGGTAATCTTGGCGTCACGCATCATGCGCTCCACAGGATACTCACGTGTGTAACCGTAGCCACCGTGGAACTGGACGGCCTTGGTGGTCACTTCCATAGCGGTTTCAGCGGCAAACAGCTTAGCCATTGCTGCATCGGGTGAATATGGGAGACCCATATCCTTCTTCCAGGCGGCGCTGCGCACCAGCAGACGGGCGGCCTCGACCTTGGTCTTAAGGTCGGCCATCTGGAACTGGGTGTTCTGGAACTGGGCAATCGACTTGCCGAACTGCTTGCGTTCCTTGGTGTACTTCACGGTCTCATCCATAGCACCTTGAGCGATGCCGAGAGCCTGTGAAGCGATACCGATACGGCCACCATCCAAGGTCTTCATGGCAATGGTGAAGCCCTTGCCAAGAGGTCCGAGGAGGTTTTCTTTCGGCACTTCGCAGTTTTCGAAAATCAGCTCGCAGGTAGCGCTGCCGCGGATACCCATCTTGAGCTCCTTCTTACCGATGCTGAAGCCCTTCATGCCCTTCTCCACGATGAAGGCAGAGATGCCCTTAGTGCCCTTCGACTTGTCGGTCATGGCCATCACGATGAACACGTTGGCATAGGAGGCGTTGGTGATGAAAATCTTGGTTCCGTTGAGGATCCACTTGTCACCAGCGTCAACGGCTGTGGTCTGCTGCATGGCGGCGTCGGTACCGGCATTGGGTTCGGTCAGACCGAAAGCGCCGATCCATTCACCTGATGCCAGCTTGGGCAGGTATTTCATTTTCTGTTCCTCGGTGCCGTTCTCCAGGATGGGAGCCATGCACAATGAGGTGTGGGCTGAGACGATGACGCCGGTGGTGGCGCACACTCTCGAGAGCTCTTCGACCGCCATGATGTACATCTGGACGGTGCCGCCCTGTCCACCGTATTGCTTCGGGATCGGGATACCCATGATACCGAGCTTGCCCATCTTCTGGACAGTCTCCATCGGGAAACGTTCCTGATCATCGACTTCGGCGGCCAAAGGCTTTACTTCGTTCTCAGCAAACGATCTGATCATTTGCAGGAACAACTGTTCTGTCTTTGAATAGCTAAAATCCATCTTTTTTTTCAGTTAGGAGTTAGGAGGTAAGAGGTAAGAGGTTGTGCAGCGCATCGCGCCAATCCGACCTCATACCTCAAACCTCATTACTTATTTAATATTTATAGAATCCTTCTCCTGTTTTACGGCCAAGTAAACCGGCTCTCACCATCTTGCGGAGCAAGGGATGAGGACGGTACTTCGGGTCGCCGAACTCTTTGTACAACACTTCCATGATGGCGAGGTTGACATCGTTGCCGATAAGGTCAGCCAAGGCGAGCGGGCCCATCGGGTGGTTGGCGCCCAGCATCATGCACTTGTCGATATCTTCTGCGCTGGCGATGCCGTCAGCGAGGATGCCGACTGCCTCGTTGATCATCGGGATGAGGATGCGGTTGACCACGAAGCCGGGGGCTTCCTTCACCTCGACGGGCTGCTTGCCGATGGAGGTGGCGAGGTCAACGATGCACTTGGTCACTTCGTCGCTGGTCAGCTGGCCTTTGATGACTTCAACGAGGGCCATGCGGTCGGCGGGGTTAAAGAAGTGCATGCCGATGAATTGGGTGGGACGGCTCGTGCAGGCAGCGATCTCGGTGATCGACAGCGAGGACGAGTTGGTGGCAAAGACGGTCTCGGGCTTGCAGATCTTGTCAAGTTCCATGAAGACGTCTTTCTTCAGTTGCATCTCCTCGACGGCGGCCTCAATGACGAGGTCGGCATCGGCGAAGGTGGCGTAGTCGGTCGTGGTGGTGATGTTCTTCAGCAGGGCGTCGACGGCCTCTTGGGTCATCTTGCCTTTCTCCACCAGCTTACCGTAACCTTTTGCGATGGAAGCCATGGCCTTGTCAAGGCTGGCTTGCGTGCGGCTCTTCATGACGACGGGCATCTTGGCGGCGAATGCCTTCACGATACCTTTAGCCATGGTGCCGGTTCCAATAACACAGATTTTCATGATGTTTGGATTTAAAGATTTGTGATTTAATAAAGATTTAATTACGTATAGTTGTTATTTTTCCATTTGTTTGAATCAAAAAAGCCTTACGGCAATCAAAGTCAGCATAAGTTTTCTTTATGACGGCTCTCCTTTTCAACTGCGTATGTCCAAAAACTTGATAAATACCTTTGAGAAAATCAGACTTACTATTATGTTCGTCCAAATCGGCCCATAAACATGAGCCTGCTTCCGCTTCACCTCCGCGCAGTTTGCTAACATCCATCAAAGCATTGTCAATAAAAACACCAAGTGTTTCCTCGCTCTTCATCTTGCCATTTAATGCCTGACAAATCGAAGCCGCATCTGTTGGAATGTCGGGGAAATGCCTCATCCACCAAGACTCCAATATGCCTGCATGTGTGAAAAGGAATGTTTTTCCTCCAATTTCGGCTTGTGAAGCAATGGAAAACAGTGACAGATTGTTAATTAGCAAGCGGTGTATACATTCAGCATTAAGCGTATCTTTTCTACTGAATTCATATGCCGTATCAAAATAATGGATTTCATGATTGCCAATCAGCAAAGTCACCCTATCCATATTTGCCTGTTTGAAAGCCAGTATTTCTTCAAAATTAGTCAAAGCTTCATCAGATGAGATATTCTCATGGGAATAAGGATCCAAATAATCACCAAGGAACACGATTGACAAATCAGGATATTTCGCAACAGCTTCCTTCCAGAACGTACGCCCATGCACGTCTGGGATAATGAGTATCTGCGCTGGAAGTGATATGGCAGAAAACAATGCAACTACTATAATAGCTATCCGTTTCATCTTCTTTCAGCTTCTTTTAGTAAAAACGCTTCCAAGGTCTTTTCATCTGGCAAAGAGGTCATATAGGAGGAAACAAACAGTTTGTTATCCATGCCGGCCAAGGCGTATTCGACCATTTTCTTGCCCTTGCGCGTACACAACAATATGCCAACAGGCGGGTTGTCGCCTTGCCGCATTTCGTTTTCCTTGTAATAGGAAACGTATGCATTCAGTTGGCTCAGGTCACTATGCTTAAATTCATCGTTTTTGAGTTCTACTATTACGTTGCAATGCAGTATCCTGTTGTAAAACACCAAGTCGGCGAAGTAATACTCATCGTCAATAATCATCCGTTTTTGCCGAGCCTCGAAGCAGAAGCCTTTCCCTAATTCCAACAGAAATTCCTGGAGATGGGTTATCAGTGCACTCTCCAAATCGGTTTCAGTAAAAGCATCAGGTCGCAAGTCAAGGAATTCGAGCAATAACGGCTCTTTTATCGACAAAGCCATGTTGTTCTGCTGCTCTGTTTGAGCCAACAGCAGTTCTGGTTTTTTGCTTAAGCCGCATCTGACGTACAGGTTTGTGCTGATTTGTCGGCGCAGTTCTTTTACGCTCCAACAACATTTCATGCACTCTGTTTCGTAGAAACACCTCGCCATGGGGTCATCAACGGTAAGGATTTCAACAATATGTGAGAACGACAATTGAGAAATGACCGATTCCGCTGGGGTGATGAATAAGTCCGATGCTGTCGGACTTTTTGTGTCAGAAAAGTCCGATGCCGTCGGACTTTTTAGCCCTAAAAGGTAATCTTGTATTTGAGGATAGTCCAAAAAGAATCTTCTACTGTTTTTCAGCAAAGTTTCATTAATGCCCTTTCTGCCGACACGCTTGGCAAGTCGTTTCAATAGTTGGTCGCCATATTTGGCTCTGTCACTTCCATGTTGCTCGTATTCAACAATGTAGTAGCCAATGATATAGTTCCGCACAGTCGCGAAACGGTTCACTGCCTTAACGGCTGCCGTTTGTGTTGCGTCATGGATTTGCAACACCATATCGGAAAGACGGGTGAACGAAATGTCATCCGTTTCTTCCCAATGTTGGGGCAAATTGTAAACTATTGCTGTTTCATTCTGCATAGCTTGTTGTTTGTCTTTTTGACATGGGACGCGGGACACGGGACTTTTTTCGTCCCGCGTCTCGTGTCTCGTAGTCTAACATCATTTTCCTACAAACTTTGCAGGCCTCTTCTCCAGAAACGCCGTCATGCCTTCCTTTTGGTCCTCGGTGGCGAAGCACTTGCCGAAGGCGGTGTTCTCCAACTCGATGGCGTCGGCGGCAATCAGGTCGTAACTCTCGTTGATGCACTGCTTGGCGTATGCGATGGCCAAAGGCGCGTTGGCGACCATCTTCTGGGCGGTCTCCATCACCTTGTCCATCAGTTCCTCGGGTTCATATACAGCGTTCACCAAGCCGATGCGCAGGGCTTCGTCAGCACGGATGGCCTTGCCCGTGTAGATCATCTCCTTGGCGTAGCCTTGTCCGATGAGTTTGGCCAAACGGTAGGTGCCGCTGAAACCAGGCGTGATGCCCAGTCCCACTTCGGGCTGACCGAACTTGGCCTTCGAGGAGGCGTAACGGAAATCGCAAGCCATAGCCAACTCGCAGCCACCGCCGAGGCAGAAGCCATTGACGGCAGCGATGACGGGTATCGGCAGCGTCTCGATCTTGCGGAACGCGATAGCACCGAGTTTGCTGAACTCGTAGCCTTCCTTCTCATAGAGGTGCACCATCTCAGAAATGTCGGCACCGGCCACGAAGGCCTTCTCGCCGTCGCCCGTGATGATGAGAACGCGCGTCTGTGCAGTATCAAGGTGACTCACAAAGTCGTCGATCTCCTTCAGGACAGTCGAGTTGAGCGCGTTCAACGACTTGGGCGCCGACACTTTCATGACGGTGATCAGGTCGTGCTGCTCAATCTTCAAGAAACTGTAATCCATGTCCGCAGGGATTAGATGTCCATGGGTTTCAGGTTCGGGGAGATGATCAGCTTAGCCTCGGTGGCAGCTTGAACATCTTCAACCGTAAACTCAGGGTGCAATTCCTTCAGGACGATGCCTTCAGGGGTGATGTCCATGACACCCATCTCTGTGATGATCATGTTCACCTGTCCGGCAGCGGTCAGGGGCAGTGTGCACTCCTTCAGGATCTTGGGAGCACCCTTCTGGGTGTGTTCCATGGTCAGGATGACGCGCTTGGCACCCACGACGAGGTCCATGGCGCCGCCCATGCCGGGAGCCATCTTGCCAGGGATAATCCAGTTGGCGAGGTTGCCCTTCTCATCCACTTGCAGAGCGCCGAGGAATGATACGTTCACATGGCCGCCACGGATGATGGCGAACGAAGTGGCTGAGTCGAAGGTGCAGGCACCGGGCAGCAGCGTGATGGCACCACCGCCAGCATTGATGAGGTTCTTGTCTTCCTTGCCTTCCTCGGGGGTCGGGCCCATGCCCATGGCACCATTCTCGGTCTGGAGGGTCACGGTGACGCCTTCAGGAAGGTAGTTGGGGATCAAAGTCGGAATGCCAATGCCAAGATTGACAACATCGCCGTCGTGCAGTTCCTTGGCTGCGCGCTTGGCGATCACTTCTCTCATTTCATTTTTGTCCATAACTTGATGTTTAATTGTTGTTTGTTTAATTGTTGAATTGTTTGGTTTTCTACTAATTTATCCTTTTGCGGTTTTATTCTGTCGGCCACGAAATGCTCAACTGTTCAAACAGCACTGGAATAATTGCACAAGTGTTGTTGTGTCGCCCGATTCTCACCATGACAAGGTTTTTGTCGGGGTTAACGTAAAGCACCTGATTGCAGATTCCCAGCGCATAGTAGCCTGAATGTTCTGGTCTAATATAACCTTCGTAATTCACGTTATACCAATTGAAATGGTAGCCAACAGTATTGGAATCAAATTCCTTAGTCTGATTTATCCATTCCTCGCTCACTATGCGTTTGCCATTCCACATTCCGTTGTGGAGATAGAGACAGCCTACCTTGGCAAGGTCTTTTATAGTAGTCGAGAGGCCGCCAAAAGTGTGTGCATTATCATGTTTGCGGCTGTCAATGTTGATTAGCGCAAACGTCTCCATACCGAGCGGCTTCCATACCTTTTCGCTGAGATAGTCGGCAAAACGCTTGCCTGATGCGCGCTCAATGACAACACCGAGAATTGCTGCCGTCATGCTCTCATAACGACGCGATGTGCCTGGCTCACAACGGAATTTCAGACTTTTGATTTGCTTCATCAGATTGTGTCCGTAATTCAATTTGGCCATAGCATTAAGCATCTTCAAATCCTTTAATGAGGTGAACTCGTAGGTATCGTCGAAATCAAGTCCGCTCTTCATATCCAGCAAATGACGGATGGTCAGTTTTTGCCACATCGGGTCTTTCTTTTTCAGCTCCGGCAGATAGTCGGTAACAGGGTCATCAATGCTGTGAATATAACCATCGTCAACCGCGATGCCGCATAGTAGTGATGTGATAGATTTGGTAACGGAAAAGATGTTGGCCATGCGGTCGGACGAGAAATCGCCACAGTACCTCTCATAAACGATGCTATCGTTATGGAGGATGAGCCATCCCTGCGTGTTGCTTGCCGCGTTCATCGCTTCCCAAAAGGTCATACTGTCACAATGAGGCGGCTGTGTAAAACGCATCGTATCAATCCAATCAGCTCTGATTTTGGCAACAGGAAACCGAAATGCCACCTTGCCATT
Organism: uncultured Bacteroidales bacterium; assembly: GCA_937902805.1. Taxonomy (GTDB): domain Bacteria; phylum Bacteroidota; class Bacteroidia; order Bacteroidales; family F082; genus Limimorpha. The sequence goes on from CALEMB010000137.1 coordinate 22,198, forward strand.
GGCAATAGTGTCGTGTTCACGATGCTCGAAACTGAAAATATTGGGACCATACTTGCCATCAGTTCTTAAACCTCTTACAATTGCGCATGACGAAATAAGCAATGCGCAGATTGCAAGCGTAACGATTATGATGGTTGATCTACAATACTTCATTTTCTCGATGCTTTTTTCGGTTTCCTGTTCATGGTATTTATTTCATACCTCGTTTTACCATCTCCTGGACCACGAAGGAGGCGACATCGTCGGCGTAGGTGTTCATGCCGAAGCCGGCGTCGAAACCGAGTTCCTTGGCCAGTTCGTGCGTGATACGGGCGCCACCACAGCAGCAGATCATCTTGTCGCGCAGGCCCTCGGCCTCCATCAACTCGATGAAGTTGGTCATGTTGTGGATGTGGACATCCTTCTGGGTCACGGTCTGCGACACCAGCAAGGCGTCGGCGTGAAGTTCGATGCCTTTGGCGATGAACTCCTCGTTGGGCACCTGCGAGCCGAGGTTATAAGCCTCGATCATCTCGTAGCGTTCCAGTCCGTAGTGGCCGGCATAGCCCTTCATGTTCATGATGGCGTCGATACCCACGGTGTGGGCGTCGGTACCCGTCGAGGCGCCGACGATGACGATCTTGCGTCCGATGTTCTCCTTGATGTATTTGTCGGTCTCATACATGTCCATCGTGGTCGATTCCACCTTGGGCACGTAGATGGTCGAATAGTCCACCGTGTGTGTGCAACTACCGTAGCAGTTGACGAAGGTGAAACCGGGCGTCAGTTCTCTGTAATACACCACGCTGGGGTTTTCCAGTCCCATCTTCTTCAGCAGCAGCTTGGCCGCTTCGATGGCTTCTGCGCCGCAAGGCACGGGCAAAGTGAAGCTCAACTGCATCTTGCCGTCGTTCATGGTGTCGCCGTAGGGCTTTATCTTGGTGAGGTCTAGGGTTTTGTCGTAATCCTTAGCCTCCATTGAATACAAACCTTCACTCATTATTTCTTCCCTTTCATTAGTTCAACAAACGGATTCAGATAATTCTCGCTCTTCAGCGTCACGCCAGCCAAGCCCTTGCCGCCGTTCTTCGGGCGTTTCACGTCGCCGAAGATACCTTTCTCCAAGGCGGTGAACAGGCCTTCCTTCACGAGTTCTTCAAGCAGTTTGATGGTGTTGTCGAGCACCAGGTGGGCGCGTTGACGGCAGATGCCACCCTCTTTGAACTCCATTTCCTCGCCGATGTCCTTCATGTTGTTGAAGATGTAGCGGGCGTTCTCAATGGAGAGGTAACGGTCGCTCATGAACGGCGTGTGGATGGCCTCGGTGGGCATACCCAGCAGTTGCAGGCCTTGGTGCGTCCAGATGCCGATGATGTTGAACAGCGCGTCTTGGATGTGGCCACGGAAGATGTTGCCCGTCATGAACTTGGTGGGCGGCATGTATTTCAGCGGCGCGTTGGGGAAAATCTCGCGGGTCATCTGCGCCTGGGCGAGTTCCATGAGGAAGCCGTTCTCGAGCATCGGGTCCATCTCGAAGGCGTGACCCAATCCCATCTGCTCTTCGGGCAGACCGGCGATCTTGGCCAACTGCTCGTTGATGAGGTCGGAGGCCAACACGGTATGCGCGGCTTCCACAGCATCGGCGGTGGTCAGGTAGTTGTCCTCACCCGTGTTGATGATGACGCCCGCAAAGCCGTTGATGATACGGCTCATGTATTGGTCGATAAGGGTGCGCTGCATGTTGATGTCGCGGAACAGGATGCCGTAGAGGGCGTCGTTCAGCATGACATCGAGGCCCTCGAAAGCGCCCATGATGGCGATTTCGGGCATGCAGAGACCCGAGCAGTAGTTGCAGAGGCGGATGTAACGGCCTACCTCCTCGCCCACTTCGTCCAGGGCCTTACGCATGATGCGGAAGTTTTCCTGCGTGGCGAAGGTGCCGCCGAAGCCCTCGGTCGTAGCGCCGTAAGGCACATAGTCCAAAAGGCTCTGACCCGTGGTACGAATCACGGCGATGATGTCGGCTCCCTGACGGGCACCGGCCTGGGCCTGCACCACATCCTCATAGATGTTACCCGTGGCCACAATAATATAAAGGTATGGCTTGGGACCTTCGCCGATGGTCTCGAGGTAATGCTCACGGCGGGCACGACGGGTGCGAATACGGTTGAGGCTCTCGTCGATGACAGGTTGCAGGGTGTCGGCAATCAGTTTCTGGTCGCGGGTGACCACCTTGGTGATGTCGAGTTCGCCCGTGGCGACCTTCTCGGCAATCTGCTGAGGCTTGAGGCCCGTCTGGATCATCGCGTTGGCGATGAAGAACAGGATGCCTTCGCCCAGCACGCCTTTGTCCTTGATGGCATCGACCACCACATTGGGCAACGGCACGTCGCTTTCGTCCACCCCGTCGATGCCCATCAGTCGGGCGAGGGTGCGCTCCACGGCCACCGTGGTGTATTGCTCGCAGAAGGCCTGCACATCGTCAGCGATGTTCTTCGCCAGCCCCCTGGCATACTCCACTTTCTTAAAATCAAGTCCTAATTTACTTTCCATATTTTTCGTTTATGTTGTTTAAATAATTGATTTATTTTGCTGTAGTATTTCTTGCAATAACAAATAACTCTTCTCCCATTCTTCCCTTGTTAGAAAATCATTTTCTAAATCATAAAACAATTGACTCCAGTCATACTCCCAATCCTGTTCAATATATTTTAAAAAGTCAAACATGTAATTGAGCTGATTGGTTTCTGCTATTTCTATTTTCCCTGTATCCTCTATATATTGTTCATAACGAATTGTTATTGGTTCCTGCACAAGTTGTTTTAACCCTATTACACTTAACCAATCGTCCCAAATGCAAATATCCACCATACGGGGCTCTAGCACAATAGACTTGTTAGTATCTATAAATGAAATCATACTCGCAACACCTAAAAAACCGCCGAGATCGTTTAGTTTTGTCCGTTGATAGTACAATTCTAAAAAGATGCTTATTCTATTGTATAAATCGAGGTTTCTCATTTCAGCATCCTCCTTTCTTCCACGCCCTCCAGCACCTTCATCTGCTGTATGGCGATCTTGTTCAGTTCAATCAGTCTATCGCGTTGCGGCATACCTTTATTAATAAAGACCGCATTCAGGTTTTCCATGTTCGAGAGGCAAATCAGTTGGTTGATATTGGCATAGTCGCGGATGTTGCCCTTCAAATTGGGGTTGGCATCGCGCCATTCCTTCGCCGTAACACCAAACAAAGCCACATTCAGCACATCGGCTTCGTTGGCGTAAATCAAAGAGGCATGATAACGGTCAATCTCTTCTGGGACAAGATTCTCTTTAATAGCATCCGTGTGGATATGGTAGTTTATCTTCGCCAATTCCCTTTTCACCGACCAACCGAGTTGCTTTTGTTCTTCTTCTTTTAGGCGTTGGAATTCCTTGGCAACATACAACTCAAACTCAACCGAAATCCAACTGGCAAACTTGAAGGCAATATCTTTATGGGCAAATGTACCTCCGTATCTTCCAGATTTACTTACTATTCCAATGGCACTAGTCGCTTCTATCCATTTCTTTGGGGACATGGTAAAGGCATTTAACCCTGCTTCAATTCTAAACCTATCGAATTCGATAGGGTTAAAATTTGGATTGTATAAAGATTCCCAGATACCCAAATACTCAATGGTATTCCTATTGCGCATCCAGTTACAAACGGCAATAAAAGTATCATCTGTCTTGAACTTTGCGATATCAGTCAAAGAAATATAATCTTTGCTGTCTATCGAAAGAATCGTAATACTCGTATCTTGAACTGTCATCTTTGCCATTACTCATTTCCTCCTTTCTTTCCAAGGGGGTCGAATTCGACCCCTTTGGTGGTTTTTAAACCCCTCGAATTCGAGGGGTTTAAAATTTCTAATTGTGTCGAATTCGACACAATTAAAATCCTCCTCGCCTCGGAAATCCACTCCGAATCAATCCCCAAACTCTCGGCAATATTCAGCGCCTCGTGCGGCACTTCGCCGTCTTGCACCTCGACGAGTTCGTAGTTCATCGTGCCGTTCTCGAAGCCCTTCACCCGCAGGCAATGGGCATCGGTCGGCTCTATATCGTAATGCGTGGTCATGACGAGGCTCACATTGTCGCCCCTCAACACCTTCACCAAGGCCGACACCAAAGCCGTTCCCTCGGTGGGGTTGGTGGTGCGCGCCGGCTCGTCAATCAACGCCACTATTTTTCTGTTTTCGCGCGATGCCTTGATGACGGCATCGATGTTCTTCATCTCTGCGGCAAACGACGACAGCCCCTTCTCGATGGACTGCTCGTCGCCGATGCAGAAGTAAATCTCATCCTTGACAGCAATGTCGGCCTGCGCCGCCGGAATACCGAACCCGTATTGGAACAGGTACTGGCACAAGGTCAAGGTCTTCAGGACCACGGTCTTTCCGCCCATGTTGGCGCCCGTGATCAAAGTGGGCTTCTGCCCATAGGTGAGGCTCACTGGCTGGAACGCACGCTTGCGCTGTGCCAGAGCGTCCTTCACCTGCGGATGGAACATCGCCTCGTAATGGCTGGTGTCATCCTTCGAAATCGTTGGGAAGCACAATCCCAACTGTTTCATCTGCAAGGCCTTGGCCAGATTCATATCAATCCTCGCCAAAGCCATCTGCGCCTCTTCCAAAGGCTTCGCAAAGCGATACAACTGCTTGCTCAGGTCGCGGCGCACGCCTTCCTCAATCTCGGCGCACTCTGCCAGCAAGTCCTCCTGCTGCTCGGGATGCTGGCGCATCTGAATGCGCAGATCTTTCAACTCTTGGCAATAGGAGTCGTACACATAGAAACTCGCCATCTTCAAGCCATCGGGGTCGAGGATGGTAATGACCTCGTTCAAGTCGGGAATCTCGACGGCTTGATCTAAGCCGTGGGTCTTCATGCGCTCGGCCACATCCACCGCCAAGATGGCCAGATGTTTCACCTCGAAGAGTTCGATGTCGTCAAGCACCGCCTGATGGCCCAGGTTCTTGATGGTCGTGCGGATGTCTTTCAACCCTTGAAGACGGAACTGTATCGTATTAATATAAGGTGTATCCACCCGCTCGATGAAATCGGCGAACTGGCGCAGCACCTCATACGACTGGGCAATCTCCTCCCCTGTCCGCATCATGGGCATATCGAGCATCCAACGACGGGTGTAGCCCGCTTGAAGTTCAAGCTGTTCGAACACGTAACGCAGTCCGCAGGGTGATTCTATGTGGTCTCTCAATTGCATTGCTCTTTCATCAAATCATAAACTGGCAAGTGAATGGCTTCCGTCAACTTGGCACAAAGTGTGTCGGAGTCGAGCACCACGCCCAAGGGCGAGGTCGGGTTGACAGTCACCGCAATCAACTTGCTCTTTTGCAGTACGCGGATTTTTCCGCCTAGTTTCAAAAACAGCCGATACTGCTGGGGCGTCACGAAAATCTTCGTGAAGTCACGCACCACCAGTTCACAGGTTTTCAGTTTCGGGTTCTTCCTCACCTTTTCTAGGAATCCGTCCACCAACGCACCCGCCACATACAAGGTCTTGCAGTCGTCCATACCCTCGAAGTGGATTTCTTGCGACAGCGACGACACGGTCTTAATCTCATGCAGCGCGCCATTCGAATCGACAAACCACACGCCTTTTTCGATGGGCATGAGCAGTTTCAGTTGTTCCTCATCGGTGAGCGGAATGTTGATTAGTTCCACAATGAAAGCCGTCTGGTTGACCAAGGTGGTCATGTTGGTGGAATAAGATCGAGATCGGAAGAGCGGTTCAGCAGGAATGCCGAGACCGATAT
>CALEMB010000138.1 GCA_937902805.1 uncultured Bacteroidales bacterium
CACCTTGACCCTCACCACCATCAATAGCGGTGTGGAACACACCACAAACCGTCAGTTCCTGCTGTATGCACCGAACCTGCAATTCGGTGACTTTGAGATTATAGAAGTCCAAGGCGACCAAAACGGCTACTTTGACCCAGGCGAGCAGGCCATTTTGCGTGTCCATGGCAAGAACATCGGCCATGCCACCGCGCCCAACACATACGTGACGGTGTACTGCGATGACGAGCGCCTGTCGTTTGCCGATAACACCGTCCAAGTCGGTAATGTCGACAGCAATGGCGACTTCACTGCCGACTTCATCATCACTTCCGACCCCGACATCCTCAACGGCACCATATTCAACCTCGACATGACGCTCAACACGGGCAGCTATGCCACACAGATGGATTATTCCACGTCAATAGGCCTCGTCAGGGAGACCTTCGAAAGTGCCGACTTCAGTTATATGGAATGGTTCCATGAGGGCGACCTGCCTTGGACCATCACCGATGAAGAAGCCCATACCGGCACATACAGTGCCCGCTCAGGTGACATCGGCAACAACCAAGTGACCCGCCTCATCATCTATGCCGACATCCTCAACGACGGCGAAATCAGCTTCTGGTTCAAGACCTCCACGGAGCTGCGCAAAGACCTCTTCGCTTTCTTCCTCGACAACAAGAAGAAAGACATGTGGTCGGGCGAGAACGACTGGACCTATGTCAGCTACGAATTCACCGCTGGCAGCCACTCTTTCATGTGGCTGTACGACAAAAACGGCAACAATGCCGTGGGTTCCGACTGCGTTTGGATTGACGACATCACCTTCCCACGCACCTGCATCATCAACAACGTGGAAGAGGTGACAGAACAAAAAGCCACCGTCCTCTACCCGAATCCCACCACGGGCAGCTTCACCCTTGAATTGGTTGAGGAAAGCGACATCAACATCTTCAACATGCTGGGACAACAGATCATGCAACTCGACAAAGTATCTGGCATCCAACACCTTGACCTGAACAACGTGCCAAAGGGAATGTATTTCGTGCGCATCCAAAGCGGCGACAACGCTGAAGTCAAGAAACTGATCGTCAAATAATCTTCTTAAACCATGAAAAAAACTTGTTTCTTAATGCTTTCCCTGATGGTCACTTTGTTCGCTTCGGCGCAGACCATCGAGAAGACCTATTACCTGGGTCAACCGAGCATTAGCCAGATTCAAGGCTACGAACAAATTCAGTTTAAAGACTGCATGCAAAGTGCCCTCGCCGGTCAGCCTTCGTTACCCTGGCAGAGCGTTAGCCTGATGCTGCCACAAGGCACTGAAGCCGCCAGCATCGAGTTGGAACTGTCCGACTTCCAAACCCTCGAAGGCTGCCACAATCTGTATCCATATCAGTCGGCCCTCACCTACTCCGACCCTGTGGGCAAGGAGTTTGAAAAAGACGAGGCCCTCTATGCCTCGAAAAGCGTCTATCCTGCCCAAGCTTACGGCAAACTCAGCACGCAGTACATGAACGGCGTCGGCTTCGCCTTCTCGGCCTTCACACCCGTGCAGTATGTGCCTGGCACTGGCGAGGTGAGATACGCCACCAAGGCTACGGTGAGGGTGACCACGATGGCAGCCAAGACCGACCACAGCCACATGTTGTGGCTCAATGGCGACAACGCCACACGCGCCAAGAAACTCGCTCAGAACCCCGAGATGCTACAAACCTACAACACCAGAGATCGCGTCATGGGTGGCTATGACCTCTTGGTCGTCACAACACAGCAGTATGTCAGCACTTTCGACGAATATGTCACCTTCTATCTGGCTCGCGGCCTCCGCACCCATGTCGTTGTCTTGGAGACCATCCTCAGCACGATGAGTGGTCGCGATGATGCCGAGAAGCTGCGCAACTTCATCATCAAGGAATACGAAGAAAACGGCATTATGATGGTGAACCTCGCCGGCGACGTGCCCGACATCCCCTACCGTGGCTTCTACTGCCATGTGGACAGCGGCGAAGGCTATGACGACAGCGGCATCCCCGCCGACCTGTATTATGCCGCACTCGACGGCACTTGGAACGACAACGACAACAACCTCTGGGGCGAGATTGGCGAAGACGACCTGTTACCCGAACTCGGCATCGGTCGCATGTGCTTCAGCAACCAGACGGAACTGGACAACATGCTGCACAAGTCCATGACGTATCAGGCAGAGCCTGTCCTGGGTGAGTTCCGCAAGGTCATCATGGCGGGCGAGCATCTCTACGACGAGCCTTATCTGAGCAATGGCAGCCAATACCTCGAGCTGCTCATCGGCACGCACGACGATAACGGCTACACTACCACAGGCATACCTGAGGACTACGACTTCACGCGTCTCTATTATGAGGAGGGCAACTGGAGTGGAGACAACCTCCGCAACGCCATCAACGCTGGGTCGCAGTATGTCCACCATGACGGACATGCCAACAGCGAATATGTGGCAGGATGGGTCAACAGCGACATCACCGACAACAACTTCTATGGATCCAATGGCGTTGATCATAACTACACCTTCTTCCATACCTCAGGTTGCATCTGCGGCAACTTCCCCGACAACTGCATCCTGGAACGCATGACCAAAATCAGCAATTTCGCTGTGGCCACCTTCGGCAACTCGCGCTATGGCTGGTTCAACGAAGGTCAAACCGAGGGTCCGGCCATCCATTTGGCCCGCGAGACAGAAGACGCCTACTACAACGACCGCATCCCCTACGGCGGCATGGCGTTGAGAGAAGGTAAGATCGCGACAGCCCCTTGGGTGAACGCCCCAGGACAATGGGAAGAAGGCGCCCTGCGCTGGAACTTCTACGACCTCAACATGATGGGTGATGTGGCCTGCAGTCCTTGGCACGACGAGCCTATCACACCTATGGTGTCACGTCCATTGTCCATCGAAGAAGGCATGACCTCAATGGAAACCCAAGTGACTGACGACAACGGAAATGGGTTACAAAACTTCCGTTGCACCCTTTTCAATGGCGAAGAAATGATTGGCTTAGGCTACACCGACGAGACTGGCATGGCCATCATCGAAATTGACGACCCATTGAACTACGTCGCTGACTTGACCCTCATCGTCACGGGCTGCGATGCTTGGCCCCAAACCTTCCACATTGACCTTGAAGCGACCGAAGAGAACATAATGAGCGATGTGACCCTCTACCCCAACCCAAACAAAGGCCAGTTCACCCTCAGCCTGCCCGAGGAAGAGTGCGACATCACCATCTGTAATAATCTCGGACAAGTGATACACCACAGCACAGTCAAATGCCTCACCACACTCAGCCTTGATAACCTGAGCGCTGGCGTTTACTTCGTCAATGTGAAGTCGGAGAGCGTTGTGAGGACATTGAAATTCGTGAAGGAATAAGCCCTTACACAATGAAATACAACAATACTCAAATCATCAATAAAACCAGCCATCTAATGAAAAAAGTCATTCTCCTCATCGCTGCCATTCTGACCTTTGCGGGAGTGTCGGCCCAGAACAACGACAGCCAAAACATCAAGCGTTACAAGCAGCTTATCAAACTCAACCACCAGAGTTACGAGACCTGCAGCAAGCAAGTCACCTCTTGGGGTTTCACCCTCAACAAGAATGGTATCATTGACATGTTCACCATGCAGATGAAGCCCTTTGCAAGCAACGACACTAACGACACTACCGGGTTCGTTCTCAGCGTGATGAACGACAAAGTAATAGGCATGAGTCTCACCGTTGGAGGATACAACCCGGCGAAGATGTTCGCCCGTGTCCAGCAGTTCTCCAATGCCCAAAACGCGATATGCGTGGAAGAAGGGCTTACCGAATATGTCTGTGCTGTCAAAGGCTCATTCAAAGCCAAAATGCCCGAGACCCATGCCAAGCTGATAGAGTTATTAAAGGAGCTGGACGGCAATGAGGTGAAACAGATTGTGGAAATGTGGAAAACTCCCGATAAGAAGGTGGCAGCCACGTGTGTTTACGAGAACAAACGCTACGGCAAGAAGAAGCCCCGCCCCGACCAAGTCATCGAATTAACCATCTCCATCACTGACAACAGAGAGTGATACAATAATACGCCTCATAATGTGGACGTAACGTCTTTTCAATTATGTCGGGAAAGCCCTGGAGCCTTGGCTCTGGGGCTTTTTGCGTAAATAACGCGGGTTCGATATTAGTGGTCAAAAGAGAACTTGTAGTTTATCGGAATGGTATGAAATGTCTTTTTCCCATTGCTGCACCGTATTAGTCACGTGGCAGCCAAGTAGTCGCCTCGGGTTCACCAAGACTGTTATTCAATTCTTCTTCGTCTGTTATTCGATTGTTATTCGATTTAAAAACGAAGAACAATCGAATAACAATATAAGAACAATCGAGTAACATACCTGTTTAACACGGTGCAACCACTTGGCTGTTACTTGCCTGCTGCTTTGCTATGACTTGGCAAAGACAGTGGTTTTTATTCTTTTTCAATCAATTATTTTATATCGAACTCACGTTAAATAAATTGTGAGATTACGACAAATGTTTCTCGTGTATGAACGCAACAAAACTTGGAGAGTCGGCGGCTTTTTACTTGGAGAGTTGGCGAACACAAAACCGCCTATCAAAAAAATCTTCCTTCGCTCTTTGAGGTTTTGTAAGTTTTTCCTACTTTTGCAATTTCATTTTCGAGACTAAAGAATATCAGTTAAATCACTAATAATCAATTAAATCAATGACAAAGTTTGTTTACACCTTTGGCGGCAAGACTGCTGAAGGTAATGCTTCGATGAAGAACGAGCTGGGCGGCAAGGGCGCTAACCTCGCCGAAATGTGCCTGCTCAAGCTCCCCGTACCCGCTGGCTTGACCATCACCACCGAGTGCTGCACAGCTTATTACCAAAACAATTGCCAACTTCCCGCTGGCTTGATGGACGAAGTCCACGCTGGCATGAAGAACATGGAGAACATCATGGGCATGAAGTATGGCGACCCCGAGAACCCGCTGCTCGTCAGCTGCCGTTCCGGCGCGCGCAAGTCGATGCCTGGCATGATGGACACCGTGCTGAATATCGGTCTCTGCTCCAAGACCATCCCTGGCTTGATCAAGAAGACTAACAACCCCCGTTTCGTGTATGACTCCTACCGCCGCCTCATCATGATGTACGCTGACGTCGTCATGGAGAAGGCCGAAGGCATCGAACCTGCTGATGGCAAGAGCATCCGCAAGCAGTTGGATGACATGCTGGACGCTTATAAGGAGAAGATGGGTTACAAGAGCGATACCGAGCTGAAAGCTGAAGAACTGAAGCAGTTGGCTGAGGATTTCAAGGTCCGCATCAAGGAAGTGCTGGGCACTGAGTTCCCGGATGACGCTGAAGCTCAGCTGGAAGGCGGCATCAAGGCCGTGTTCAAGAGCTGGAACGGTAAGAAGGCCATCTCCTACCGCCGCATCGAAGGTATCCCGGATGACTGGGGCACTGCCGTCAACGTGCAGACCATGGTGTTCGGTAACATGGGCGACGGCTCCGCTACTGGCGTGGCTTTCACCCGTAACCCTGCCACTGGTGACAACCAATTCTACGGTGAATGGCTCATCAACGCCCAAGGTGAAGACGTGGTGGCTGGTATCCGTACCCCCAACCCGTTGAACGACGACACCAAAAACGAGCAGAACAAGCACATGCATTCCATGCAGGAGCTGATGCCCGAGACCTATAAGGAACTCTGCGAGGTGCGCCGCATCCTTGAAGAGAACTACCACGACATGCTCGACATCGAGTTCACCATCCAGGATGGCAAGCTCTATATGTTGCAGTGCCGTGTCGGCAAGCGCACTGGCGTTGCCGCTCTGACCATGGCCCTCGATATGCTGAAGGAAGGCCTCATCGACGAGAAGGAAGTCGTCATGCGCCTCACTCCCGAGCAACTCGACGAGCTGCTCCACCCCATCCTCGACGCTGCCGATGAGAAGAAGCACGACGTCATCGCTAAGGGTCTGCCCGCAGGTCCTGGTGGCGCTGTCGGTCGCATCGCCCTCACCAGCGAGAAGGCTAAGGAATACCGTGCCGCTAAGGTAGCCAACATCCTGGTCCGTGAAGAAACCAACCCCGAAGACGTTGAAGGCATGCGTGCTGCCGACGGTATCCTGACCGCCCGTGGCGGTATGACCTCCCACGCCGCCCTCGTGGCCCGTGGCTGGGGCAAGTGCTGCATCGTGGGCTGCGACGCCGTGAAGATCGACCTCGAGAAGAGCATCGTGAAGATCGGTGACCAACAGTTCAAGGAAGGTGACGTCATCAGCCTGAACGGCTCCAAGGGCTGGGTCTATGCTGAGCCTGTCGTCATGATGAACGCCACCGAGAACCCGCTGTTCCAGCAGTTCATGGCTTTGGTTGACAAATATCGCAAGATGGGTGTCCGCACCAACGCCGATAATCCAGAAGATGCCCAGAACGCCGTTAACTTCGGTGCTGAGGGTATTGGCCTGTTCCGTATCGAGCACATGTTCTACGGCAAGAACAGCGAAGAGCCGCTGGCCAAGCTGCGCAACATGATTCTGGCCAACACCACCGAAGAGCGCGTGGCTGCTTTGGCCGAGCTTGAGCCTTACATCAAGAACGCTGCCAAGGGCACGCTGAAGGTCTTGAACGGCAAGCCGTTGACCTTCCGTCTGATGGACCCGCCCTTGCATGAGTTCGTGCCTCATACCGAAGAGAAGCAACGCGCCCTCGCCAAAGAGCGTGGCATCAGCTTCGAGGAGATCAAGAAGCGCATCGACGCCCTCAACGAGGTGAACCCGATGATGGGTCTGCGTGGCGTCCGCCTCGGCATCGTCTATCCCGAGATCACCGAGACCCAGTTCCGCGCCCTGTTCCAGGCCACCGCTGAACTGATGACCGAGGGCTTCGACCCGCATCTGGAAATCATGGTCCCGCTGACCATCAACGTCAAGGAGCTTGAGCACCAGAAGGCCATCGCCAACCGCGTGAAGGCTGAAGTGGAAGCCAAGTTCGGTGTCAAGATCAACTACATGTACGGCACCATGATTGAGATTCCTCGTGCTACTTTAGTGGCCGACCAGATTGCCAGCGTAGCCGAGTTCTTCAGCTTCGGCACCAACGACCTCACCCAGATGACCTTCGGCTTCAGCCGCGACGACGTTAACGCCATCGTGAAGGACTACATCGAAGAGAAGATCATCCCTGCCGACCCGTTCAACACCCTCGACCAAGAAGGCGTTGGCCAGTTAGTGAAGTTGGGTGTCGAGCGTGGCCGTAGCCAGCGCGCCAACCTGAAGTGTGGCGTCTGCGGTGAACACGGCGGCGACCCCGCTTCGGTGCATTTCTTCTACAAGGCTGGCTTGAACTACGTGAGCTGCTCGCCGTTCCGCGTGCCCGTCGCACGTCTGGCCGCTGCTCAGGCTGCCATTGAGGAAGAGAGAGCCAAATAAGAAACGGCCCTTCGACAGGCTCAGGGACCTTCGCTTATTTAATAAGGTAAAGGTCATTGAGCTTGTCGAAATCGAAGATTCGACGAAGTCAAATGCCGACCTCAAAACATCAGAGAGCCTTCGGGAACGGAGGCTTTCTTTTTTTGGAAAAATCGAAAATAAAGCGGAATTTTTGTTGATGAAACAAAAATATTTCTATTTTTGCGGAACAGAAAAAGACAATTTTGTTTCGTGAAAAAGATCCTAATCATAGTGTTTCTCATGCTTTTTGCCCAGCTCCATGCACAAGTGCGGATTGGCGAAAGGGAGGCTTTTTTGACCGCCACAAGATTTCTTCAAGAAAACACGAAGTTGCAAAACCCAATAATCGCCTTAAGCGAAATGATTGGTAGCAAACAATCAGGACAGACCAACCTCTACGTATTTTCCATTGAACCGCGGGGATTCGTCATTGTTTCCGCGTTAGACGACATACTCGCTTACTCGCTTAATTCTAATATGCCTTCCAGCGAAGCCCTTCCCGACCATATCCGTTATTGGCTCAACCTTTACAATGAAGCCACCGACCGTTTCATGATGCATCCCGAGCAAAGAAAGGAAGCATTGAGAAATCAGACGATAGTTGAACCTTTGCTAACTTCCAGTTGGGGGCAGGGATGCTATCATAACGCTGCCTGTCCCGTCTACAATGCCGGTCCCTGCCACCACGTCGAGGCAGGATGCGTAGCCATCGCTATGGCCCAAATCATGTATTATCACAAATATCCTTCACAAGGTGCTGGTCGTGTAACCTATACCTGTTCACCCTACGGAGACCTCTCTGCCAACTTTGGAAACACCTATTATAAATGGGACGACATGGTTGACACGCTACATGAGAGCAACCCAGCCGTTGCGACATTGGTCTATCACTGTGGTGTCTCTGTGAAAATGCAATATAGTCCTACTGGAAGCGGTGCCTTTACGCAGGAAGTACCCGATGCCTTACAGCATTATTTCTATTACCCTTCCGCATCCCTTTCAAGAAGAGACTCCTACAACGACGAAGCCTGGCAAAGGATCATCAAAAACGACCTTGACCGACAGCACCCTGTGTACTATGCCGGCAGATCAGGCCTTGGAGCACATGCTTTCGTCTGCGATGGTTACGACGGCAACGGGATGTTTCATTTCAACTTCGGCTGGGATGGCGTAGCCGACGGCTATTATACGCTCGCTTCCCCTTACGGTTTTTCCGAAAACCAAAACATCGTCCACGACATCTACCCCATTGATGAAATCCCCATCCAAAGCGACAGCCACGGAATCATTTATGTAGCTCCCGACGGCACAGGAAACGGTTCATCGTGGGCACAAGCCACATCAGAGCTTCAACTAGCCTTATTCAAATCCACAATGGATGACAGCTCCATCTGGGTCAAAGAAGGCACCTACACAGGAAAACCGGGAGAGAATTTCGCTTTCACAGCTTTGTTCAAATGCAAACTCTATGGCGGCTTCAAAGGTGACGAGACATACGATTACGACCTCTCCCAAAGGGACTTCGAGGCCCATCCGAGCATATTGGATGGAAGCCAGACACAAGGTGTGATAGGTGAAATCTCCAACAACGACAGTCTCATCATCATTGATGGCTTCACCATTCGAAACGGGAATGCCATGCATGGTGGTGGAATTAGGTTGGAGAGCAACATGCAAATTAGGAATTGCAAGTTTTGCAACAACTATGCTTCTTCTAGCGGAGGAGCCGCTTCACAGCGATCCATAGACGGGGCAAGAAACATCCTCATCGAAGACTGTGAGTTCTTCGACAACGAGGCCAGTTTTGGCGGAGCCGTCGCCGACTTTGGAAACACGACATTCATCCGCTGCGTTTTCCACGACAACCAAGCCCAGAGTAGCGGAGGAGGCGTCCGTTGCATCAGCCACGGTTCCCCTAGTCGGTTTATTAACTGTACTTTCAGAAACAACACGGCTCAAAAGGGAGGCGGCATCGCGGTCGCCGAAAAACAAGGGCCTACCTTGTGGAGCTGTCTAATCAACAACAATACAGCTGAGACTGGAGGCGGCTGCTATTTTGCCCACAAAGCAAATCTTTACAACTGCACCATAGTAAAGAACGAAGGAACAGAGGTCTACGGAGGCATCTATTCCGACAGCCAAGCCAACATTAGGAATTGCATCCTTTGGGGCAATACCGACCCCAACGACGACATCCAGATTGGTCCACTTCAAACCCACAGCTATTGTGCCGTTCAGAACGACCTAAGCGGGAAGGGAAACAATTTTAGCGCAACTCCAGAAAACGATGGAAATTCAGCCGAATTTTACATCAGGTTCAACAACCCCGACATTGCCGCTGGAAGTACGGGTCTTGGCGGCGATTGGAGGCTCCAACCCAACAGCCTTTGCATCAACCGTGGCGACAGCATCGTCGGTCAGCCTGAATTCGATTTGGACGGAAATCCACGACTCAAAAACGGGTATGTCGACTTAGGTGCCTACGAAACAAATACAGCAACGCAATTCATCGAGGCATATTATTGCGAGGAAGATCCTTATTATTACCAAGATTCTCTAATCTCTGGATTAGGCTATTTTTCTTTCCATTACCCCTGCGACCCTTACGACAGCCTTGTCGTCATTCACATGTCAAATCCGCCCACCACAGTCTTTCATGCAGAGGAGATATGCGAAAACGAGATATTTGATTTCTTTGGCACCCCGCTTGCCGAAGCGGGTGTGTATTGCAAAACCATCGATTGCGTCACCCATGAGCTATCACTAAGCAT
The DNA here is from genome assembly GCA_937902805.1 of uncultured Bacteroidales bacterium. GTDB lineage: Bacteria > Bacteroidota > Bacteroidia > Bacteroidales > F082 > Limimorpha. The sequence continues at coordinate 10,229 of CALEMB010000138.1, forward strand.
AAAGCCGTTAGCTTCCACCTACATGCAAGAGGAAATCTGCGAGGGCGAGACTTTCGACTTCCTCGGCATATCCCTCAATGAAGCAGGAACTTATTATGACACAGTAGACTGTATCGCATATAGACTAGATCTTAACATCAAGCCTTCACCTATCTATCACATGGAGGAGGTCATCTGCGAAGGCGAAACTTACAACTTCTTTGGCCGCTCTCTCCGCTATGGAGGACATTATTCAAAGGTAATTGATTGCCAACACTATGAGCTTGACCTAACCATCAATCCGAGACCCACACTCCGTTGCAGCAACGACACCCTTGTACATTACGGCAATCCCTCCATTCTCGTTGCTTCTGGTGCAGATTCCTATTTATGGTCTACGAGCGATACAACAGACCGCATCACTATATTTCCGAAAGAGGACAAGATTTATTCCGTGACGGGATTCTCCAATTTAGGATGCAGAAGCACGGCTGTCATCAAAGTTTCAATCGATTATTCAGGCGATGGAACCTCTGAAGACGAGATCGTTGTCTATCCCAATCCCGCCAATGATAAAGTTGAGATCTACTCGCCACTCATTGACGAGGTAGAAATATACAATCCTATGGGCGAATGCATCGCACAAATCAATGCCGAGCGACAGGCCGTCATTTTGGATGTAAGTCAATACGCCAACGGCGTTTACATCATCCACATAAGAGAGCTAAACAACCACAATTACAAGAAACTCATCGTCAGTCACTGACACTCACTATTTCTATGCCCGCCTCAGCAAGATAAACCAAAAATGCCCTTATCTCCTTGTCAGTCATTTCCTTCAAGGCATTGGCATAGTTTCGCACTTGTTTTTGGTGCTCTTCTTCGGCCTTACCCGTCTTGTAGTCAATCAAATAAATGGCATCGGGAAGCTCTGCGTAGCGGTCTAGGCGAAGGACTTTGCCTTGTTGAAGGATTTCACATTCCGTCTTCACCTTGGCAGAAGAATCAAAGGCCGAGGCAATCTGCGGATGTTGGACCATCTGCATGAAACGTTCGCGAATCCATGCCGCTGTCTCCTCGTCGATGGTGGCATCTGTAACATAAGGCGACAACACCGATTCGATTTCATTGGCAGTGCGGATCTTTGCTAGAATCTGATGCACCAACTCACCGAATTCACGGGGTAATAGTTTGTCACTCTTCGACTGCCACACCATAGTCGGATTGGGGTCAACGGTGATTTTTCCGAACCAATCCGAAGCCATGGAATCGGTCATCGGCTCGTCTTTGACCTCATCGGTCTTCTCCTTCGGATTCCTGAAATCGGGGCTACCGAAACGATACACTAAGGCATCATCGTTTCCTTGCACTTCGCATTCTTCCTTGTCGGCACAAAACTCGCGAAGCAGATTCGGTTTGTCGGCCTTGCTTTGCTTGGCGATAACATACAGGCGTTGCACGGCACGAGTGAAGGCCACATATAAAAGGTTAAGGTTATCCAAGCGATTGCTTTCCTTCTCTTTTTCAATATGTTGCACGGCAAATTCACCCATGTTTTCAGCGTTCTTGTCCATCTTAAACAACACCTTGTCCAGATTGGGGATGGCCTCAAAGCCCAAATCCTCAGGGCGCAGCCATTCCTCGGCAACCTTGCTAGCGTTTAGCTTCTCGTCCAAATCAACGATGGCCTCGGGATAGATGACCACAGGAAACTCCAAACCCTTGGACTTGTGTATCGTCATGATATTCACCGCATTGCCACTTACCGACTTTACGGCGAGCACATTCTCCTTCTTGTCCCAGAATGCCAAGAAACCGACGATGCCTTCCATTGGGCCCGACTGCCACCTGAAGACCTCGTCCATGAAGTAATTCAAGAAGGCGTCGCGGATGGTGTCGAAGCGGAAAATCCGCATCAACGAGGCGCAGAGGTCATAGAGGCAGGTCGCCTTGGAAAGTGTCTCTCTCAACAAGCCAGGCTCGCCTATGCCCATCACCGTTTCGATTGCCGTCTCGCCCTTGGCGATGGCCTTCACCTCGTTGAAGCACTGGCTGACATCACCCTCAAAATCGGGATTCTGCGTCAACATCCAATAGTATAGCACATTGGCAATATGTACCTCGTTGTCTTCATACATCAAATGCCGCAGCGTATTGACCAAAAGCTGCACCTTGTCGGACGACTTCAGCAAAATCGACACTTGCGAGATGACGGGGATTCCTTTGTCGTTCAGGTAATTCGCAATCTCAGAACCCAAGTCCGACTTACGGGTCAAAATGGTGATGTCTTTGTATTGGTAGCCTCTTTGGTCCACCAACTCACGGATGATGGCTTCTACCCTATCCAGACAATAATCAGGCTGGCTTTCATTGTCATAAAGTTCCACCTGCACCAAACCTTCCTCTGTTTTGGCTTTCTTTTGGTAAATACTCACGCCCTCGTCGGTGCCAGGTTTTTCAGCCACATACACCTTTTGCGATTCTGGAGAGAGGTTCTTATAGGCCGCCTCGAAGAAGGCGTTGTTGAAATCCACCACATTGGCAAAAGAACGATAGTTGGTGTCAAGGTTCTTGAAAGCAAAATTGTCTTTTAAGTTCTGCTCAAACTGCCGAAATGCCGCCTCACGGTCATCCTTAGGCAAGGCATAAATGTCGGGCAGGTTGACAATCTGTTCCACCTCGCCGCTGCGGAAACGGTAGATGGACTGCTTGCCATCGCCCACCACCATGCTCATCTGTCCCGAGGCCAAGCCGTTGTCAATCAGCGGCAAAAGGTTCTGCCATTGCAGTACTGAGGTATCCTGAAACTCATCCACGAAGACATGCTTGAAGCGCTCGCCAATACGCTCATACAAGAAAGGCACCGAGAAGTCGCCCATCACCGTGTTGAGCAGCTTGTTAAACTCTGAGATATGCACCACTTCCTCTGCCTCCACCAACTCATTGAACGCCGTCCGAATCTGCGCACGAAGGGCATAGAGGTACAAGAGGTTGCGCTGCGCCTTGTAGAACAAGTACTTGCCGAATTCCTTCCCATAGAACTTACTTAAGGGCTCAAGGATGGCAAGCAAGGCCGCGACAATCTCATCCACTTGTACCTTATCCAGCTGCTTTTCAGCCTCTTTCGAGAAACAATTCCGCTTCTCAAGCACGGTATAAAACCGAGTCCCAGGCTGTTCAAAAGTCTTATTGGATAGTTTTCTGATAAAGGAGATGAAGCCTGCTTTTCCATAGGAATAACTAGCATCATCCAAATTGTATTGTCTTTCCAACGCATTGAAATCATCGACGAAAGCCTTTACTCTCTGTTCAAAAATGGCGATCTTGCGGTTCAGGAAGTCAAGTGTTTCCTTATATTGCTGTGCATCTTGTATCGTATTGCTCCCCTCCTTCTGGTAAGCTTTTTCCGACATCAGTTTCTTGATGAAATCGGCAAGTTGCACTTCAATAGCAGTAGAACGCTGGTTGTCGAACTGATTGTTGCTGAAGTCAATAAGCAAATCGGTCAGGTAGTCGTCTTTGTCGGTAATTTTCAGTCCCAGATTGGCAGTGATCGTCTCCGCCACCTCGTCCGTATCGATGCTGACAGTATATTGTGTGGGCAGGCCCAAGTCGTGGGCAAAACTGCGCGACAACTTTTGCACAAAGGCATCAATGGTGCTCACACAGAAACTACTGTAGTCGTGCATGATGCGGGTCATCAGGCGTTGGGCGTTATATTTCAACTCGGTATCGCTGATGTTCAGCTCTTCCATCAGTTTCGCCTCCATCGACTTGGGATCAAGCTCGGTGCTATCGATGATGTCTTTCAGTGCCTTCACGATTTTGGCCTTCATCTCATTAGCGGCGGCATTGGTAAAGGTGATGGCCAGGATGTTCCTATAATTGTCCACAGCACCTTCACTACCGAGGCACAGCTTCAGGTATTCCTTAATAAGGGTGAAGGTCTTCCCCGCCCCTGCCGAGGCTTGAAAAACCTTGAAATTGTCGGCTTTTCCCATAACAATCAGTTGTTTTCTTTCTTCTTTGGATTAAGCAACGGCTGGCTGGAGTTGATGGTATTCTGTTTCTTCAGCAGGTCGCGAAGCGTGGTGAACGAGCGGCTATATGACAAGCCCAAACCTTGTGTGTAAGGCGATCGTCGATCAAATGCCGCACTGTTGAAATTCGTATTGTAGTTGGAATGGTTGTAGAAATGGGCCTGCAATCGTCCGTCCTTCGACAACTTATAATACATGTCGACCTCTCCCACGATGCTGGAGGCATTGGCTGCATCGGAACTCGTCATCACACCCACGTTGGTCTCAATGAGGAGGCGGTTCTCAAAAAGCTGAGTGCGTAAGGCCAATTGGTATTCGTTATACGAGTTAGCATCACCGGTATGGTAACTGACACCCAAATTGATGTTGTCTGTGATGTTCATTTGCACACCGCCAAGGATATTGGTAAGGCTCAAAGTAGAGATACCGCTGCCCGCATAAGCGAACGAATTCAATATCAAAAGTGATAAAGCCTGTTGTTCCATGACGGCATTGTTGGTGGTGTCAACAATCGAGAATACCGTTTGAGTGATGTCTTCCGAAGCATTGGGCAGTTTCATTCCAAAGGTCAAGGTAGGATTAAGCAAATTGCCTTTTAGGTGAATCAAGCATTCCACATTGACGTTGCTATTGTTCGCTGTGGAGTCCACCTGAATACCCAAACTCGACAGCGAAGCCCTGACAGAATAGGAACCTGTCGCGTCAATATGTCCATCGGTCGGGTCACCTGTCCACTTTAGTGTTCCACCCGATTTCAGGCTAAATGTCCTACTAATCAGCTCCATAAGAACCAGTTGGAAACGTCCGCTCTTGATGGTATAGTCGCCATACATCGTAAAATCTTCCGAGGTAGCGGTGGCCATCTTCACGTTACCGTTACCCGTAGCCTCGATGGTACCGAGATTGCTGGGCAGGATGATTTTCAGGCTGGCATCGTCGGTGGCGTTCACGTTCAACTCCATGCCAAAGTTGCTCTGCTTCTTTTCCTCCTTTTTGACTTCCTCTTCTTCCTCGACGGCATTGTTGATGAACACGATAAAGTCGTTGTCTTTCACCTTGGCAGACTTATTGAGCGGTATGGTGAGGTTGGTGCCATAATTCGTGCGCGCACCGATACTCAGTTTGATGTTGTTGAAAGGTCCTGTCACGCTAACGACACCTGAGGCGATAGCTGTGCCATAGAAAGTGTCGTTGTCGTTGCTCGACGTGGCCAAAGCCAAGAAGTTGCGTGGATAGAGCTTCATATCCAAATTAAAGTCTTTCAGCTTGTTATGGTGTATCACGCCTTCAACACGCGCCGTATTGCCCAAGGTATCCGCCAGCACCATGTTTTCGAACGAGATGGATTTGTTGTCAACCAAAATCGTGGGGCTGAAGGTGTAATAGGTTTTCAGGTAATCGATTTTGCAGCCGCCATCCTTCAACGTTAGACGCCCCTGTATGTCGGGCTGTTGCAGCGATCCCTTGATGGCAATATTGCCTTTGCCAAAGCCTTTCATGTTCGTCACGACGCCCGTCAGGAAGGGGCTGAGGATATTAAGTTGCAGGGAATCGAGCTCTACGATAAAGTCAAGGTTATCCGTCTTCTTTGCCGTGTAATAGGAGCCGTACATGTTCAGCGTCCTTTTGAGCTCATCATTGATAATCTTAGCATTGAGGCTAAGAGCTTTGTCGTTGTTGTCCCACGTGCTCTCTATGACTGCATCGCCGACCCCTTTGCCATTCAGTCCCAACTTTTGCACCTGCAGATTGGCCAGCACCATGGGATCTTCTTTTATGCCGCTCATCAACACATCACCGGAAGCCAAACCGTCAAGATCAATGCCACTGGCCATTAAGAGCATGTCAATGTTGGAAAGGTCGAATTGGCGCATCATCACCGACAGTGTGTCATTCGATGCCATTGGCACATAGCCATCTAGCCTGATAAACTGATCGTTATGGCTAAACATGATGTTCGATAATGTGGTGCGGCCATCAGCAATGTCGATGAAATTGAGCGGCGAGGCAGTCCACAAGCTATCATTGATAAGGATGTCGGCCTGCGTGATGGAGAAGATTCCACCTTGCTCATGGGGATGGAAATAGGTCTCTATCAAGGCCTTGTTGTGGTCTACTTCGCTGACGTCGTCCCACTTGAACCGTGCGAAGATGGTGTCGTTCGTCATTCGCGTGACCAAAGAGATATTATCCAAACCGTATGACGTGGAATCGCTTTGGCCGTACACGACTTCGCCCACCGACAACGACGTCATTGCCGTCTTATAGAAGTTGAAGTGTTTCAGCTCGATGTCGTTGATCTCTACCGTTCCCACTTGTACGTTCTTTGAGCGTACCGTCAGGTTCAATGAGTTGGTGTGTGAGGTATAGGTGCCACTCACCGTCGAGTTGTTGGCGATCTGCACCGAAGGCATCAGCAGGCGGCTGATTGTGCTCATGTCTTTCAGGTTGAGTTGCACCATAAAGTCTTGGTCCACATCGTGGTTCTTCTGATATTCCAAGAATTTTTCACGGTTGCCCTCCCACTTCGGGAAATGCACGAAGGAATCGGCATATTCGTTGAGCGACATCATCAGGCTGGCAAAGTTCATCTTGCCGGCCATCTCGAAGTTAAAGAAGTCGCAATTCAAATTGATTCGCCGCATCATCAGGTTATCGTCGACAATGGAGGCATTGAAGCTCTTCATGAAATACTGGCCGCGGCTGTCACAATACAACATGCTATCGATGCGCAGCGAGCCTTCCAAGTCGTCGATATCGAAGCCTGTCATATTGGCGTAAATCTTCGTGCTGATTTTCGAGATGGAGTCGCCCTTTATGAGTTTCAAGGCTCCCAGGTCGGCATAATGAATGTCGGCCTCGAAGTCAGACTTGGGGTATTTCTTGTTTTGGAAGTCAATCAAGCCATTGAAATCAAGCGCGATATCGTCGTCGTCAACCTTGAGATAGCCCTTAAACAGGTTCTCTGCCATGGAGCCGTTAAGCGTGATCACATCGACATTCTTGCCCAGCAGTTGGATTTGGCTCACCTTGCCGTCGAGACTCAGTTCGGGGTTGCCCTTTTGCGGAAACTTGACGGAGAAATCAGCGTTCATGTCAAGGTCTCCGAGGAACTTGGATGCGTTAGCTATCGAGCCCGCCTTTACCCTTTCGGCATAAATGTTACCCGCAAAGAGATTGTCGCCGTTCTTCGACTTGGAGCGCGAGATGGAAGCATCGATGTTGCCAACACCCGAGGCGAGTTTGATGTCCGACTTGAAGTCGTTGTAGGAGCCTTTGAAATTAAGTGAAAGTCGGCTGTCGCCCATGGGCTTCAACGATTCTGGCATCGGGATGGTCTGGGTGCTGGAAGGGATATAGAAATTGGCCAAGTCGTCATAGTTGAACCTCATATTCTTGATGTTCAAGGTATGGTAGCCATCCTCAAAGTCAAGCGGGTGCATGCTGATGCTGCCTTGGAACGAAGTCGACTTCCCCAACTTGGCTTTCATGTTGTCCACGCGGAAATGCTCAATCGGACCGGTGAAAAGACCCTCAAACTTAATGCGGTTCGGCATTTTGTACATTACCTCGGTAAACACACCGATGTCCGACAGCATAATGTCGGAAGGGCGGATGGTGGCATCGAAAACGACAGAATCCACAAATGATTGAAAGTCGTCGAAGCCGTTGAGTAACATGTTGAGGTCCATGTCGAAGAGGCTGTTGTTGGTCTCCATCAGCAAGCCTTTGAGACGAATACCGCTCTGTGAGACAATCGCATCGGTTTCGAAATGCTTCAACTCCAAGCCACTCAATTCGGTGGCACTCAAGTTGGCGATATGGGCACGAATGGAATCGCCAAACATATAAAAGTCGCTGGCTTCCAAGCAAATGTCGTCAAGGTCGAGGCGGGAATAGTCCATGAGATGATTGGCGGTCTTCACCGAATCGGCTGTGTTTTGATTCCATAGCATGAAGTCGACATGCTTCAACGAAATCTTGTCGATGATAATCGCCATCGGCTTCGATTCCTTCTCTTTGGGCGTGTCGGAGGCAAAGGCATTCGCCAAAAACGCGAAATTCATCTCGTCCTCGCCCTCGTAGGTAATCAGATTGGCCTCGACGTCACGCAGTTCCACGTGGCGAACATGGATTTGGCCCTCAATCAAATCGGTAACGTCGACTTTTGTCCGCAACGCCCCAATCTCCGCCAAAGTATTGCCTCTCAGGTCTTTGACCATGACATCATCGATAAGAACCCTCAAATCAGGCGTAACGGCCAAGCGTCCCACTTTGATGTCGGCACCTGTTTTTTCGGAAAGATAGCCTCCCGCAAAACGCACTGCAAACTTCTGAACGATAGGGTCTTGGACGGCAACAAAGAGGCTCGCGATGATGGCAAGGATCACCACAATAAAAATGAGTATGCTATGGATAATCTTTTTTTTAATAATTTTGACCCTCCAAAATGAGACCCATGAACGAATATATTTTAGGCATCGAATCTTCGTGCGACGACACCTCTGCCGCAGTGCTGCAAGGCACGCGCGTGCTGTCGAATGTCATTGCCGGACAGAAGGTTCACGAGCAGTACGGCGGTGTTGTCCCCGAACTCGCTTCACGCGCCCACCAGCAAAATATCATCCCCGTCATCGACACGGCCTTGAAGACTGCAAAAATAGAAAAAAATCAGTTATCCGCCATCGCTTTTACACGCGGTCCTGGACTTTTGGGCTCCTTGCTCGTAGGAACCTCATTTGCAAAGGCTTTCGCGCAGACTTTGAACATCCCCATGGTGGAGATTGACCACATGAACGCACACATTTTGGTGCATTTCGCTACTGATGAGACCCACACCGAGGTTCCTGATTTCCCGTTTTTGTGTCTCACCGTCTCGGGCGGCCACACGCAAATCGTTGTGGTAAAGGACTATTTCGATATGGAAGTCATCGGCAAGACCATCGACGACGCTGCAGGTGAGGCCTTCGACAAGACCGCCAAAATTCTCGGTCTGCCCTATCCTGGCGGTCCCGTCATCGACAAGCTTGCCAAGCAAGGTAACCCCGAAGCTTTCAGCTTTGCCAAACCACAGATTCCTGATTTAGACTACAGCTTCAGCGGATTGAAAACCAGCATCTTATACACCGTCCGCGACAACCTCAAACTCAACCCGAACTTCATCGAGGAAAACAAGGCCGACCTTTGCGCCTCGGTACAGAAGACCATCATCGACATCCTGATGAACAAGTTGGTGAAAGCCAGCAAGCAGACGGGCATTAAGACCGTAGCCATCGCTGGCGGTGTTAGCGCCAACAGCGGCCTGCACGATGCCATGCTTGCTTTGGGCGAAAAATACCATTGGAAGGTCTTCATTCCGCGTCTCTCTTACTCGACCGACAACGCCGCTATGGTTGCTGTGGCGGGGTATTTCAAATTTTTGAAAGGGGAATTTGCTTCTCAGGATTTGGTGCCTTATGCGAGGCAGAGTTTGAAAGAATAACATTCTCCGCAAATGAAATAGCCACCCTCTCGTTCCACTGTTTCCGTTGGAATTTGAGGGTGACATTTTTTATTTGAATAGTGTTGATTGTAACTATCTCAAGGCATTTCGATGAAATTGGTAAACTCGTTCCATCCTTCAGCATTTTGGTAAGCAGAAAGAGTGCCGTTGGGTATGTAAACTGGAATGGTTTTATCCACACATTCAACAGCATGATAACCCAACACAGGTGGAACCACGGCATGAATAGTGATGGAAGCAATCAATGCACAATCGTTTAACCCACAGTAACCTATTTCTACCAAGGAGCTTGGTATTTCAACAGAAGTAAGACCACTACAAACATGTAGTCCACTACTTCCAATGGTGGTCACTGTATAAATCTCTCCAAGATACGAAACAGTTTCTGGAATAACCAATTCACCAATTGCTTTTTGGCCATCCCAATGGCCAATCACCGAAGCGGTGTGTTCAGATTCGTTGAATGAATAAACCAATGGATATAAGGGAACCTCATTGAAACAAGCTTCCAACTGTCTATTGCGGCCAACAGGAAAAGTATATGGATTCTTGAAGGAAACCACTCTGCCTTTTTCTCTCCAATAGAGGAATGTATAACCAGCAGATGGAGTGGCTGTCAGAGTAACAGTTTGACCATTTACGCAAGTGCCGTCACCTGAGACAGTTCCGCTTCCATTCTTATTGATTACAGCCTCAATGCTTGAAGTGCTTTGAGCTGACAGGACAAGACGAACTGAATAATTATTCAAAGGATGAATGCCTCCGAATTCGCAATTTTCATTACTAAACTCAAACGAACCTTTAAGCCAAGGAGCCACACTTGAAGCCGTGTAATAGGCACCACGAATACCGAAATCATTATCTGCCCAAATCTGCATTTTACCAGCAGCTGGCAGGAACACCGCTCCATTGGGTTCCATAACATTTGACCATGCTTCTTGAGATATAGTATTCACATCATAAGAGGCGGTCTCGTTATTGGTGTGATTCAGCGCATAAATACTCATATTCCAATCATCAGGAAGTAACACCACACCATTAACTTCATTAACAACGGCTTTCGCATATCGGATTCCCGTGGCAGTATTTCGGTTATTAAAAATATAATCCCATTCCGCATTGGTCAAAGTATGCCACTGCATTTCCAGATTGCCACCATTGCTAATGGCATTGTAACCCCAATCAGCCTGTCCATTATCATCACCTAAATAAAACGAATTTTGAGCATAAGCGGCGTGGTCGAATTGCCCCGATTGCCATGTGATATACCAAGGCTGATAGCAAACAGCTCCATGATTGTAGCCACTTGTCCCCCAGCTGAACAAATCAATCCAACCATCATAAGATGCAGAAGCATTGGTGTTGCCTTCGCCCACATAATCCCATTGGTTTTCCGCAAAACGCCAAGTATTGGTGGATGCTCTATACTGCAAATTGCCTTTCGAGAATCGAACTTTCTCGGTTTCACTTACCGAAAAATCACCACTCAAAGCACCTTCTGTACGATTGGTAGTAAACTCTTTATCCAAGCCATAAGCCGTGCCCATCTCGTTGATGGCATACGCACGGACATGATAGGTAGTGTTAGCTTCCAAACCTTCCATAGTAGCAGCATACACGCCTATTCCTGTACCAACGGCAATATGGCTATCATTCAAGGTTGGATTCTCATTAGTGCTCCAACAGATACCACGTTCGGTCACTTCCGCTCCACCGTCGTTAGTTACTTCACCGCCACCTTTACCGGAAGTAGTGGTAATCTCTGTTATCGTTGCTGTTATTACCGTGGGTAAGGCTATCGGCAAAGATTCCGTCTTGAAAGTCTTCGCCATCGTCCGCATGGAGTTGAAACCATTGTAAAACTCGTAATAATAGCTGTATGTGGTATTTGCTCGCAAGCCAACAAGCTCAACATACAAAGTGTTTTGCACCACACGCATTTCGGCAGTGTTCATATCAGCCTCATTTTCGCCTTCACCATAATAGAAATAGGCTTTCTTTAACGTCGCAATGTATTGGTAATCGCACTGCACCGTGGCCGTGGTCGTGCCCACCGTGATCAGGTCGCGCTCCACATCCACATATTTCAGGTTCACTTCTGGCACTTTCTTACAGGATACCAAGACTGTTATCAATGCCAATATTGTTATGCTTATCTTTTTCATTTTTCAATCAATTTAACGGTTTTCAAAACTATATCCCAAGCCAATCTTGCCTTCGAAGATCTTGAAGTTGGTCATCACAGCATCCAACGAGAGGACAAAGCCTCCAAAGTTGAACATCATGCCCGCCGACACGTCCACACCCACGGCAGAATAGCCACCATTGCGCACCCAGCGGTCGTCCAAGGTCTTCCACGACAGCGAGCGGTTACCGAAGCCTGCGCCCACCTTTACATACATCAAATCGTTCAAACGTATCACACCGCCACCCATGATGGAGAGCGCCGTATGCGCATATTCATCCTTGTAAAAGGGCAATATCTCACCCACGAAGCCCTCTGCATCGCTTGTAGCAGCAGGAACGAGCCCCGCAAAACTGAAGCCGCTCATCACCGAGGCGAACCATCCAAATTTCTTTACTTGTCCGATGGTGAAGCCCACAGAAGGGTTCTGCGTATTGGTGTAGGCACCGTTCAAAGTGATAAAGGTGATTTTCGGGATGCGTTTTACTTTGGGCGTTTGAGGTTGTGGAGGTTCTTGGGTGATAAACTTGAACCTGATTTCGGGATAGTCACCGTAGCCCAAATCGTTGAAAGCTTGCCAACGGATAGTGCGGCCTTTGCCCGCGGGTACAACCCTGTTGATATAACCTGTCACTTTCATCGTGTCGGTGTAGTTTTGTCCATCATCGATGGAAATGAGCAGGCGCACCTCAGACTTCGTTTTCAGGTCGTAGGTGATAGTCACCATCTTGTCATTCTGCACGGCACGGATGTTGGAAACGTTTTCCTGTGCCACGAGGGTCTGCACACCTAATAATAGTGCAACCAAAATCATTCTTCTCGTTTTCATGGCTTCTCTGTTTTTTCAGGTTCAACATCGGCAAAAGCTCCGTGAATAGTCATTTCCACCGAAACACGGCGGTACCCACCTCCCTTTTCCTTGTTCTCCACAGCAAACTCTTGGAAGGTGTTGTCGGTGTGTTTCAAAGGTTCCACCTCGGTCTTCAGGAAATGCTCCACGCCTTGGGTGCGCAGAAAAGCCAGCTGTCCGTTGGTGGTGATGCCAGTCTTCTGCGTCACCGTCATTTTGCATGGATTGCCGTTTAGGATGATGTCCTTGTCGGTGAAGTCGCCATACTCGCCTTTGTAGGCAATTTTCGAACGGATGGGTGTGCCGTCGGTGGCGCCAGTGATTCTCACATCCACCTTTGCACCTTCTTTCAAGTACTCGGCAAGTTCGTTTTCCATTTTGTTTTTCAAAAAGTTGCACATCAGCATACAAGCGTTAGAGTTTTCGATGGTGTATTTGCCAAGTGCATAATCGTCGGCAGATTCAGTGACGACAACCGTTTCATAGGCGACAGAAACAACGAGATCAGGATGTTGCACACCTGTGGTTACCGTTACTTTAACGTTGTCTGAAACGCGGCCGCCTTCATCGAGGCCTGCTTTCATGGCTTCAATCTCTTCTTGCCAGCTGCGTTGACGCTCTACATTGTCTTTCTGGATTTGCTCCAGCGTGTTCTCCTTTTTCAGATATCGGTAGTGGAACCGCTCCGATACCGTCTCGACCTCCTGCCCGAAACATATCGCGGACAGGGAAATCAGCATTGTCATAAATAGGAATTTCTTCATATAACTGATATTTAAAGATTTGTATTTTCTACTCTATTTTCCTTGAAATATAAAAAACGAAGGCTTTACTATCTGTAAGTTGCTCCAAGGGGCCTTCGACTGCCGAGTATTACAACTATACAAGTAAAGCCCACGTGTAGAAAACACGCGAGCGTTGCTTTACTTGCTTGCAATACTCAAGAGAGTTGTCGAAGTTCCTTGGTACAAGCTATTAAGCTAACGCTATTTCTTCAAAATGTCTGGAGAGGAGAATTAGTTCATTCTATGTTTGTTTGGTTAGACTTTTATTTAATTATCTGAATAGTAGATATATTCTTATACTGCAATGCCTGTTTGCATCACATCGTCATAAAGTGGAGACCAATGGTCTTCGGTCATCAGAACAGGCTCTATGCGAAGATTCACCTTGCGCACATTACGGTTCAGAGCAATGGAAAGTTTCAGCCAGTCACCTTCCAGCGTCGGAATGATAACAGCCACATCAATATCGCTCCAAGGATTAGGATTCCCCTTGCTGTACGAGCCATAAAGATAAACCTTTACCTTTCCGTCGAAAAGCGGTGCAATCACTTGTTTGTACTCTCGCACAATGTCAAGGGCTTCATCTTGGGTCAAAACTTTTGGAGTATCCATTGCTTAAACTGTTTGGTTTTCTCAATAATGTCAAGGCTTGCCTGCTCGTTCAAATGTGCCGACAAGTTTTGTTTGTATTCGGGATAACGCGCCTCAATGTTCATTGGCACCATATAATCAATGAATTCCAACTGCTCTTCTGTCATTTGCTCCAGCAATCCACAACCATCAAGCAACTTGACATGGCTGTGGATATAGGGTGGCATATCATCTCTGATCGAAGTCCAATAGGCTTTGAGCATCTTTTCAATGACTTGATGGCACATAAAGGCAACATAAAGCCAATGCTTGGTTTTATGCATATCCTCTGCCACTGCAAGATCTTCGTTTGCAATGTCAATCCAGTATTGAACTTTTTCTTCCTTTTCCATCGTATCGCTTGGCTTTCGCTACAAAATCAAGTATATATCGGTGCAAAAATAAAGAAAAAATCGAAAAAAGAGCCAGTTGGACGAAATTTCCTAATTTTGCGCCAACAAAGCCACCACCCCATGAACTGGGCCGACCTACTCTCCAACAAACGTTACGCGCAGGCGCAGAAAAGCCCCGACATCCGCAGCAGCTTCCAGCGCGACTACGACCGCATCCTCTTCAGCAGCCCCTTCCGTAGGCTGCAAAACAAGACGCAGGTGTTTCCGCTTCCTGGTGCCCAGATGGTCCACAACCGGCTGACGCACAGTCTCGAAGTGGCCAGCGTGGGACGCTCCATCGCCTGCCGTGCAGTGGAAAAGCTCACCAAGAAGCACCCCGAGCTGAAAGAGCACCAGTCCGACATTGAGACCATTGTGGCCTCAGCCTGTTTGGCGCACGATTTGGGTAATCCGCCCTTCGGACATTCAGGAGAGGATACCATCAGCAGCTTCTTCATGGATGGCAAAGGCAAGGAACTGAAAGACAAAGTCCTGCCCGAGCAGTGGAGCGACCTCATCGCCTTCGAGGGCAACGCCAACGCCTTTAGGCAATTGACCCACCAGTTCACAGGACGTAGGGCGGGCGGCTTCTCGCTGACTTCCGCAACCTTAGCCACCTTGCTGAAATACCCCTACCCTTCCTTTAACAAAGGCAACCGCAAGAAATACAACGTCTTTTATTCTGAAATCGAGGCGTTTAAGGAGGTGGTCGAAGAATGCGGCCTTCCTCGGATTGATGCGGAGCATCTGGTTTATGCCCGCCACCCGCTGTCGTACATGATGGAGGCTGCCGACGACATCTGCTACCTGGTTTTGGATATGGAAGACGCCCACAAGCGCGGCATCATCAGCACCGAGGCTATCGAAAACTGTTTCCTGTCGTTCTTCGACCCCGAAAAGGACAAACAGTTCTTTGCCCACAAGGAAAAGGCCTACAAGGAGGTAAGCGACACCAACGAGCGCATGGCCTTCCTGCGCGCTATGCTTATCAACAAACTGGTGAACTGCGCCAGCGACATCTTCTGCAAGAACTACGACGCCATCATGGAAGGCCGCTTCGAGAAGAGCCTCATCTCACATCTGCCCGATTTCGAGAAAAACGCCCTCGACATCTGCCGCGATGCTTCCGTAAAACACATCTACCGCCATCCTTCCGTGATGAAAATCGAGCTGACGGGCTTCAACGTCATCGGGATGCTGCTGGAAGAGTTCACTGACGCCATTTTGAACCCCGACACTCCTTATAACACAAAGCTGTTGTCGCTCGTCCCCGAACAGTTCAAGGTGGAGACCGACGACACCTACACCAAGCTCCAGTCCGTCATCGACTTCATCTCCAACATGACCGACCTCTACGCCGTGCAACTTTACAAAGACCTGAGAGGTATCGACTGATGAAAAAGTTGTTGGCCATAGTATTGCTGTTGCTGTGCGGATTGTTGTCGTTCGCGCAAGAAAAGGAGGAACGCATTCCCACGTCTTTGAGAAGTTCAAGGTCCTATCTAATCACCGATGGCACTGACCAAAACACGGCCTATTTGAAAGGAAAATGCCGTCAGGCGGGATTGGACTTGGGCCTTTTGGTGCTGGCCAACCGCATCCCCACCGATAGCAAACTGGTTGCACCCAAGCCTTCGGAGCACCTGTTGAAACAAGGTATCCTACGCCTTCAGCTCCCGATGGACGAAAAGCAAAACGAGTTCGCCGTCTATCATTCCGAGCTTTTCGACATCCCCGCTACCATCAACGTGCTGCAAATCGAGGACGAGCTGATCACCTACCGCACCACGGAAGTGTCGGGCAATATTAACCTTTTCTACCATTGCGTGCGTGGTGCCTTCGGCACAAAAGCTAAGGCTCACAGCAAAGATGCTGTCGTCTACAAACTTTGGGACACGCCTGAACGCACCCTCCTCCCCGACCTTGAAGTGCAAGACCAAATGGCGCAAAATGTAGCCAAAGAACTTGCCCAAACCCACTATCCCCTATTGATTTTCAACGACCTGAAGAGCTACGCCTACAACGAGCAAGGCGACACTGCCATCGCTCATTTCCTCGACACGATTCGCAAATACAACCCCGATAAACTCATACAAGCCGACCAGCTCACCCCTGCCTCGTGGTACCGACTGAGCCGCGTCAACGAAAACCAACTGTGGAACGAGGCGATGCGGACCAAGGTCATGGAAACGCTTCCCGACAAACAGTTGTTTTATCATACCTGCATGATGCCTTGGATGATTGGCGACTTCCAAATCATCCTTGCCGACAAAAACCGCAAAGCCACCACACTCGAGGAGTTGGAATGGTTCCTTTCCATTGCCGCCGCTTTCGATGGCGGTTTCGGCCTCGACTTCAGCGAGAAAACCATGCGTGCCCATGGGCTGACGGAAAAGATGCTGAACACCATACGCCTTTGGGAAACGCTACGATTATCAGATGCTTTCAGCGAGGAACAAAAAGAGGGTTTCAAAGACCCTTATGGCAACTGGCATATAGAGCAAGCCGACGATTCCACCTGTTTGCTCTATCCCCAGCATATTTCAAGGCGCTATTATTGCAATTTTGATGGAGGAAACTGGCAGTGGGACAATCCCTACGAAGGCCGTTTCGCCCTGCAAATCGCTGTGGAAGGCAGAGGCAGCCTCAATGAGCCTTGCTTTAACACCGCTAACGGCACCCTTTGCTTCACTTGCACTCTCCATGCGGGGCAATACCTCATCTACGACTTTGATGGCGCTGCACGCATCACGGACCAGAACTACAACACTTTGAAAACCATCACGCCACAAGGCACAGCCCTGCTTGCCAAAGGCAACAACGAAGTTTCTTTTTCATACGAAGTGAGCCAAGGCCAAAAGGAACCCGAGGTGACGGTGCGTTATTTCACACGCGGCACAGCCGAGACGCTCCCCTTGTTACCAAAGAACTGAGTAACTGTTCAAAATTAAGCTACATGATTTTTGACGCGGGACACGGATCTGGGA
>CALEMB010000139.1 GCA_937902805.1 uncultured Bacteroidales bacterium
TTAACGTTCCAATTTTTTTATCTACAGCCAAACATTGTGCCCATCTTCTTATGCGGGTCGCGCCCTTCTTTGTCGCTGCGGCCAGCCGACTTGGCGGGTGTCTTGCTGATACGTCTCATGTAGGCCTTTTCCACGATATCCGTGCCATACTCATTCTCGTAGATAAACGTTTCTTTGGTGAGTTCGGTAACGACAACCCTATACGGACGTGGATTGTCGGACATGTTCATGTAAAGCGTTTGGTCATTCTTGTCGTATGAACAAGTAAAAGTCGTCACAAGAGTGGTGTCGGGGCAGTAGATCGCGCTATCATAAGCTTGCGTTTCTTCATTATATACGTAGATAGTATCAATGGCGCTGTCACGCATTTCACCCGTCTTGTCATCCCTAAAAATCAGCTGGATGCCGTTGTCGGGATCATCATAATCAAACACGTAAGTGTCCCCAGAACCCGGAATCGGGTTTCCCCAATAGTCGATATTGTAATACTCGATTTTTTCAGTACCCCATGTGCCAACAAGTTGCGAGTATTCAGCCTTGCCGCAAGAGGTGAACAAAAGGGCTGCAAAAGCCACCATTGTCATTAAAGTCAATTTTTTCATCTCGTTGTTATTTTGTTGTTAATCAATTCGTTTTAGGAAAAAGCGTTCAAAGAAAGGGTCTGGCTCGGAAAAATAATTAATCCACGAAGCCCTGATTGTGTTGGCCGTCACCTCTTCAATGTCCATGTCGGCACTCGTTGCGTCGGAAAACATGGAGATAATCCAAGAGGTGTTATAGATGGTAAGCACTTGGCCTATAGAGTCGTAGTCATAGTCGCAATTGAATTTCTTGATCAAGGCAGGGCTGTCGTTCAATATGAGCTTGCCCGAACCGTCAGTATAGAAAAACACCTCGTAGCCATGACCTTCACCCACCTCATACCGCAAGGTGTCCCACTTTTCGGAGCCATCGCTGTTGGTGCGGCAACTGATGTATTGCTCGCAGCCCCAATGCCCCACGAGTGGACATTGGACATATTCTTCCTTCTTGCAGCACGATGCCAACGTCAACAAAACCAAGGTCATTACGGCCAAAAACCCGAATCTAATCCTCTTTTTCATCGTTAATAAAACGTTGCAAAAATAAGATTATTTCAAATATCACGCCAAATTTTCTAATTTTGCTGCATAATTTGAATGTGGATGAAGCGCAATGTCGTCTTTGTTTTCCTTTCGGTCTTGCTAGGGATGCCCTGCTTTTTGAAAGCCCAGGACACCCTCACGGTGTTGCAGTACAACCTTTTGTACTATGGCAACTACCAAAGCGGCTATGCCGACTGCTTCGAGACCAACAACAACACCCAACAAAAGGACGAATACATCCGCACCATCTTGGATTATGTGAAGCCCGACATCTTTACCGTCTGTGAGTTTGGCTCCACCGCTACATTGCACAGTGATTTCTTGCGCCACAACCTCAACATCGGCAACACCCATTACTGGCAAACAGACAACATCATCAACTATGCGGGCAGCAATATCATCAACCACATCTTTTTCGACTCTCGCAAGTTGGGAATGAAAAAACATGTGGCTTTACGCACCAGTCCAAGGGACACCGATGTCTATGAACTCTATTTGAAAACGCCTGGTCTGGCCGCTGGCGACACCATTAATCTGATTTGCATTGTGGCCCATCTCAAGGCTGGGAACACAACTTCCGACAGGAAAAAGCGGCTCAACCAGATACAAACTACCATGTATTATGTCAGCCAGCATTATTCTAAAGACAACGTGCTGATTATGGGCGATTTCAACCTATCTGGGGCCAGCGAGGATACGTACAAGCTGCTCACCCAGACTTATAGCAACCCCGACGCCCTTTTCAAAGACCCCTTGTACGAAGTGGGGGGCGTAGGTGAATGGGCCTTTAACAGCCAATATGCTGCATTCCACACCCAAGCGACGCGGCATTACTCCGAAGAATGTTTTTCAGGTGGTGGTTTGGATGACCGCTTCGACTTCATCATGATGTCCTACGAAGTCGCCTACGGCAATGACCACCTGCGCTATGTGCGCAACTCCTTCAAAGCCATTGGCAACGATGGCAGGCATTACAACCAAAGCGTCAACCAAGGCAGCAACTCGTCCGTGCCATCCGAGGTCGCTGATGCCTTGTACGGCTGCTCCGACCACCTCCCAGTAACGATGAAGATTTTCTCAGATGTCTCCGTAGGCGTGGATGAAACGACCGAACCGGATTTCCTGGCTTTCGTTGCCCCCAACCCCGTAAAGGATTACGCTCGAGTGAGCTTCTATAACCCCAAGCACGGAGAGGTGCAGTTTGACTTGTATTCCCTACAAGGCCAGCTGCTGCAACGCACCACAGCGGCCTTTGACGAAGGCTCGCAGCAGTTTGAACTCTCGCTGCAAGACCAGCCGCAAGGGTTTTATTTATTGCGCATAACCCATGAATCGGGCTTAAGGCAAATGGTAAAGGTGGTTGTAAAGTAAAGGCAGGCCTCAACAGGTATGTCATCCCCGCGCAGGCATGTGGGCAAAGGCATGGGATCTATAGCTGTTGAGGTCGTTCATTTAGGTTTTTGTCTATTGTACCGCTGCCCATAGATTCCCTCTCACGCTCATACCCATGCTGGAATGACATGTGCAGCGGGACATGAAAGGCTGGACTTTATTCTCCAACCTTTACCTTCATCCCATTAGAATAAGCGCTAAACTCAGGCGCATACTGGCATTGGATCAAGGCATAGCCGTTGTTGAGGTAGCCTTCCTTGGTGACATACATGCTGTACTCCAGCTGGTGCGTGCCCTTAGGTAGGCGCTCAATGAAGAACTCCATATCGGTGTCGGTGTTGCTCTGGTAGTAGCTCATGCGGTCGTTGCGCTCATAATGCGAGACCTGCTCTATTGGCTCGAAGCCCGCAGCGCGCAAGTCCTTGACGAAGACGAAACTCATGTCCTGCTGGCTGGTGAAGGTGATTTTCACGGTAAGCTTGTCGCCTACCTTAAGCGGCGTTTCGACAGGCTCAACGTCCGCAGGTCCCTGAGTCTTCGGTCCCTGAGCCTGTCGAAGGGCCGTCCCTACAGGCACCAACACCTTCCCTTTTTCCGTCACTGTCTCCACAAACAGCTCACGCTTGATAGTGAAGCCCGATTCG
The DNA here is from genome assembly GCA_937902805.1 of uncultured Bacteroidales bacterium. Taxonomy (GTDB): domain Bacteria; phylum Bacteroidota; class Bacteroidia; order Bacteroidales; family F082; genus Limimorpha. Next base: position 3,161 of record CALEMB010000139.1, read on the forward strand.
TCGCTCTTGACTTCATCAATCGGGACGAAATACTGGCGGAACAGGCCACCCCAAACCAAGTGCGAGGTCGGGTTGTTGACGGTGAGCTGTTGCATCTCTTGTGTCACTTCGTTGGCGTTCCAACGGCGTTGGATGAAGCCTGTGCCAGCCAAACCGCCTTCGGTGCTGACGGGCGTGTTGCCGAAGCGCAGGGTGACTTCCTTGCCCTCGGCGAACCAATCGCTGCCACGCATCAGCAAGGCATAGATGGCATCGGCGGTAGAGGCTGAATTTTCCCATTTGTTGGTCTGCTTTTGGGTGAGCAACCACACGCGGAGTTGGTCAAGCATCTCCTGGTTTTGGTCGATTTCGGCGAAGGCGGCCATGATGTTGGCGTGTGTGGCGATGTGCGACTCGAAGCTGAAGTATTTCTTCGGCCAGTACATGCCGATTTGCTCGTTCTTTTGGGCGCATTCCTTGAACGACTGGATCATCAGTTTGGCGGTCTTCTCGTTGCCGTTGCGGTAGAGCACCAAGGCACCCTTCGAGCGCTGGTTGAAGTTGAACAAGGTCCACTCCTTGTCAAGGCTACCGAGGTAGTATTTTTTCGCTGTGGCAAAGTCCTTGTCAGAGTTCTGCTCCTTGAAGAAACTCAAGGCATAGAGTTCAGACAAGATGCCGGAACCGATGGGCCAGTCCTTGCCTTTGCTGAGGCGTTTCATCTCACGGTAGGTCTCGGCCACATCATATTCAAGGTAACGCACAGCTTTCTCACAGATTTTCTCAGCCGTGTTTTGGTCGGCCTTGCTCAACGCGCTCCACGCACCCATCTTCTGCAACTTGCCGAAGCCACTGAGGATGTAAGTGGTGATGTAGGCACTCTCAGGCATACCGTCCATCCACGACCAGCCGCCGTTGTACTTCTGCTTCTGGGAAATCAGTTGTAAGGCACGGGTCTGCTGGCCTCGCATCGTGTTCACCTCAAAGAGGGTGGCGATACGGCTGCGCTGTTCGGTCTCACTCTTGGCTTCAAGCACCCATGGTGTCTCCTGCAGCATGATGGCCTTCAGGTCTTGGTCTTTCTCGAGTTGCGAAAGCAGGGCATCTGGCGTCTCAATCTGCCATTTTTTGATGTAGTTCAAGAGGTTGGGGATGTTGTCGGCAATGTAGGACGAGAGCGTGTTGGCGTAAAACACATAGAAAGCGGTCTCGGCGCGGTCGGTGCTAATATTAGCCAGGTAAGGCAAGGCCTGCACGGCGTACCACACGGGGTTGGTGCTGAAGTTGAGTGTCAGGCTGTAGTCGCGCTCGTGGCTGTCGGGATTGGCGATGGTCTCAAAGTCAAAGGTCTGCTCGGTCTCGGCCTTCACCGTGATGGGTAAGGTCTGCGTCATGAAGATTTCACTACTCAGCACGGGCAGGAGGTGTTGCTCGGCGTCGCTAAATTCACCTGCATAGGCCGTGAAGCGGAAAGCCAACAGATCCAAACCGTATTGGGCCTTCACCTTCCAGCGCACTTCCTTGCTGCGACCCGGCAGGATTTGTTCCATCGGTATCATGGCGTTGGAAGCCAAGATGTTGACAGGTTGCATCGTGGCGGCATCGAAGATTTCAAGTTTCGCCTTCGGGGTAACGGCCTCATCACCCGTGTTGATGACATTAGCCACAAACCACAGCTCATCGTTGTCGTACATATAACGCGGCATGTCGGCCATAATCATCACGGGCTTGGAGGAGGTGAAGGTATATTCGTTTTGTCCTGTCTTGCGGTCCTTGGTATAGGCCAGCAGCATCAGGCGCCAACGCGTGAGGGCATCGGGCATGGTGAAGCTGAAGGTGGCACTGCCGTCAGCATTGGTGCGCAGCTGCGGGAAGAAGAAAGCCGTCTCGTTAAAGTTCTCACGGAGCGTAGGCTCAGCGGGTTCCTTCGAAGTCTCGGAACCTTCCTCATCTAATAAAGCTTCTTCTTGCTTTGCGATTTCGACCATTTCCTCTGCTCCATCTGTTGCGAGGACTGCACCTGAAACTTTGGCATTCGCCATCCTTGGCACCTCGTAATCCATCGTAGCCGATTCTTCCACACACATATAAACATCATTCACCCTACCGCTTCCTTTCCTAAAGCGACGCCCTCCGTAAATATACCCATAGTCGAAGAAAGGCGCATCGGAAGGCAGGCTGAAATTGAACAATTCTGTAAAAATGAAATAATCGCCACGGGTAGCCGAGGAAGTAAAGCCATGTCCGTCGGTACTGAAACTATGCCCAACCACACCCGAAGGCCACATGCTGAACCACCAGTGGTTCCTTGCAAATTCATCCAACGAGGCGTCATACATGCCTGCGAGCAAAGCGGCTTCCAAAGGCTTGTCCTTGTAGTCGCGGACGGTCACTTCCCAAGTCTCCTCGGCACCAGGGTTGAGTTTGTCACGCATGGTGGCAAGTTTCACGTTCAGGTCGTAGTTGTCGAAAGGCACAGAAACATTCATGCGGCCAACATTAAAGCTGTTTTCCTTCACGAAAGCGTAACGCCAGTTGAGGCCGCCACGGTCTTGCTCGGTCACTTTGTATTTCAAGGTCTGCACCTCGTTATCCAAGGTCAACCATTTTTCCATGCGAATCTCGTCACCGTGGAGCAGTTGCACCCACACCCTCACATCCTCGGCCGCGCTACCGAGGCTGAAGCGGATTTCATCGTCGGGCTTGGCACTGGGCTTGTCAATACGTTGCCATTCCATCGTGGTGAAAGGCAGGCGTTTGGCATCCTTTTCATAGATGGTGAACTCGCATGTCGTCACAGCCAACGGGTCGTCAAGGCTCCTCAGTTCCACGACATATTTGCCTGGCTCCAAAGCCTTGCCTTCGTAGAATTTGGCTTTGTCGTCCACCATGATTTCGTCTTGATAAACCAAGGTTTTTTGAGGTCCCTGAGCCTGTCTTTTTTGAGGTCCCTGAGCCTGTCGAAGGGCCGGCGTTTCGACAGGCTCAACGACCGGCTTATCATAAAAGCTAAACTCAGGGAAAAGGCGAGCCAAATCCTCATCACTCAACACCTGCCTATCCAGCTTTTCGCTGTGTCCCATCGCTTCAAAATAGTTGATCTTTTCGGGGTTGTCGTAGCGATAAATCGTACGCTTGACACGGCTCTTGGCGGGCTGCCAGCTCAGGTTCTGCACCGAGATTTCGTATTGTCCCATCTCCGACTTCTCAATCATCTCTGGCAGGTTGGTGCTGATGCTCACCTCGTTGTAACCCGCACGGATGCTGTAGGTGTCGGCATGGGTCTCGCCCTGCTTGCTCGTAGCTGTCACCTCGATTTCGTAAGTGAAGACGGGCTGCTTTTCCGGTTCAATGCTCAACGAAGGCTTCAGGTTAAAGGTGATGGCAAACTTGCCGCTCTCGTCAGTGCGGGCCTTGCCATAGGTGATTTGCTCGTCCTCGACGGTCGGGTACCACCACCACCAGCAACGCCAAGGGAAGGAGGTTCTGCGGACAACGCGGTAACTGTATTCCACATCATCCAAACCGAAGCCAGCGTAGGCTTTCACATCGCCATGCACCGTCACTTCCTGGTTGAGTTTGTATTGCTCTTTCGGCTTCTCAAAGGTGACTTCGAAGGTCGGGCGTTTGTATTCCTCCACGCGGAAGGTAGCACTCCCGTGACCAGAAATAAGATGGAACACACCGTTCAGCCTGTCCGTGGGGATAACAAACGAGCCACTAAAGGTGCCGTATTCGTCGGTGGTGAAAGTAACTGCGTTGATTTCCTGCCAATTAGCATCCTTGAAGGTCACCTTCTCGCTGTAGCCGTTCACCAAAGTCTGTTCCTTGCCCTGATAACGCACCACGACGCCCTGGAAATAGACGGTCTGTCCGGGACGGTAGATGGCACGGTCAGTGAAAAGGTTGGTCATATGATACACTCGATCGTTCCTATCCGGTGGTGTTCCGATATGGTGGTGGATGGAGGACAGCAAGACATCATCGCCTTTGCGGAGATTGACGTAGAACGAGGATCTGTCGTCCTCTTTGCCATCCATGATGGCTTTGCCGTTCTTGTCTGACTTCACCGTCTTTAGGATGATAGTCTTATACTCACGAACCTTGTAGTCCCACTCGCGCCTACAGAATTCCACCGTCACGCCTTCCATGGCTTTACCCGTTTTGCGGTCAAGGGTGAGCACGGTCATTTGATTGTTACATTTGTCGGTGACATAACCCAATTTCGACACCTGGAAATTGAGTAGCAATATCTTATCCTCGTTCTTGTTGTCCTTGCTGATGTTTCCCACAAGGTAATAGATGCCTTTCTCCAAAGCGGGAAGCGCAATCAAGGTGCTGTGCTGGCGGTAGTCGGTTTCGGTGGGCAAGGTGAGTTCCTGCTCGGTGACAGAGGCCTTTTTGTTCAGCTCCTTGAGCAAGTCTTCCTTTTGCATGTTGCTCAATTTCTCCAGTTCTTTCTCGCTGACTTTCACAATCCTGTAGCAGGGATGTGTCACGTTCTTGTATTCCAGCACGGCGGGGATGGCCTCGTTAGGCAGCTGCACTTGGTTCAGCCGCATCTCGACCCTCGGCTCCTCAATACGCTTGACGAGGTTCTGGCAGTTCTTTGCGCCCTTCGATTTCGGGAACTTGGCGATGGCTTCCTCGCACATGGCCTTGGCTTTCTTGTAATGGTCGAAATAGGCGCTATCCTCGCTATGGTTTTCGCACTGATTAATCATATTGCGGGCGATGAGCGAGGTAATTTCCGCTGAAATCGGGTTGTCGGGATACTGCGCCCTCAGCTGCTCCATCGCGGCTTGGTACTTGTCGTCCTTTTGCAGGATGGAATTGACGAAGCCGAAACGCTTGAAGTCGTTGTAAATCAACACATCCTCGTTCTTCTGCTGTTGGTTGTAGGCCATCAGGTCCTGATAGATCTTCAAGCACTTGATGAGCGGGCTGTCGTCCTCGCCCAAGTCGGCCTTGATGAAGTCGGCAGCGGGCAACCACCACGTCTCGGTGTCCCAGCCGGCTTCCACATCATCCATGTTGGCTTCTCCCTGATAATAGTTCGCCACACGGTGGAACATGAACTCAAACAGCGAAGCCTCGTATTCGATATATTGTTCGTTGTTGTCCTTGTTCTCATACAAGGCCATAAAGTCCTCGGTCTTTGCCTTTTTCAAGGCCTCCACGGGCTTCAACGCTTCGGTATAATGGGCATTAATCCTCGCCTCGAAACTCGCCTTGTCCCAGTATTTCATCTCCACCTTGCTGATGTCGCCGTCGATGGCCAGGTTTTGGTTGATGGTCCATTGGTTGTTGTCCAGATACTCGGCATAGGCCTTGGCGAGTTCCTCGTGCAGGAGGGCATTGCACACCTCGTCCAGTTGGCCCAATTTCGACTCGGCATACTGGATGAAATGCTGGTCGGGGTCTTCCTCGATGGTGAATTGGAAGATCTTCTGGCGATAGAGGTAAGTCTTCAGCAGCTGCACCTGGTTCTTGTCCGTGGCGGCCTGTTGCTCAATGGCATCCAGCTCTTTTTCAGCCGATTCCGGCAGGTTCTTTTCAAGGTTTTCCTTAACTTTATTCCACATGGTTTCGTAGTTGTTGGTTGGGGTTTGAGGGGTATCAGGGGTCTGGTTAGGCGTGGCAAATGCCAACAAACCGAGGGCCACTAAGGCCACTGTCGCGATGATGATTCCAGGGTGTTTCATATCTTTAATCGTTGTTGTTCAATGTATTTTTAACGCAAAAATAGCAAATATCGTGCAAATCCCATCAAACATGTCTGGTTTCTATTGCTTATTTCCCTGTTTTCTTATCTTTTTCCAAAAAAAGTTGTATCTTTGCCACCAAAACCACAAAACTAGTCAAAAATGGCAACATTAGTATTACAAGTGCCCGACGAAAGTCTTGTTTCGAAAGTAAAACAAGCCTGCAAGATGCTGTTGGGGGTGACGTCGGTGAAGGTACAGAAAGAAGCGAAACCCAAGGAGTATGACATCACCAAGACCGCTGGTTTCCGTGAGGCAATGGACGACATCGAGAACGGCAGGGTATCCACCTATGAATCTGTGGATGACCTGTTTAAGGAATTAGGCATCAACGTATGAAATACATTGTGATAACCCCGAAGCGTTTCAAGAAAGATTTGGTACGCTGTCAGAAAAGGGGACTTAATATGCAACTCATACATGATGCCATCCTCCTGTTACAAGAGACAGGCACTCTGCCTATACAATACCATCCTCATAAACTCGTGAATCAAAAACGCGAGATTTGGGAATGCCATATCCAACCTGACTGGTTGATGACTTGGGAACAAAACGACACACAACTTACGCTGTTGTTCCTGCAAACCGGTACCCATGCCGATTTATTCTGAATAGGACAGCTGCCGTGAAAACCTTAGACGAAATCACCGCCCCTCTCGCTGCCGAATTAGCCCAATTCGAGGCCTTTTTCGAGCGCAGCTTGCAGGCCGACACCCAGCCGATGGACGCCATCATGCGCTATGTGTGCCAAGCCAAAGGCAAGCGCCTGCGTCCGCTGCTGGTGTTGCTTTCCGCCAAGCTTTTCGGTGAGGTCAACGGGCAGACATTGCGTGCCGCCGCTTTTGTGGAGATGGTACACACCGCCACGCTCATCCACGACGATGTGGTGGACGACTCCGACCAGCGCCGCGGCCGTGCTTCGGTGAAGGCGCATTTCGGCAACCTCTCCGCCGTCCTCGCTGGTGACTACCTCCTCGCCAAAGCCATGCTGCTCCTTTCCAACATGAAGGACGCCAACATCCTCAACGAAATCCTTTCCACCACCGCCGCCATGAGCGAAGGGGAATTAATGCAAAATGCAATATCCAAGGTCCCTGAGCCTGTCGAAGGGCCGGCGTTTAACCACGTTGAATGCGAAGCGTTTCGACAAGCTCAACGACCGATGAAGGACCGTCCCACAGATACCTACCTCGATATCATCACCCGCAAAACCGCCCTATTAATGCGTTCCTGCTGCGTGGCGGGAGCCATGTCGGTGGGGGCGACGCCCGAGCAAATCCAACAGATTGCTGACTTCGGCCTCAATTTCGGCATCCTCTTCCAGCTCCGCGACGATATGCTCGACGGCGAAAACACAGAGCAAACCCAAGCACTCTTGCCCGAATACCAGCAAAAAACCTTGGAGGCCCTGAGGCCTTTCCCCGCCTCGGAAACGCTAGATGCCCTGCAGGATTTGGCGGTGTTTTGCGGGGAGAGGGAAGAATAATATCCCTCCCCTTGCGATATCAAGAATTATGTTGTATTTTTGCAGGCGGAATAATCTGAAAAAACGATGAGCGAAGCAACATTGACAAGCCTGCTGGAATATCTTTACGGCACCCTTACACCCAACAACATGCGCTGGGTAGGTGAGCATCTCATCCAATTCGCCGACAACGAAGAGAATCTGAAGCCATACACCATTGAAGAACTACACCAAATGGTTGATGAAAGCGAAAGAGAGATAGCTGCTGGATTATGCCAAGACAGCGAAGACGTCTTCCGTGAGTTGGAGGAGGAGTTTGCAAAAGGAGAACTACAATACGCTGAAACAGTATGACTGTAAAATGGACTCCAACGGCTAAAAAGCAGTGGCGCAAAACTGCCAAGTACATCCAAAAGAAATTTGGAGACAAATCAAGGGAGGCTTTTATGCAAGAAGTGCTTCAAACCTCAATACTTCTTGGCCAGTATCCTAATTTGGGTAAGATCGAGCCTTTTTTGGCCGACCTGCCTCGTTCATATAGAAGTGTTGTTGTAAGCCGCTTGAACAAAATAGTCTATTATATTGATGGAAACATCATCTACATCGTCGCTTTCTGGGATACCCGCCGCGAGCCCAAACAACAAGCCCAACAACAGAAAGAAGAATCCTGAAACAAAAAGCCTTCCCGCCCCACAGCGGGAACTTTTTTTGCGTTTTTTTACGTGTTTTAAATAAAAATCTTACTTTTGCGCCTAAAAGGGTTTACTATGCCCTACGCAAATAAGCAGAAGAAAGGACAAAAGCAAATGTGTACACTCGTTGGCGGAATTAAACCAGTGCATGTTTATTTGGTCAATAGGTTTGCACAGGGAGGAATCACGGAGTTACCTTATAGTTACCTCAGAGGTACCTCGGACCTCCTATAGGCTTGCTATAGCGTTGGTATAGCGTTGGTATAGCGTTGGTATTGATTTCTGTACTTTAATGAATTGTGAATGAGATAGTTATGGAGAAAATCAGGTTAGCAAGTCTATCTGCATAGTATATCATTCAGAGAAACAGATAGTTACAAAGGGTTTTCTATCTCATTCGGGCTTTTGTGTTTGCGGTTGCAAAGGTACGCAAAATACCTGGATTTGGCAAGTAGAAACGAAAGATTTTCTTCCACGCCCCACAGCGGGAATTTTTTTTGTGTTTTTTCGCGATTTCCCACGCGCGTATTAATAAAAACCCTATCTTTGCCTCCGAATGGGCTTACTATGCCCTTAACTGAACGCGCCATGATCGAAGACAACCGCGAACGCTACATCAACCCTTACACCGACTTCGGCTTCAAGAAGCTTTTCGAGCAGGCCGAGATAGCAAAGTATTCGGTGGAGGAACGCCGCCAATACGAGGCCAGCCAGAAAGAGTACTGGGATTACACAAGCACATTGGAAACGGCCGAACTCAAAGGTGAGAAAAAAGGCGAGAAAAAGGGCTTAATCAAGGGAGAGAAAAAGAAGGCCATTGATGTAGCACAAAGGATGAAAGCCAAAGGCTACCCCATTGAAGATATTGCCGAGGTGACGGAGTTATCCCCCGAACAAATCGAAAAACTATAACCCTTGAATCCTCAAATCCCAAACCCCATGGAAAAAGAAAACCCAATAGAAGAAGCCCAACGCTATGTTGACAATGCGAAGCAAACGCTAATGGAGAACGGAGAATATGATAAGTCGTTGAGACGCTATGGCGACCGCAAGTACGTGCGTGCCGCAGGGCATTACCTTTGGAATGCTGTGCTGATTGCAGTGGATGCCATCTTCAATGTGAAGACCAAGCAACGCCCGCATCCCGACATCAAGGACTACAAGGCTGCAGTGGCTTTGCGCGACCGCAAGTTGCTGGCCTTGGTGAACGACGGCTACGACACCATGCACATTGCGATGGGCTACGACGGCAACCAGCAGAAAGACGTGTGCGACGCTGGCTTCCGCCTCGCCAACGAAATCATCAAAATCTGCTCCAAAATGATACCTAAACAATAACTCCCGAAATCTTGAAATGCGAAGCATTAGACGAAGTCAAATCCTGAAATGCGAAGCATTCGACGAAGTCAAATCTGAAATCTTGAAATCCCGAGAATCTCAAACAATCAAACAAGAGTTAAACCATACGACCATGAGCGAGACAACACTATCTAACCTACTTGAATACCTCTACGGCACTCTCACGCCGAGCAATATGCGATGGATGGCCAAGCAACTGTCCGAACGTGCCAAATTTGAGGAAGAAGCCCTCAAGCCATACACGATGGAGGAAATCAATGCGAGAATTGACCAGTCGGAGCGCGATTTTGCCGAAGGCGACTTTTATACGCATGAAGAAGTCCTCAAAATGTTGGACGAAGAACTTGAGCTAACCCATGAATATGTCGAGGCGGTATGACTATGGAGATAAAAGTAATATGGCATAAGCAGGCAAGAGAAGCTTTACGTAAGACGGCGGAGACACCATCCATATTGCCGACTTTTGGGATACCCGCCGCGAACCAACTAAACAAGCTCATCAAACAATAGAATCATAAAATCTTTGAATCTTGAATCTTTGAATCTTTGAATCTTGAAATACCAAACAATTAACCAAATGTCTAACTTAAATTTTTAATCGTATGAAAAGTAAACACTAACTTTTGACGCTGCTACTCGCACTACTGGTGCCGTGGGCGGCTTGAAAGGAGTGGATACGAATATACAGAAAGGAACAAAAACATGCTGTCAACTGCAAACGTAGAAAACGTAACTCTTTCCCTGCCCAATGCCGATTTGGCAATGCTTAGGCTGATTTCGCGGAAAATGGGCTGGAAGTTGAAGACACGCCGCAAGAGCGGCTTGGAAAAAGCCTTGGAAGACGTGGCCGCTGGTCATGTCTATGAAGCAAAGAGTTTTGAAGACCTCATCGAACAACTTGAAAAATGAAATACACCATCCGTTTTTCAGGGCAGTTCAAGAAGTCGTTGCTTGACACCGGAACCCATTCCGATGTCTTTTAATTTGTAAATCCCGAAATTAGAAATCTTCACGCCTTCCCGCCCCACAGCGGGAACTTTTTTTGTGTTTTTTCGCGGTTTTTCACGCGCGTATTAATAAAAACACTATATTTGCGCCCTATTAGGGCCAACTATGCCCTGAAGCGACCTATGAGAATCATATCAAAGACGGCGATAAAAGACTACTACACGAGAAACCCTCAAGCAAAATCGGCCTTGATTGAATGGGTGAAAAAGACCGAACAAGCCCAGTGGCACAACTTCGCCGACATCAAGAACACATTCAATTCCGTCGACAGCGTAGGCAACCAACGGTATGTGTTCAACATCAAAGGCAACGACTACCGACTGGTGGTAGTGGTCAAGTTTACCCCGCAGAACGTTCTCATTCGCTTCATCGGCACACACGGCGAATATGATAGAATCAAGGACATAAAAAACATCTGAGACATGGCACTGATTAAGACAGAAAAAGAATTGAGAGCGATATTGGCCCGCATCGACGAGCTTGTCCCCCTTACGGGTGAAGGCGTGGCGGAAGACGACCCCAAGAACCTTGAGTTGAACCTGCTCTGCGAACTGGTGGCGGAATACGAGGATGAAAATGTCGTCCTTGAAGCTCCCACATTTGAGGAGATTCCCGATGCCATCTTCGCATAATCTTGAAATGCAAAGCATTCGACGAAGTCAAATCCTGAAATGCGAAGCATTCGACGAAGTCAAATCTTGAAATCTTGAAATCCAACATAACAATTAAACCAAATATCTAACTTAAATTCCAAAACACAATAACATGAAAGTGATAGACAAAAACGGCAACATACTGATAGAAAAGGAAACGCGCCCGGCGGCAGCCAAGAAGTCGTCCTTACGTGTGATGCGCCATACAAAGGGTAGGCATAAGACTATCGTTCCAGTGGTGATGAGCAAAGAGGAGTTTTTGAAAACCATTAATGCCTAACTAATATGGGGACATTCAACAAGGAATATCCGGTAGTCGTTGATGCCTTGCAAACCGAATGCGACATCTATTCGTTGGAAGGCCACGTGTTCCATACGGACAATGCCGCGTCTTCTCTTTCCGCATCCCAGCCAAAGAACATATCATTCTTAAATAATCCCGAAATCTTTGAATCTTGAATCTTTAAATCTTGAATCTTTAAATCTTGAATCTTTGAATCTTTAAATCTTTAAATACCAAACAATTAATCAAATGTCTAACTTAAAATTTTAATCGTATGAAAAGTAAACACTTACTTTTGATGCTGCTCCTCGCACTATTCGTGCCGTGGGCAGCAATGGCACAGACTCTTACCATTGGCGATGGTACAAGCTATTCGCCGACAGGTAGTTCATCACCAACTGCTACCACTAATGGTGCAGGTTCCCCGATGGGTAACGCCTACTACTACTGTTCCACTGCGCAGTTCATCTATACAGCAGAAGAACTGGGTACCGCCAAAACAATTAATTCCGTGGCTTTCTACCATAACGACAAATCATTAGTTTCCACGGTGAAAATCTATCTTTTCCACACGACAGAGTCCACGGTGAATACTTCTTCATACGTCACTTCTGGAACCCCGCTCTATACGGGAACAAACATTACCCTTGGCGGCAGCAGTGCCGGATGGCAGACCTTCACCCTCGAAACTCCTTTTGAATACAACGGAACTGACAATCTCTTGGTTGTGGTGTGTCGGACTAAGAGATCTGATGGTGGCACACCTACCTATTTGACAGCCTTAGCATGGCAATACACATCCACGTCGGAAAACTATAGGTATATGATGAGAAGCAACGATACTGAGTCGAATGTCGCCTTATCCAATACTACAACAGCATATGTTCGATCGTATTACCGCCCGAATATTCAGATTGAATACGAACTCCCGAGCAGCTGCGAAAAACCCGCTACTTGCGAAGTTTCCGACGTGACCCACAACTCCGCCACCCTCACTTGGTCTGGCGGCAGCGGCACCTACAACGTACAAGTGAAAGGCGGCGATTGGGCTGACTGGACGGAAATCCTCCACGAAACAACCCTTACTACCAAGGATTTGGAAGACCTCACAATGGCCACTAATTACCAAGCCCGCGTGCAGAGCGTGTGCGCCAGCGAAAACAGCGGATGGATGAGCACAAGCTTCACCACTGAATGTGGCCCCGCCGGCATTGGCTACCAGTGCGGTTTCGAAGGGCCCAATACGGGCGGGACAACATCTTATCCGCTGCCTGCTTGCTGGACGAGAACTGGAACGAGTACCTATTATCCCTATGCATACAATAGTGGTTCCCACTTGGGAAGTTATTGCCTTTATTTCTCAGGGTCATCTTCAACTGATGCAAGTGCTATGTTGCCTGAAATCGAAGGCGGCGTAAACGGAAAGAGATTGTCGTTCTATTTGAAAGTTAGCAATACGGCTGTCAGCATGAGCGTTGGTTATTTGAATGGAACAAATACTTTTGTAGAGGTTGAATCCGTCGCTCCAACCACCACTTATAGCTACCAACTTATGGAGGTGGATTTCGCCAACATCGAAGGCAACCCGACAAACATGGTACTTAAGTTTAAGTCTACTTATAATAATACTGCTTACGCATACATTGACGACCTCGAGCTGAAAGCCATCCCCACCTGCTTCAGACCCACGATGGCCACCACTGCCACCAATATTGGCCCCACCACGGCCACTGTGAGCTGGACGGCTGGCGGCACCAACCAAGACCGCTGGGATGTGTATTACAGCAGCGACTATACCGCTCCCACAAGCAGTTCCGTACCTCAAGTGCAGTTCACTGCCGACAACCCGTGCATCTTGACAGGCCTCACGCCCTCCACCTCTTACCGCGTTTATGTGCGCGGCAACTGCGGCACTCAAGCCGAGCCTGACTACAGCGAGTGGAGCACCAACTACTGCACCTTCACCACCCCGGCCTATTGCGCCGACATGCAAGTGCAGTACAGCACCATCACCTTTAGCGACATCACCTACAATTCGGCCAACGTCAGTTGGACAATTGCTGGCGAAGCCACAGAATGGAAAGTGCAGTGCAGCCAAGACAACACTTTCGCAACCATTGACAAGGAAGTGATTGCCAACACCAACAGTGCCGCCCTCAGCGGCCTTACGGCTGAAAAGACCTATTATGTGCGCATCGCCCCGTATTGCGCTGAGGCTACCGACTATACACCTTGGTCGAGCTACAAGTCCTTCAGTACACCTGAAAGCTGCCCCGCCCCAGTGCTTGCCGAGCCTACCAACACCACTGCTTACGGTGCCACGCTCACTTGGACTGGCACAAGCGACCATTACGACGTGATGGTGGGAGAAGAGACTATAACCCCTGTGCTTGATGCCAACTTCGAAAACAATCAGATACCTACTGGATTCACAAACAGTACAACTTATCCATGGGCTGTAACGGCTGGCGGATACAATGGCAGTGATTATTGCATTAAGAGTGGTGGATACGATTACCAAAATTCGAATTTGAGTTATCAAGTAACTTTGACCGGTCCAGGCACCATTGTCTTTTGGGCAAAAGTTTCCTCGGAAGAAGATTACGATTGGGGTCGTTTCCTCATCGATAACTCCCAAAAGATGAATATTTCCGGTGAGGTTGACTGGACAAAATATTCGTATGAGCTTACCGCCGGTACACATACACTTATTTGGACATATTACAAAGATGTTAGTAGTGCAAGTGGCGACGACTGCTTCTACGTAGACGACATCACCATTACCAGTAACTCAGTTGCCACTTGGCAAGTTGCCGCAACGAATGTTACCGAAAGCCCATACGTGTTGAGCAACAATGCCGTTCTCAGCCCGGAGACTGACTATCAAGTGAAATTGATAGGCTACTGCCCTTGGACTAGTGAGCAAACCGAGAGTAACGCCCAAAGCTTCACTACCTCCAGCAGCTGCGAAACGCCAACCGGCCTTGCAGAAAGCGAAGTGACCAACGAATCGGCCAAGATTACTTGGGACACCCACGGCCTCACCACCTTCAACCTGCGCTACCGCACCGGCACCGAGGAATGGGAAACCAAAAACAACGTGGCTTGTCCATATACCATCGAAGGTTTGGGTGGCAACACCACCTACGAAGTGCAAGTGCAGGCCACCTGCAACACTACTGAATGGTCGACCGCACTGAACTTTACCACCAAGTGCGACCCTGTCACCGACCTCCCGTGGAGCGAGGATTTTGAGAGCTATGATATGGGCAACTTCTCTGACCCCTGCTGGGTGAATAAGCATATCGCTGGAAGCAGTACATACGTCTTCCAAGTGTACACCTCTTCCAACGGCACCAATACTACCCATCAGTTGCAGTTGCCCGACCAGAATGATGGCAATATGACCAAGCTTGTGCTTCCTGGCATGACACTTCCGAACGACAATTACGCGTTCTTCATCGATGTTTATCGTACAGACAATTATAGTAGCTATACAACTGAAGGTATCAGAGTTTTTGCCAGCACCAATGGCGAGATTGAAGGTGCCACCGAGTTGGCATTCATCCCGCGCGTACGTTCAGTTCAAAGCGGTATCATTCCTGCTGAAGATGCTATCGGTTGGTACACCTACGCACTGCCTATCAACATGAGCGGCAACTGCTACATTATCCTGCGTGGTGAAAGCAAATATGGCAATGCTACCTATATGGATAACTTTATTGTGGCCTCCTGCTATCCTGTCGGCACGTTGAGTCTTGTCGAATATGGTTCCACTTCCGCCAAGCTGAGCTGGACGCTTAAGGACAACACCCAAACGGCTTGGGACGTGGCTTACAAGATGGAAGGCGAAACGAACTTCACGATAGTTTCTGCCAACACCAACGAGAACTACCTCTTGGAGGGTCTAACTCCTGAAAAGGCCTACACCGTGAAGGTGCGCGCCAACTGCGGCGGCGGCGACTACGGTGTGTGGAGCAATGAAATCAACTTCACCACTCCTGAAGCTTGCCCCGTGCCGACTGGCCTTGCCATTAACGAAGCCACCAAGACTGCCGTCACCGCCGACCTCAGCTGGACCGGCTCATTGGATGTGGACAGTTACACGGTGCAATATAGAACAGCAGCAGGCATGGGTACAACTGTTTTGTCAGAGGGATTTGGCTCGTCAATTCCTACAGATTGGGAAAACAAGATAGGTCTTTTGAGCGATGTCATGGATGGCACAGCAACTTTATCCACTGGCTCCCAATGGAGTTTTGGCACAAGTAATGGGGTGTTTGATGCACACGCAAAAATCAATATCTATGGACAGGAATCTAGCGAAAGAAAAGGCTGGCTTATTACAAAAGCAATTGACGTAACAGACGGTACTGTTTTGAGTTTCGACCTTGCCTTGACCGCCTACACTGGCAATAATGTTCCTGCTCCTGCAACCAACGGAACCGATGATAGGTTCGTTGTGTTGGTTACGACTGATAATGAGGCTACTTGGGAGAGTCTTCGTGAATGGAACAATAGTGGTTCTGCTTATGTTTACAACAACATAGCTAATACTGCAACAGGTGAAAATGTTATTTTAGATTTGAGTAATTACAAAGGAAATTCCGTAAAAATTGCCTTCTATGGTGAATCTACTGAATCTAATGCTGACAACTATCTCCATATCGACAATGTAATTGTTGGCACTCCTACTCCTGCTGGTAATTGGATTGATGCCACCACTAATGTTGAAGAACAATCATTCCAACTCACTGGCCTCACCGCCGGCACCAAGTATGACGTGCATGTGAAGAGCAACTGCACCAGCGGTGAATATTGCGAACCTATCAGCTTCACTACTTTGGCTGAAGGCAACATGGTGTTCACCAATGCCACCAACGACGGCAAGTGGGGCACCGCTGGCAACTGGGCACCTGCTCAATTGCCTGTTTTAACGGACGAGGTCATTCTTCGTGCCAACGCCACCATTGAGAGCAACTGCGTGGCCGCAGCCAAGAAAATCAATCTCAACTCCAACACCCTCACCATCGCCGACGGTGGTCAGCTGCAAACCGACAACACGGTAACTGCCACGGTGAAGAAGAACATCACAGGCTACGGTGCAGGCAATGAAGAAGACAGAGCAGGTTACTACCTGATTGGCAACCCGCTGTCTTCTACTATTTATGTCTATAACACGGATGAAACATATGGCATGCGTACCGGCACCTATGATCTCTACAGCTGGAGCCGCACCTCCGACCTTGAATGGTCCTATTATGGTGCCAATAACAATTCTACATTATATATGTACAACGGCAACGGTTACCTCTATGCCAATGCAGCTGATGTAACCCTCACCTTCACAGGTACCGTGAAAGCCAACAACACAGATGTGACCGTGACTCCTTCTTATGCTGCTCCTACGGAAACTCAAGAGTTTAGGGATTGGAACCTCTATGCCAACCCGTTCGTGTGCAACGCCTACCTCAACGATGCCAACGACAACCTGGCCTTCTACCGCATGAATCCTGAAACTGGCGCCGGCTTCATCGCCGCCACGGGTGCCATCGCTCCTATGGAAGGTATCTTCGTGCAAGCCACGGATGCAAACCAAACCTTCAAATTCTCGAGAAACCAGATTGCTAACAGTAGAGGCCAACTCAACATCAACCTGAGCAAGGCCGCCACGCGCGGTGCTTCTTTGGCCGACAACGCCATCATCCGCTTCGGTGAAGGCAACCTGCTTGAGAAGTTCTGCTTCAGCAACAACAGCAGCAAGGTTTACATCCCGATGGAAGGTAAGGACTACGCAGTGGTCAACGCCGAAAGCAACGTGGGTGAAATGCCCGTCAGCTTCGAGGCCAAGAACAACGGCACCTACACCCTCAGCTTCACCAACGAGGAAGTGAGCTTCGCCTACCTGCACCTTATTGATAATATGACCGGCATCGAGACCGACCTGCTCGCCAACCCGAGCTACACCTTCGAGGCCCGCACGACTGACTACGCCAGCCGCTTCAAACTGGTGTTCGCCACCGGGTCTTCGACAGGCTCAGACACCTTTGCCTATTATAGCAATGGTAATTGGGTCATCAACAACGAAGGCCGCGCCACGCTGCAAGTGGTCGACGTCAACGGTCGCATCCTGAAGAGCGAAAGCATCAACGGTTGCGCTAACGTCAACTTCAAAGCCGCTGCCGGCATCTACATGATCCGCCTCGTGAATGGTGACAACGTCAAGGTTCAAAAGGTGGTTGTAAGATAAGAGGACGCAAGACTACGAGACGCGAGACGCGAGACCATCCAAAGTCTCGTGTCCCGTGTCCCGAAGTCCCGAGTCAAAACAACACGAAAATAAAAGTCGAAC
>CALEMB010000140.1 GCA_937902805.1 uncultured Bacteroidales bacterium
ACCGTGTCCGGCCTTGGTGTCGATGCGGATGATCTTGGGCTCTGGTCCGGTTTGGGCAGCTTGCAAGGCGGCTGCATATTTGAACGAGTGGGCGGGCACAACGCGGTCATCGTGGTCGGCTGTGGTGACCATGATGGCGGGATAGTGCACATCAGCACCGCTCTTGATGGTGTGCAACGGCGAATAGGCATACAAAGCCTTGAACATGGCCTCGTCGTCCTCGCTGGTGCCGTAGTCGCTGGCCCAGTTCCAGCCAATGGTGAAGAGGTGGTAGCGCAGCATGTCCATCACGCCGACTTGCGGCACGGCAACGCCAAAGAGGTCGGGACGCTGGTTGACAACAGCACCGACAAGCAGACCGCCATTGGAGCCACCGTTCAATGCCAAGTACTTTGGCGAGGTGTATTTGTTATTAATAAGGTATTCAGCGCAAGCGATGCAGTCGTCGAAGACATTCTGTTTCTGCAACTTGGTGCCGGCGATGTGCCATTCCTCACCATATTCGTTACCACCGCGCAGGTTCATCTGGGCATAGATGCCGCCGTTTTCGATGAAGGGCAGACGCGAGGTGCTGAAGCCTGGGTTGAGGGTGATATTGAAGCCACCGTAGCCATACAAGAAAGTCGGGTTGGTACCGTCCATCTGCAAGCCTTTCTTGTAGGTCAGGAACATCGGGACCTTGGTGCCGTCCTTCGAGGTGACGAAGACCTGCTCCGTTTCGTAATCGTCCGACTTGAAGTCGATGGCGGGAGCACGGAACACGGTGGAGGTGTTGTCGTCGATATTGTATTGGTAAATTGTGGTGGGGAAGACGAAAGAGGTGAAGGCATAGAACACTTCGGGCTCCTTATATTCACTGCTGAAGCCGACCGAACCGTAAGTAGGCAGGGCTATCTCGTGGAGTTGTTGGCCGTCCATGGTGTAGACGTAGGCGTGGTTGGCGGCGTCCTTGTCGTAAGTGACAATCATCTTGCCATTGGCCAGGTTGATGCCAGAAATGACATTTTCGCTTTCAGGAATCACATCCACCCAGTTTTCCATCTGTGGGGTCTTGGCTGACACTTTGCAGATGCGGCCCTTGGGCGCGTTGTAGTTGGTGAAGATATACAGCACATCATCAATCACGTCGATGGGACCATATTGGTAATCCATGTCGTCGGCAATCTGCACGAACTTACCCTTCGGGTCCTGCATATCACGGATCCACAGCGTGCTACCTGCGCCTTGACCGCTCTCGAAGAGGAACATGTAATGCTCATCTTCGGTGAGGTCTACTTGGTGGAAATAGCGCGGCTGGGCGGGATTGGAGTAGAAGAGTTCATCCTGCTCCTGCGGCGTGCCGAGTTTGTGGTAGTAGATCTTGTGGTTTTCGTTCACGTTGCTGAACTCCTTGCCAGCTTCGGGGCGGTCGTAGGCGGCGTAGAAGAAGCCGTCTTTATACCAAGTGGCGCCCGTGAACTTGGCCCATTCGATGTGGTCGGGGAGGAGTTCGAGGGTGGCCATGTCCATCACGTAGATTTCAACCCAGTCGGAGCCACTGCGTTGGATGGTGTAGGCCATGTACTTGCCGTCGTTGGAGAAGCTGATGCCACCCAAAGAGACGGTGCCGTCGTCGGAAAGTTTGTTGGGGTCTAACAAGACGGTAGGCTCACCGTCGAGTGTTTCCTGCATGTAGATGACGCTTTGGTTCTGGAGGCCGTCGTTCTTCGAGTAGATGTAACGGCCGTGTTTCTTCGAAGGCATGCCGTAGCGTTCGTAGTCCACGAGTTGCGTGAGGCGGTCCTTGAGGGCGCTGCGGAAGGGGATGTGGCTCAGGTAGTCTTGTGTGACTTCGTTTTGTTCCTTGACCCATTTCGCGGTCTCGACGGAGGTGTCGTTTTCGAGCCAACGGTACGGGTCGGCGACCTTCGTGCCGAAGTAGTCGTCAACGACAGTGGTGTCTTTTCTCGTCTCGGGGTAAGCCTTGACGGAATAGCGTTCAGGCTGCTGTGGTTGTTGGTTGCAGCCGAATAGGGTGATTGTGCCCATAACTAATAAGGTGAGTTTTTTCATTATTAAGAATTTAGGATTTAAAGATTCAAAATTCAAAGATTTAAGATTCAAAGATTGGGATCAACTTGTCGTCGCTTTGCGTCACTGCGAGGAACGAAGCAGTCCAGTGATATTGTTGACAAAGGTACGATAATTTGGTGGAATGGTTGAATTGTTTGCCAAAAAATTATACTTTTGCACTTTAAACCATAAAACAATGTCTAAGTTGAAAAAACTGTTCAGCATCATTTGTTTCCTCGGCATGGCGGGTGTTTTGGTGGCACAAACGCCAAAGGAAATCCTCTCCCGCATGGATGCGGAAATGGACAAACACGAAAAAGAAGGTATCATCATGACAGTGGATGCCAAAGTCCCTATTCTTGGTACAATGACCACCAAAACCTATACTTTGGGAGACAAGACACGTATGGAAGCCAACATGATGGGCGTGGAAATCATCACATGGACCGATGGGGAAACAGCGTGGAGCTATAATTCCAAGAAAAACGAGGTCGAAATCACTAAACAAAAAGAGAGTTCTGAGTCGGAAGGCGATGCTGAGATGTTTAACGGTATCAACGATGGCTATGACGTTACTATCGCCAAGGAAACAGCAAAGACGTGGGAATTGCTATGCAAGAAGTCAAAATCCAACAAAGACAAAGATGCCCCGAAAAAGATGGAGCTTGTCGTTGCTAAAGGCACCTACATGCCCGTTAGCCTGAAAACCAAAGTGTCGGGGATAGGCATCACCATGCGCAACATTTCCTTTGGCGTGACCGAAAAACAAGTCACTTTCAACGCCAACGATTACCCCGGTGTTACTATTGTGGACAAACGGTAATGCTGTTCCAACCTGTCTTTCATTATGACCGATAGCAAGACTTCTTTACGCCAGTTCAAAATATTCAGTGGCAGTGCATTGAAACTCATCGCATGCATGTCGATGCTGTCGGATCATTTGGTCAAGTTTTACTTTGATCGGTTTCCATGGGCTAACACGGTGTGGTTTACTGTGGCGGGTAAATCCGTTTCTTTGCTACAAGTCATGCTGATGTTTGGGCGTTTCGCATTCCCAATTTTCGCTTTTCTGCTCGTTGAAGGTTTTGAGAAAACCAAAAACAGGAAACAATACGGTATCAGCCTTTTAGTATTGGCAGTCCTGTCAGAAATCCCGTTTAATTTAATGAATGGCAATAGTTTATGGTTGCCTAAACAGAATGTGATGTTCACCCTGTTGTTGGGGTATTTGGCCATGTGTAGTCTGGAGTATTTCAAGAACAAGCCTGTCATTAGCATGGTTTTGCTTGTTGTCATGTTTCTCGTTTCCAGATATATGCAAGCGGATTACAGGACTGCAGGTTTTCTCTTTATCCTTTTAATGTACGGCTTGAGAAGGGAATCCATCATAAGGGCAGTGGCTAGTCCCGTACTTCTTCCAATGAAAGCAATGGTGTTTTTGTCCCTTTTGCTGACTTGTCTATACAACGGTAAACGAGGCTTCATCAAGACAGCTTTCCTAAAGTATTGCTTTTATGCCTTTTATCCCGTCCACATGTTGGTGATTTATTTTCTCGCAAGATAACAACGAGTTTACAATTTCTTTATTAATTTTGCCATTTGAACTCATTGAGAGTTTTCATTGGTTAATTATAAAACTATGAAAGAACTGAAATGCCCAAAATGCGGGAGCGTGTTCACCGTCGACGAAGCCGACTACGCTTCCATCGTCAGTCAGGTGAAGAACGCCGAGTTCAACGTGGAAGTGAACCGTCGCCTCCAAGAATTGCATCAACAACATCTTGTGGAACAGCAATCGGCAGAGGCCAAGTTGGAGAAGGAACATCAAGTTGAGTTGAATAAGAAAGAGCAAGAGATCAACAAAAAGGAACTCGAAATCAGCCAACTGAGGAATAACCTTCAGAGCATCGAGCAGCAAAAACGCTCAGAGCTGGAGCTGGCCTTGGCTGCGAAGGATAAAACCATTGATGCCTTGAAGGCACAAATCGCCCAAAGCGGTCAGCAACAACAGATGGCTGTGATGGAAGAACAACGCAAAGCGGAAAAGAGCCTGCAGGAGAAAGACGCACAAATTATGGAACTGAAGTCTTCGGCCGAGCTTTCGCACCAAAAGGCAGTCAACTACGTGAACACACAAAAGGAGCAATATGAGGCCAAGCTGAAAATGATGCAGGAGCAGGTGGATTACTACAAAGACCTGAAAACCAAGATGTCCACGAAGATGATAGGGGAGACCTTGGAAATCCATTGCTCCACACAGTACAACCAGATGATGCGTCCTTTGTTGCCCAACGCCTATTTTGAGAAGGACAATGATGCCTCAAGTGGCTCGAAAGGCGATTTCATCTTCCGCGACTTCGGTGCCGACGGTACGGAATATGTCTCCATCATGTTTGAAATGAAGAACGAAGCCGATGAGACGGCTACCAAGCACAAAAACGAGGACTTCTTCAAGAAACTCGATGCAGACCGTAGAACCAAAAACTGCGAGTTTGCCGTGCTGGTGTCGCTTTTGGAACCTGAAAATGAGTTGTATAATGGTGGCATCGTGGATGTTTCCTATCGCTATGACAAGATGTACGTCATCCGGCCGCAGTTCTTCCTGCCTATCATTTCACTATTGGTGCAGACCTCGAAGAAGAGTTTGGAATACAAGCAGCAGTTGGCTATTGCCAAGAGCCAATCCATCGATGTGACCAACTTTGAGAACCAGTTGTATGATTTCCGCGATAAGTTTGGCCGCAATTTCCGTTTGGCCAGTGAGAAATTCAATACCGCCATCGAAGAAATCGACAAGTCCATTTCGCATTTGCAGAAGATAAAAGACGCATTGCTCAGTAGCGAGAACAACCTACGCTTGGCTAACGACAAAGTCGAATCGTTGACCATCAAGAAACTGACCAAAGGAAATCCAACAATGACCGACCTTTTTGAGAAGGCGCGAGGAGCCAATCATGTCATTGAGGAAGATGAATGAAGAAAAGGCTTGAGATTCGCTCTCAAGCCTTTTTCATTATTCAAAGTAGCCAAATCCATTCAAGGCAACCAGCATCTGGTCCACATAGTCCCATGAGGTGCTCGACCAACGGAACCCGAGGCGGTACAGCACTTGTGATGTGTATTGGTTGTCGGCGGGAATCATTACGGCTTTTTGTCCATGCGCCATGTCTTGGTAGGCAATTAGACTGGAGAGGCGCTTGGCCTTTTCGGGGTCTTGCTTGGCGGCTTCCAAAGCCTCGCCGAAGGCCTCGGCCTCCACCTGACGCGGTGCCTCGCCGATTTTTGCCAACTCTGCCAACACATCGCCAAAATGCACAAAGTGGTCGTTGTAGGGATGGAACAGGCAACACTGTTGCGGCGTTTCCGAAAGCATCACGATGGCCTTGGCGACCTCGTTGATGGGGGAGAACTCCATCGGGGCACTGGTCAACTCGTAGGGATAGCAGCCCAACATTTGATAGACACGAATGCGGCCCATCGCACTGTTCGTATTGAAGTTGATCTGGAACTCACCATCGGTGGAACGCGGCGCAAGGTTGCCCACACGCATCACCTTGGCGTTCAGTTTGTGCAAGGCCACGGCATCGAGAACGACACGCTCGGAGAGGAACTTGGAATGGACATATTGGTTGTTGAGGCTCTGACCGAAATAGAGTTTCTGCTCGGTGTAAACCGTATTCTCCGGCGGCATCCCATTGATGGACATGCCAGCGGTGCTGTAAGTGGAAACATGGATGAGACGAGCATTGTTAAGCAGGCAAAAACGCACACAATGCGCCGCACCGCCCACGTTGACATCCTCAATCTCAGTGCCCTTGGAGAAATGTTTCACCACAGCGGCACAGTTGAATACGGTGTCAACCTTGCCGTCCACCTTGATATCTTGGGTCACGTCGCCGTTGATGACGCGCAAACGACTGCCAAACAACTCCTTATAGCTGTTGCTGAAGTAATAATACAACATCCCTTTAAGTCGGCGTTCGGCCATCTCTTCGTTTTCAGCTCTCACCAAGCACCAGATGACAGGCACATCCTTGCGGTCGATGAGTTCCTTGAGGATATGGATGCCTAAGAAGCCCGTGGCACCCGTAACAAGCGCGTTGCCAATAGGTTGCTTCTCGCCGTTGCGGAATGCATCAAGCGTGTTGTCTTGAAGGACTTTTTCGATGGGACCGTAGTTGTAATTACGTGCATCCTCATCTTCATCGACAGCACCTCCCTTGAGGAAGTTGGCCAACATTCGCGGTGTCGGATTGGCGAACACGTCACCGTAGGCGATATGATGACCGGCTTTGTCGGCCTCGATGATGACGCGTGTCACCATGAGCGAGGTGCCGCCCAATTCGAAGAAGTTGTCAGTGGCGCCAATCTTGTCCATGGTCAAGATGTCACCAAAGATCTTGCAGAAGAGTCTTTCGACTTCGTTGGCAGGCTCCACATATTCGTGGTCGGCAGCTTGAATGACGGGAGCGGGCAAGGCCTTGCGGTTCACCTTCTGGTTCTGGTTCAGCGGGATGCTATCGATTTGCATCGTGGCCGCCGGAATCATGTAGGGCGGTTTCTGCTGTCCGATGAAGGCATTCAGTTCCTTGATGTCAACCTTCTTATTGCTGACGATGTAGGCAGCAATGTACTTGCCACCATTCTCATACTCAAAGGCTTGCACGGTGACGTCCTTGATGCCCGGGAACTGGCGAATCACAGCCTCGACCTCCTTCAATTCGATGCGGAAACCGCGAATCTTCACCTGTCCGTCCTTACGGCCCGCAAACTGGATGTTGCCATCGGGGAGGTAACGCACAATATCGCCGGTGCGATAGATGCGGGCGAAGCGTGGATCGTCGCTGAACGGGTTGTCGATATAAACCTCAGCGGTCTTCTCGGGACGGTTGAGGTAACTCCTCGTAACATGCGGACCGCTAATCCACAATTCACCCATTGCTCCAGGAGGCAAGCGGTTGAATTGCTTGTCAACAACATAGAGTCGCGAATTGTCAAGCGGCTTACCCACGGGGATGTCCTTCAGTTCCTTATCCACTTCATATTCTGTAATGAGGATGGTGCCCTCCGTCGGGCCATAGCCGTTGTGCATCTTGAAGTTCTTCGGAGGCACCATCGAAGCCAACTTTTCACCCGCCGCAATCAAGTGCAGCAGCGAGTGGTTGTCCATATTGGTGGCAAACTGGTAGGCCACCTGAGTGGTCATGAACGAGTGAGTGATATGGTTCTCGTTGAAGTAATCGTTCACTTCGGGCAGGGTCAGGCGGATGTCGTCGCCAATGATATACACACAAGCACCGCAGGTCAGGGCAGGGTAGAGGTCCATCATGCAGCAGTCGAAACCATAGCTGGCGTAGCACGACACATGGTGCTCGGCCTTGAGTTCAAAACGGCGTTGGTACCAATGGCAGAAGGCGGTCAAATTGCGATGCTCCAACTGACAACCTTTAGGCAAACCCGTTGAGCCAGAGGTATAAAGCAAGATGAACAAGTCAGCTGGATTGACGGTGACATTGACAGGCTGGCTGACTGCCGGCAATTGCTTGATGTCTTTCGTCAGCAGCACCTCACCTTCGTATTCGTTCACGATGTCACGCAGCGACTCATCGGCGATGAGCAGTTTGGCGGAAGCATCCTTGATCATGAAATTCAGACGCTCGGCGGGATAACTCGGGTCGAGAGGCTGATAGGCGCAACCAGCCTTCAGCACACCGAGGGCGGCAATGGGCATCCATTCGCAACGCGGAATGAGAATCGAGACAACATCTTCTCTTCCAAGACCTTTTGATACGAGATAAGCTGCCATGCGCTCCGTGATGTCATCCACCTCACGGTAGGTGTATTTGTTGTCGTGATACACCACAGCCATGTTGTCGGGCGTTTCTGCCACTTGCTTACGGAACAGCGAAACGATGGTCTGCGTGTTGTCGTAAGGCACCTCGGTCTGGTTGAAGCTGTCGAGGAGGGTGGTTTGTTCGGCATCCAACAGCGACACCTGCTGCAACTTCATCTCAGGCTGATGGATGAAGGCATCCACCGCATTGCTGACCGATTGGGCCAAGTGTTGCATCAGTTCGCGGCTGTATCGGCCGTTGTCGTATTGTATGCAGACACAAGGCTTTCCTGTCTCGTCATTAATGATGTAGAAGGCGATGCGGAACTTCGGTACATCCAATTCAAGGTTCTCAACCTCAAGTGTTTGTCCCTTGCATACGTAATTGCTGACCACACCCACTTGGTAGGCGAACATGATTTCAGCCGAGAGGTCGTAGTCATTGGCGATTTGCGCGAAGGGATAGTATTCATGCCGCAATGTCTCATTGAAGTTCTTGCTGGTCTCGTTCAGGAACTCCATCACGCTTTGTTCGCCAATCTCGGCACTCAATGCCAACGTGTTGACAAACATACCAACGGTGTTGCTGATGCGGAGGTCGGAACGGCCGTTGCTGAGGGTGGTGATGCACAATTGCTCGTTATTGGTGAAGCGCGAAAGTGCGTAGAATGTTGCAGCCAAGGTGAGGTGTGCCGGCGAGAGGTTGTGCTGACGGCAGAAACGTTCCACAGCATCGAAATCCAACTTGCCGATGACTGTTTCAATAACGCCCTGCTCTTTAGGATTGGTCAGGTCTGACGGTACCTCGGTCACGCCCTCCACGTTGCCCAGACGTTCTTGGAAGAAGTCTTTGGCGGCAGCGTGTTCTGCACTGCTTTCGGCGGCCTTCTCGGCGGCGACGAAATCGGCATAACTATAGGCTTCGGCTTCAATCTCCTTGCCGTCCATCAAGTCGCACAGCTGGTTCATGAACAAGTCGAAGGAGCCTCCGTCGAAGACCAAGTGATGCACATCGTGCAACAGGTAAACCCATTGCTCGGTGGTGACGATTTCCATGCGGTAAAGCGGTCCTTGCCTCAAATTGTACGGCTTGACGAACTCCCGCTTGTACTCCTCCATTTCCGCCTCGCTTCGCTGACTTTGTGCAACTTCAATAGGCTGTTCAAAATCAACGATTTGTATGATTTCTGAGCCTGCACTCCCGAAATGTGCCCTCATCTGCGGATGCGCCTTGATGACGGTCTCCACAGCCTGTGCGAGTTGGGTAGTGTCGGTGTCCTTGGGGAAACGCACCAACGAGGGGATATTATACAAGGTGGACTCAGGCTGCTTCATGCACTCCACATAAACGCCCATCTGTGCGTAGGACAACGGAATGTTGCTCATGTCAGCGTGTATCTCTTCGGCAGCCTCTTGTTTTACCACCTCTCCGCTCAGTATCTTGGTCAAAATCTCGTTTTCGATGCTTTGGATGGTGCCTGTCTTGGCCAATGACTTGGAGTCCAAGGTCACGCCAAAACGCTTGTTGATTTGGACCGCCAACTTGATGGCCATGATGGATGTGAGGCCAGCATAGCCCAATACGGTAGTCAAGCCAAAGTCTTCGTTTCCAATGATCTCCGCGATGATATCATGGAGTTCCTGCTCCAGCACATTCATCGGCACGTCTCTCAACTCTAAACTCTCAACACTCGACTCTTTAACGGGTTTCGGCAGGGCCTTCTTGTCCACTTTCTGGTTCTGGTTCAACGGGATGCGTTCAATCTGCATCGTCACGGCAGGCACCATGTAAGGCGGCTTTTCATCCATGATGAAGTTGTTCAGCGCCTTGATGTCTACGGTCTCATCGGATACGATGTAGGCGGCGATGAACTTGCCACCATTAGCTTCGTCGAAGGCTTGAACCGTCACGTCCTTGATGCCAGGGAATTGGCGAATCACGCTTTCCACTTCCTTGAGTTCAACGCGGAAGCCACGGATTTTCACCTGACCGTCCTTGCGTCCCACAAACTCAATGTCGCCCGAAGGCAGGTAGCGCACGATGTCGCCCGAACGGTAAACACGGTCGTATTTCTCGCCCTGGTCGAAAGGATTAGTCAAATACACCTCGGCAGTCTTTTCGGGGCGGTTGAGGTAGCCACGAGTCACCTGAGGACTGGCCACCCACAACTCACCGGCGGCACCCACAGGAAGCCTATGGCCGAATTTGTCGACGATATAGCACTTTACATTGCGTTGCGCCTTGCCAATCGGGATGTTCTTGCGTTCTTCGGTCACGTCAAAGTTGGTCACATAACAGATGGCCTCTGAGGGACCATAGCCGTTGGCGACAACAAAATTCTTCGGTGGGATGAACGATGCCAACTTTTCACCACCCGTCAGCAGGCGTTGCAGCGATTTGCATTCAAAGTTGGTGGCAAACTGATAGGCCACCTGCGTAGTCATGAAGGAGTGAGTGATGCCGTTTTTCTCGAAGTAGTCGTTCAATGCCATAAGGTCGAGGCGCATTTCCTCGGGGATGATGTGCAACTCGGCACCAATGGTGAGTGCGCCAAACAGTTCCTCAATGGAAGCATCGAAACCAAAACTGGCGTAGGCGGCTATGCAACTCTGTTCCGTAATGTTGTGGCAATGTTGGTGCATGTGGCAGAAAGCCACCACGTTACGCTGTTCTATTTGACAACCTTTGGGAACTCCTGTTGTGCCCGAAGTATAAATCATGGTCATCAGGCTGTGCGGCTCGGGACCAACGAGTTCCACGGGATTGGCGAGGCTCGGGGTGATGTCTTTGGTCAACAACACAGCACCTTGATAGAACTCCACAAGATTAAGCAAGGCCTCGTCGGCGATGAGTAGTTTGGTGCCTGAGTCTTGCAACATGAATTCAAGACGCTCCTTGGGATAGGAGGGGTCAAGGGGCTGGTAGGCGCAACCGGCTTTCATCACACCAATGGAGGCGATGGCCATCCACTCGCTGCGCGGAATCAATATGGCGACTACATCCTCACGTCCCAAACCCTTGGATGCCAGATAGTAGGCGAGGTGGTCGCTTATCGTATCCACTTCACGATAAGTGTATTTCTTGTCTTGGTACACCACGGCCACCTTGTCAGGGCGCAGTTCCACCTGTTTCTTGAACAATGAAACGATGGTCTGACTTTCATCGTACTCGGAATCAGTATCGTTGAAACTGTCCAGAAGGCGTTGCTGCTCCTCCGAAACGACTTGGATTTCCTTCAAGGGCTTGTCCAAATCCAACATCTGGCCGATAACAGTTTCATAACTCTGCATCAGCTGCTCGACGAAAGCCTCTGAATAAAGATGTGCGTAGTGCGAAAGTATGGCTATGTATTGTTCATCCTTTTGGAAAACCTGAACTTCAAGTGGATTACTGGTGCTGTTGTCGGTCAATTGTTCAATAGCTACATGCTTATTATCCAACTTTAAGTCACTGAATAGTTTTCCTTGATACACAAACATTTGGTGTGTTTCAATACCTTGCTCGCTGCAGAAGTCGGCGTAGGAGTAGAGGCTATGCTTGCGTGCTTCTGTGTCGAGGTCGCCTTGCTTGAACAGGTCACCCGCCGTCATGTCGTCTTTGACGCTGAAGAAGGCAGGCACTGTGCTCACAAACATTCCGAAGCTTCGGGTCAAATGGAAGTCACTGCGACCGTGCCAAATGGTGGAGAACAGCACCTGTTCGTCGCCTGTGTAACGTGACATCAGTAAGGCGTAGGCCGAGGTGAAGAAACTGCTCAGATTGACTTTGTTTTCCTTGCAGAAACGGTTGATGGCGGCTGTGTCCACCTTCAACGGCCTGAAGATGGTATGGCTACGAAACTCTTTCTCGTCAAGGTCGGGCTGCAAGAGGGTGTCCACATCATCGCAAACGTAGTGCTCCCGATACCATTGTTGGTCGTTTTTCCATAGTTCACCTTGACGTTGTTCAAACTCCTTGAGGGCGTAATCAATGGACGAAATCGGCTCGACGTCAACAGCTTTCCCTTGATAGGCATTGTCGATGTCGCGCAACAGGACTCTCAGCGAAGCCCCATCGAAGATAATGTGGTGGAACTGGAAATAGAGATAGTTGGCCTCTGGTCCACTCATTAACTTGAAATAGAGCAGTTGGCTGCCATCCAAGGCCATCTTCTTGAAAAGATGCGGTTTTTCGGCTTCGATGTCCGTGATTTCCTCTATTTGGATGTCAAAAGGCGCTTCCCCAATGTATTGTTCGGCGACACCTTCCTCGTTCACTTTCACGCGGCAGTTAGCGTAGGGATGTGCCTCCAAAGCCTTGATGATAGCTGATTTAAGCCGTTCCAAATCAATGTCCTTCCCAAAGGTGAGAAGATTCAAAGGTTGGTATATGTTACTTCCGGGGTTTTGCATACACTCTGCAAAAACACCGACTTGTGATTGGGTTAATGGAGCTGTCTTGTTCATATTCTTTGGCATATTTATGGCACAAAATTAAATTAATTGGCATTGATGGCAATAAGTTTTAAATCACATGTTCTTATGTAACCCTTATGGGACATTTAATGGGACATTTAATGGGACATCACCGCCTATTGCTTGAAGGACGCGGCGTTGCCTATCGGTTAAGTCCTTGTATTGGTCTTTTTCTATGATTTCTTCAATGGCCATGTTCTCTACCATATCGGGACGACAAGGCAAATCAATAAGGAAGAAGGAACGTTCTTCATCAGTCTCAATGGTGGCCAAAGATGAACCATTGGCGCGTAGCTCGTCTTGAATGGTGGGGTTGCAGATGATTGGTTTAACTTCGTTGATTGCGCTGCAATTCGGGTGCAAAGATAGGAAAGTTTTTGTTAGATGGGAGTTGGGAGTTAGCAGTTAGGAGTTGACTCCCCCTGACCCCCTCAATAGGGGGACGTTATTCGTGCTAACGTGCTATCGTGCTAACGAAATAGAAACTTCTTCACTGCTGCATTTATTAGTGTTTTTGGGCGTGGTAGATTCGCGTGAAAATTGAAAGTTATTGAATGTTAATAACTTGAACTCCAAGGTAGATTCGCGTGAAAATAAGATTAGCCATAAAAAGGTATGTATGGAATGTTTATCTCAATCCTCGTCTTATGTTTTGGTCTTAATTTCTTGAATATAAGACAGGGCTTGTATGCAACTTTGTGTGTATTTGCTTGTAAATTCTATTTTTCAATATACTGAAAACCAATGGTGTAAAACATCCTTGTATGTAAATTGGATTAAATTGCTTGTAAATTTACACGCAAAAAGACTTCATCGAACTATAAACCAAGAGGATTGTTTTCCAGAACTTTTATTGATGATTTTACCTTTTGCCTTTAGTTTGCGCAGGATGTTGTTTATCTTGGTTTCCTTCTGCTTGTCATTCAATTGGTCGGAAAGAATGTTCCATAAAAGCTTGGAGATTTCTTGCTTCGTCAACGAGTCATGGTCTGCCAATGCTTGCAACAAAAGTGCTTCGCATTGCTGATCGTTGAGGCCTTTATGTTGGGAATACTCAACCTTATGGTCTGTGTCTTTGGCAATATCTTTCGCCACAAAGACATTGGGTTTGCGACCTTCGACCAGATTCTTTTTACGGAGCATGTCGATGGCTTCGGAGGAAATGGGCACGGCATCACACCCCCTGGTCTGCGGCCACACCCTCAGAGTGGGGGAAGGACGGCGGGGGATGCGCCCAAAAATTCACATGATAAGTGAAAAAGAGATACTAATAGTTAGGATTTATTTGATTATCCATTCCTCGATGGTCTTGGTCTCTGTTGAGAATTTCACTCCCACCTTGACCACTTTGCGGCCATCGGTCAGATATGGATTGGCATAACCGTTTTTCTCTATCTGATCTATGGCCTGTTGGGCAGTGCCATTCACCTTTAGTTCAATAACATAGATGACATCAGGCATCTTCACCACCAAGTCAGCACGGCCGCCAGCACAACGCACTTCGGTCTGGACATAGATATTCAACATGTTGAAAATAAGCATCATCGACCATTCGTAGAAGCCTTCCAGATTGGAAACATTCTCCAACTTCTTCTTGAAGCCATCCACGTATGGCAATCCCGCAAAGAAAGCCTGCATTTCACGCAAAGCCAGGTTGAGGTCGTTTTTCCTCAGTGCTTGCCAGAATTTCAGGGCAAATCCCGTTTGAACATTATCCCTTCTTAATCCCACATAAACGGGAAGCAATCCTTCAGCAAGCCCGACACGGACTTCTTGGTTGGGAACACCTAAAGTGTAGATAAACGACTCTTTATCATACGACTTGATGGTCAAATAGCCTGTCTGGTAAAGCAGTGGCAACGCCGTATCCATCGCCTCGGTTGGACTGTAGAAATCATATTCTGAGGCTTCCACGCTATCCAACAGGGTGATGTCGGTATGATGAAGCTGCATTTGCTGGAAAAGGAATGTCGGCGTGCCGCTTTCAAACCAATAGTTACCCAACGACTTGTTCACAAACGCCAGCATTAGGCTATATGGATTATAGACCTTAGTTCCACCATCAGAAAACAAATAGCCGTCATATTTGAATCTAAGCCTTTCAATCGTTTCTTCTTTGGAGACATCGAGTTCAGCAGCCATCATTTCGATATCGGTAGAGAGGACGGTTTCAAGTTCTTGTTCTGTTATTCCACAAATTGCCGAGAATTTGGGGTTTAACGACACATTCGTCATGTTGTTCAATGTCGAGAAAATATTCATCTGGCTAAGACGGGTGATGCCTGTCAGGAAGCAGAACTTTATCATCGCCTCACTTGCTTTCAAAGGCTGGTAAAACTCCTGCATCACACGTCGGAAATCCGACAGTTTTTCCTCTTCGCTGAGTACATCCAACACGGGCGCATCATACTCGTCGATGATGACAGCCACTTGTTTGCCCGTCTTTTCGTATGCGCGACGAATTAATCCCGAGAGTAACTCGCCTGGGTTTTGCTCTTTTTCGTTGCTTCCATAGATTTCGACATAGGGGTCGAGCAGCAACAACAGCGCTCGTTTCAACTCCGCAGCCGTTTCCCTGCCTTTGGCTACACTAACATCCACATGGATGACCGGGTAACTCTCCCACGCTTTCTCCAATTCCATGATTTTCAAGCCTTCAAATAGGTCTTTACGACCTTGGAAATAGGAAACCAAAGTAGTGGTGAGCAGGCTCTTGCCGAACCTGCGAGGACGACTGAAAAAAACATAAGGACTTTCTTTGGTAATTTTCCATACCAAGTCCGTTTTGTCAACGTAAATGTAGTTGCCCTTCCTTAACCTCTCAAAGGTTTGTATACCGACTGGATATTTCCTTTCTTGCATGGCGGTAGTTGTTTAATGGCGCAAAGATACAAAAGAAAATTCAATGACACCTGATAAGATGAAATTCTTTCCTATGCGGACAATGTTTTTGAAAAACGGAGAAAAGTAGGTGAAAATATGTAAAGGTGTTGGGGTAAGTTGTATCTTTGCGGGCGTGAAAATAAGACTTTGGCATATCATTGTTTTGATGGTGCTTGTGGTTGGATGTAAGCCTCCCACGACCTCACCCCGGCCCTCTCCTGGAGGAGAGGGAGATAGCCGGACGCGGGGGATGGGACGGATAGGACAAATAGGATTTAATAAGACTAATAAAAAACATTGGACAATGAAAACAACAAGAATTTACACCCTGCTTGCGCTGCTGATGATTGCGGGAGGGGTGAAGATGCAGGCACAAGAGTTTCAGCGTAGAGCCTCGTTGAGAGATCCTCTGTTTTTGGATACCACCTCTGGGGTCTTCCATGAGATTTATGATTTCTGGCAACAATATGAATATGCACAGTTTCTGGATTATGGGAAGATAAGCGACCCTGACTATACACCAACAAACTTCGCTTTTTGGGCTGATTTTGAAATAGAAAACTACGGAAATCCCAATTCCATCATCCAGAGTAATTTGTTGCCGTTTTACGCATACGAAGAGTATTTCATGGGGGTTGCAAAACGCAATGACACCTTGTATGAACTCCAAACTGCGTTTTTTGACGACTTCCCAAGCCCAAATCAGTTGTTGGGCATCTTTACCATTCCGCTGATAAGGACAGCCGACGGATTCAAGTTGGTCAATAAACTGACCATCAATAAAAACGATTTCTGCAAGAAACAAATCGCATGGATTACCTATTATTATCCATCGACATATCATTTTGATGAACAGGCGGCCAACACTGCCGTGTTGAGGCTTTCGGCATTCGCCGAAGAGTTTGGTGTCGATGGAATGGAACCTGTGGAGTATTATTTGTTTGAGAACAAGACGGAAATGTTCCATTACTTCGGGATAGACGGCAGTTGCTATGATTTCTATTCGGCAGAGACGGTTGTTCCATACGGAAACAGCAAGATAGGCAGGAACAAGATCTGCTACACAAAGGGCGGAGAAAGCAAGATTCATGAATTTATTCATTTGATACTTAAGAGCGTGTCGAATGGCCAACGCTTTTCCCGGTTTGAAGAAGGAGTTTGCTGCTATTTTGGCGAACATATTCTACAGACCAAAGAGTGGCATTTTGACAAGCTGAAGATATTTTTGAATGACAATCCTCAAATCGACCTTTCCGTGGATTTGATTGAGGCTTATGTGGATGCCGATGGAAAGTACACGCATGACTCAATCCAAAGTGTCATAAATTACAAGAGACCTTATAGTGATGTATATTCGAATTATGGCTATGACATCCAGATGGTGATTTGCGAGATGCTTTACAAGAAAGGCGGGATGGATTTGGTAAAAAGGATGTTGTTTGAAACGAAAAGGAATGAAGATGAGTATGAGATGATTGAGACGCTGCTGGGGGTGAAGCGGGATGAAGTGAATGGAGTTATTAGGGATTATTTGAGGGAGAAGTATTGAGGGAGAATTTTTGTGCTGACGTTATGCGTGCTAACGTGCTTACGAAGGGGACTTATAGGACAGATAAGACTAATAAAAACCAATAGAACAATGAAAACAACGAGAATTTACACCCTGTTTGCGCTCCTATTTATCATTGCAACCACGACAACGGTAGAGGCACAAGAAACACTGACAGGAAAATCATCCGTAGAGCTGAAATTTACAAGATACATTGATGAAGACACCACGAAAATCTTCTCATTATACGATTATTGCTGCCATGTGGTACAAAGAGTTACAATAGAGAAACATCTAGGGGACAGCGTGAAATTAGACCTTGAAGTGTGCAACTTTCACCCAGCACTACTACCATTTTTCTACAACAACATGGAAGTGTATGGGGTTGACAACGGGAACAAAGAGCCTTTGCAATTCGATTTATCTAATGTTGGCGTTGCCATTGATAATCAAGGCTATGACACAATAGACATTTCATTCTATTTTAACCCGAATTCACTCATGTTGTACAAATACAAAATGGCATTCGGTGGAATTACCATGTATCAATCAGGATGGCATTCGATGTTTTTCACAAGTTCCAACATGGAGTTTGATGAAATAAACGTTATTTGCGCAGATGGCATCAACATGTTTTTGGAGGGTCCATACGTCCACAAAGACAATCGTTTTACGATGCATAATTTAAATAATCCAACCATTAATGCCTTTCTGATAAATTTGGAGTATTACGTTAATGACACTCTTTCTGAAAACCCTGACATCACCGCATTCTTGTTCAAAGGCAATAATGCATGGCAAGATACAATAACCGGAGATTGGCACGATTGGGAGCCTGATGAAGAAAGCCATCCAAAAAGTCGCCTGCCATCAAATGTTGCAAGTGTAATCGATAACTTGTCAAGCTTTTTCAACAAGAGAGTTGCAAGCCTGGAGTATATTGACACCTACACAACCCTTGTAGACAATGATGACGAATCGTGTTGGGGAGCGGCCTACGATATTGATGATGAAAATTGGTTTATCGTTATGGACACGTCTTTCTGGAACGACTATCAGTGGTGTCATGAAACGGTGCATTGCTTTAACACAAAATTGCCTTGCCGCAACGATTCTTCTTATTATTTCTTCAACGAATCAATGACGGAGTTCGTTTCGGTTTATTTTGGCACACCAGAGAAAACCAGCATTGATAGTGTTTTTATTAAAAGGATGGAAAAATATGGCAAACTGCTTGATGGTTTCCCATCCATTTTTCAAGTTGAAAACAACCGGATGGGGATTGACGGCAGCGGTTCATTTTATGTAACTTACGTGAAAACCCCATATTGCTTGCATCTTCTTGCAAAAGATGTCGGCGAACATCGTTTTATGGAGATATGCCAAGGGTTTTACAAGCATATCAACAAAATGGAAACATACACATTCGCTGATTTTGCAGATTACATGCTTAAACATGGCGTGTCGTATGAGCAATGGGAGCAATTTATGACCAATCTGTATTCGAAGGATTTTTGAAGCGGAGAGCGGAAAATGGATTAAGGAGTGACTTTTTGTCGTGCTAACGTTATGCGTGCTAACGTACTTACGTACTTACGAAGGGGACTGATAGGACTAATAAGACTAAAAATAAGACACTATGAGAGCGATGAGGATTTGGACTTGGGTTTTGATGGCGGCTGTGATGCTGCTGGCGGGATGCCGACGGAAGAAGGCGGCACAGGCGAAGGATGCGCCTGCCGAAAGCAGCAGGACGGCGACGGTGGATAGCACGAGGATGGAGATGGAATTGATTGAGTGGGTTGGTGCGGGGGTGGAGTTGGATAGGTGATTTTTTTAGTTTAGAGTTTAGAGTTTAGGGTTTAGAGTAGTTGAGAGTTGAGAGTTTAGAGTTGAGAGTTGTTAGTTGGAAGCTTTACATTTTTGTCAAAAAGCGTGATTGTTTGACAAAAATGATGTAATTTTGCGGCGATTTAATATGACAACGACTGAAACTATATTGAACTATGCCGCCATGCAAGGAGGGGCTTTCCATCGGAAGGAGCTTCTTCGTGACCTTGCGGGAGAGCAAACCGACAGCAAGGGAAGGATGTTGGATTTGCAGTTAAGCCGTCTCGTCGCTTCTGGAAAACTCGTTCGTAAAGGCAGAGGTGAATACCAGGTGGCAGAGAACAGCAAGCCCGAGTTCGTGTATCATCCTTCGGAAAGCGAGCGAGACCTTTTCCTGAAACTGAAAAAGCAGTTCCCCTTCCTTGACTTTTGTATCTGGAGTCCCCAGGTGCTGTCGTCGTTCATGCATCATGTGCCGAACGTCGTCTATACGTTTGTGGATGTGGAAAAAGATGGCATGGAGCCGGTTTTCCATGCTTTGCAGAACATGGACCTTGACAGGAACGTGCTCCTTGCTCCATCCGCAGAGGAGTGCAACCGTTATCTGACTGGTGATGTCATCGTGGTGCGCTTGTTGATAGGCCAGTCGCCCTTGATGGAGGTGGAGGGCTGCATGGTGCCTCGTATTGAGAAGATTCTTGTGGATGCTGTTGGGGATAACGAGTTGTTTTATACTAGCGGTTCAGAGATCTACTATATTTACCAAGATGTTTTTGAGCGGGTCAATGTCAACAAGAGCAAGCTAATGCGGTATGCCTCGCGGCGCAACAGAAAAGAACAAATAGAAAGGTTTATTAAAACCGTAGAACATGATCAATCCTCAGAGTAGAACTGTAGAATGGATTACAGAGGCAGCCCAACGCTTGGGTGCTCGCGACATCATCTTGGTGGAGAAGACCATCCGTGCCTTTTCGCTGTTGGAGGCATTGGCCCGTTCGGGTTGCCCGTTTCTGTTCAAAGGCGGCAGCTCGCTTATGCTTCACCTGAACACCAGCAAGAGACTGTCTATCGACATTGACATCATTTGTCCTCCTGGCACCGTGATTGAGAACTACCTTGACCAATATGCGGAAGAATATGGTTTCGGTAAGGTGGAATTGGTTGAGCGCATCTCGCGCACGGACGTTCCCAAACAACACGCCAAGTTCTACTATGAAGTGAGCTATCCGAGCAAAGGCGGTCAGGACAAGATCCTGCTCGATGTGCTATTTGAGGAAACACACTATTCGAGGGTTGTCACATTGCCGATACAAAGTCCGCTGCTCATCACTGACGAGCCTGCTGTCATGGTCAGCCTTCCGAGTCGCGAGGACTTGTTGGGCGACAAGCTGACGGCCTTTGCGCCTCATACAACGGGTATTCCGTACTTCAAAGGCGAGAAGAAATGCTCCATGGAGATCATTAAACAAATGTTTGACGTGGCATCCCTTTTCGACCTCACGGATGACCTGAGCGTCACGCGGGCTACTTTCCAGAAATTTGCCGCCATTGAGTTGGAATACCGTCATTTGGGTTCAGGTGATATTCAACCCGTGCTTGATGACATCTATCAGACAGCACTATGCGTTTGCATGAGAGGTCAGCAGAATCCGGAAGAATACAAGCTGTTGCAGGATGGCATTGGCCGTATCGGTAGCTTTGTGCTTGGTAGCAGATATACGCTGGACAACGCCATTGTGAATGCTGCCAAGGTTGCCTATCTTAGTCAACTCATAGTGAAGGGGCAGAATGTAGTCCGCCATTACAACCCTGACAGGATTGAGGAGATGGCTGGCCAAGTGCTTCAGGAGCCCATGCCAACGAAGCTCAACAAGTTGAAGAAGACGCATCCAGAGGCGTTTTTCTATTTGAATGAGATACAGGGGATGTGAGTTGGGAGTTTTTAGTTGTTTGGTTTCGTTATGCGTGCATACGTGCTTACGAAGCGGGTTTTAATACTAATGAAAATGAGGAAACTTATATATGTGGTTTTGATGATGGTGGTGGTGGGGTGTACTCCCCCTGGCCCCCTCTCAGACCTTAGGCCACAACTCTCTTGCTGATACAACACCCCGGAATGGAT
>CALEMB010000141.1 GCA_937902805.1 uncultured Bacteroidales bacterium
CCAGATCCGTGTCCCGCGTCAAAAATCATGTAGCTTAATTTTGAACAGTTACTTAGTTGTCGGTTTTCGCCTACGATTCGCCTATACTTCGCCTATACTTCGCCTATAGTATGCGTAAGCATCTCACGACGCAAAATCGGCCGCAATCAAAACACTGCAGCCACGCGTCTGATTTGCCTCAGCTTCTCCATAAACAACTCGTTACGTTCCGCCATCAGCATATCGTATTCGTTCTGCATGGCTAATAATGGTGCTGCATCTACACCTAAAGCGGCTTCCATCATCATGGCCAGCTCGGGACCAAGAGACCGTTTGCCGTTCAGCACCTCGTTGAGAACCGAATAGGATATGCCCAAATCCCTGGCCAGCCCTCGCTGGGAAATGCCTCGGAATTCCAATTCTTCTTTCAGCACTTCGCCCGGGTGCGTAGGCTGAAAAGGTTTCAGATTATTTGCTATCATCATTGGGTTTATTCCTTCAAGGGTAGTCATATTCAGTTTCTCCTATTTGTAATGGTTAGACAATTCCATGATGTTACATATAGTGGCGATGGACTTGCCAGCCTCCAAAGCCTCTGTGAACTCTATACGGTACTGGTCGTTGACTCGAACGGATGAAAAGCCCTCCTTGTCACCATGCAGTTTCTCATAATGAAGCGAACCATACTTTGTAAGTCCCAACACATTTTCCTGCTGCTTCATCAAGTTAATGACCCTCACATACTTAGAAACAATTTGCGGTTGGTAACGATGCTTTTTATCGCTGGTCTTACCGTCAACATAAAGTTCTTGCAGATAAGCCTGATTGAATGTAACTATCATACAGGCTGCAAAGATAAGAAAAAGAATTTGATGTTAGCAAATTTGAGAACACTTTTTTTTCATTCTAAATGCACAGGCACACCAAGGCGGCCAAGACCATCAGCAAGGGGATGATCTTGCTCTTGATGTTCTGCTCCTTGAAGCCGAAAATGCCGTAGACGAACGACACGACGAGACGCACACCATAGAGGATGAGCGGGATGAGGACGATCACGGCGGCATCCTGCTTCAAACCAGTGAGATAGATGACATCGGCCACAGTGACGAAGACCGCCATCGCTATAATGCCCCAGCGCCATTCGAACGGCTGTTTTTGTCGGTTCGGGAACCAAATGAACCAGAACAGCACCGCCATCATCAGGAAGTCGTAGATGGTGTACCAGGCTTGGATGGTGGCCGGCGATATGCTTTCCTTGCTCAGCAGGAACTTGTCGTAGACGCCGCTAAAAGCCACCAACACAGCCGATCCGAGTAGCATATACACCCATTTGTTCGACTTGAATTGTATGCCTTCCAACTTGCCCGAACGGTTCATGAAATAGAACGATATGATGGCCAAGACCACACCCGTGCCTTGGAGCCAGGTCAGGCTCTCACGAAACACGACAAACATCAGGATGACAGTGATGGCAGGCCGCAACTGGTTGACGGGCCCCACCACAGTGATGGGCAGGTGCTTCATGGCCGAATAGCTGAACATCCATGAGGCAAGGATGAGGGCGGTCTTGCCCATGACGAGCAAGTGTTGCCTTGCCGTCAGCGGCTCGATATAGAGCTTCTGCATGAAGTCACTGTCAAAAATGTACGGTTTGAATTGTGAAAGCAAGATAAAAGGCACAAACAAGGCGGCGCTGATCATCGTGCTATAAAACAGCACGGGGATGATGGCGTTGTTTACGACGGTCTGTTTCTTGAAGATGTCGTAAAAGCCCAGCAGCACGGCTGAAATCAGGGAAAGGACTACCCACATGGTGTATCGTCAATTTTGTGCGGCAAAAATAGAGATTTTTTTTGAATGCGGAATGCGGAATTAAGAATACGGAAATCGAAGATTCAACGCAGTTAATATCGCAATGCGACGCGGGGCTTCGCCTTATTCCGCATTCCTCATTC
>CALEMB010000142.1 GCA_937902805.1 uncultured Bacteroidales bacterium
TGGAACCCAAAAAGAAAAACATCATCGAAATCATCGTGAAAGTCATAGTAGCCGCTCTGACGGCCTTCGTGACCGCCATCACCACCACGAGCTGCATGGGCATAGGACCCTTCTTCGTCTAATAGGACTTAGAACGCGAAACGGGACAAAAATCCACTACATTCTTCACGACAATC
Organism: uncultured Bacteroidales bacterium; assembly: GCA_937902805.1. GTDB lineage: Bacteria > Bacteroidota > Bacteroidia > Bacteroidales > F082 > Limimorpha. The sequence continues at coordinate 177 of CALEMB010000142.1, forward strand.
CCCAGCCGCAGCACAAAAGCTTCCTCTGTAGCAAAGCCGATATGCGGCAACATAATGAGATTGGGCGCGTCGAAAAGTGGATTGTCCTGTTTCAAGGGCGGCTCCGTGCCATAAACGTCGGTGGCGGCAGCGGCAATCTTGCCTTGCTTCAAGGCATTGGCCAAGGCCAACTCGTTCACGACAGGACCACGAGCCGTATTAATTAAGATGGTACTGGGCTTCATCAAGGCGAAATCCTTCTCAGTGATGAAGTCGCGGGTCTCGTTGTTCAAGGCAATGTGCAAGGTGATGATGTCGGATTCCTTCAGTAGGGTTTCCTTGTCGACGAAAGTCACGCCTTCGACTTGCTTCGGGGTGCGATTCCAAGCCAACACTTTGCAACCAAAAGCGTTGGCCAATTTTGCCACGCGCTGCCCGATGTTGCCCATTCCTATGACACCTACCGTCTTACCACCCAACTCCCGTCCAGGCAGAAGTCCCTTCCGGTTGCATTGGCGTGTAATCTTGTCGTTTTCAAGCACCTTGCGGTAGAGGTCGATCATCAAGGCGATGGCCAATTCGGCAACGGCCTCGGTGCTGTAGCCTGCCGCGTTTTTCACGATGATGCCGCGACGCTGGCACTCCTCCATATCAATATGGTCCAAGCCCGTGAAGGCGATGGAGAGCATCTTCAGCTTGGGGCAGGCATCCAGGAAGTCCTTGCGCAGCGGTATGTTGCTCTCGATGACGACCTCCGCACCTTCGGCGCGGCGTTTCAACTCGTCGAGGTTTTCGTTGCGGTCGGGATAAATGACGACCTCATGACCCGCCTTTTTCAGACCTTCGCAGGCGGCCTCAATCTGCTGGACTTTCAGGCCCAGCGGCTCCAAAAAGACGATTTTCATTTTGCGGCAATCATTTCGATTTCCACCAAAGCCTTCTTGGGCAGCTCCTTCACGGCGAAAGCGGCACGTGCGGGGCAGACGCCGCCGAAATACTTGGCATACACTGTGTTCATTTCGCCAAAATAGCTCATGTCGGCGAGATAGCAGGTCGACTTCACCACATTGTCGAAGGTGCAACCTGCCGCGTTGAGGATGGCCTCAAGATTTTTCATGCTCTGCTCGGTTTGCGCAGCGACGCCTTCAGGCATCACGCCCGTTTCGGGGTTGATGGGCAGCTGACCCGAGATAAACACCATACCGTTGGCTTCAATGGCCTGACTATAAGGCCCGATGGCTCCAGGAGCCTTGTCTGTTGCGATAGCTTTTTTCATGTTAATGCGTTTAATCGAATTATTGTTGATAAATTTAATGCAGTTCTGAGTGCAAAAATAAGAAAAAAGGTCTTCGAATTCGTCAAATATATTTACCTTTGCGCGTCAAAAACAATACATCATTATGACATTCAAAGAAGTACTTCGCAAACTCAACAGCCGCTATATCTATGCCACATTGGTATTTCTGGTGGTCATCTTGTTCATCGACCAATTTAACCTTTTCGAGCAAATCCGTCTGCACAAGTCGCTGACAGACCAAAAACAGCAAATCGAATACTACGAACAGGAAATCAAGGACAGCAAGGCTTATCTCAACGCATTGCAAAACGACACCGCCATGATGGAAAAGGTGGCTCGCGAGCAATACATGATGAAGCGTGACAACGAAGTCGTCTATATAATTGAGACCCAAGAATGAAGCCTCACTCCCGCATAACGCCTTTCCTTTTCCTTGTTCTTATCCTTCTTTCGGCAAAATCACTTGTCGCACAACACACACTGATTGGAAAAATCACCGATGAACGCAACCGCCAGCCTATGGCGTTTGTCAACGTGGTCGTCAACGAAGGCCTGCAGGGCGTCATCAGCGACATCGACGGATGGTATGAAATCAACAGCGACGAGCCCATCTCGAAAATCAAGGTCTCGTCCATCGGCTACGAGTCAAGGGAAATTGCCATAACTCCTGGACAAAAGAAATGTAACGTTTCACTGAAGCCCAAGACTTTTGAGCTGGGCGAGGTCACTGTGGAAGCTGGCGAGAATCCTGCACACCGCATCATCGACAGCCTGATGGCCCACCGCAAGGCCAACAACCCCAATTCGTTGGACACCTATAGCTACAAGATCTACGACAAGATGGTCTTCACCATCGACAGCAGCAGCTTCGACCAGGCTTTAGTCAACGACTCTATCAAAGACAAGACCGACATACGCCTCTTCGACAGCATCTTGAAAAAGAGCGACCTGATGGTAATGGAGACGGCTTCGGAGGTGTTGTTTATGTCGCCCGACCGCAAGCTGCAACACGTGCTCGGCACCAAGGTGGCCGGCATGAAGGATCCGACCTTCGTCTACTTGGTCAACAGCATGCAGAGCATCAGCTTCTACGATGAAATCATCAACATCACAGGCACCGAATATGTCAACCCCATCAGTCGAGGTAGTAAAAACCATTATTTCTTCACTTTGGAAGCCACCAACCCCATCGGGCAGGGAGACTCGCTCTATGTGATTTCGTTCCACCCTATGATTGGCAGCACGTTCAACGGTCTATGCGGCGTTATGACCGTCAACAGTGACGGATGGGCCTTGCAAAGCGTGAAAGCCTCTCCTAAAGACCCGGGAGGCCTTTTTGAAGCCGACATCCAACAGCTGTACCAAAAAGTAGAGGGTCAATGGTTCCCGAAGCAACTGAACACCAACCTGAAGTTCCCAAGCATCGTCATCGACATGGATGGAGTCAACTTCCCCATGGTCGCCATCGGAAAGAGCTACCTCACCGACATTGAAATCAACCCCGAACTCAGCAAGCGACAGTTCTCCGACATCGAAATCCTGGTAGACCCCAATGCCGCCTACCGTGACGAAAGCTTTTGGAACGCCCGCCGCATCGACTCGCTGACGGAACGCATCCGCGCCACCTACATCCTCGTCGACTCCCTCACTGCCGGCAACCAAGTCCTCGACCGCTTAATGGGTATGACCGAAAAGGTCATGAATGATGGCACCCTCCCCGTCAGCTTCATCGACATCGGCCTCGATAGAATCATCAGGATCTCGGCCTATAGAGGCTGGCATTTCGGTTTGGGCCTCAGCACCAACGAAAAGCTTCTGCGATGGCTCAGCATCGACGGGTTCTTTGGCTACTGGACAGGCCTCAAAGACTGGGACTACGGCGGCGGGCTGACGCTGAAACTCAACCGTCAGCGCCAGATGGAGCTCAATTTGAAATACACCCACGCCTCGGAACCCATGGGTGAGTTCGGCAGCATGCTTGAGATTGACAACACCTCAGCGCTTTCGCAAATCAACTACAAATATACCTTCTACGAGAACATCCGCACCCGCCGCGACCGTTTCGATATCTGTTTCTCGACGCGCTTTGCCCAACATTTCAAGGCTTTTGTCACCCTAAGCAGCAGCCACAAACACTACAACAAACAGTTCTATCTCTCCCCCTCCGACTCAATACCAGAGGGCCGTTTCACCACTGCCGAAATCAAGCTCAGGTTCGCCTACAAAGAGAAGTTTCTCAGCACGCCACAAGGCATCCGCTCAATGGGCACCCTCTACCCCATCGTTTGGTTCTCATACCAGCATGTCTTCCCCAACATTTTGGGCAGTGAATACGAGTATGACCGCTTCAAACTTGAGGTAAGCAAGAACTTCTACACACGTTACATGGGCTTCTCCAAGGTGCTCCTGCAAGCCGGCTTTGCCACCAAATCCTGCCCCGTGATGGAGACTTTCAACATCTTGGGCACCTGGGAACGTTTCGGGCTGCATTCCCCAGGGAGCTTCGGCACCATGGACTTGGACGAGTTTTTCTGCGACCGCTTTGTGGCCCTTTATCTCAGCCACAACTTCAACGGTATGCTTTGGAAGACCAACTCCCGATGGTTCAAGCCCGAGCTGTCGATCATCACCAACATCGGCTGGGGCGATATGCCTCGCGCTAAGGCCTACCCAGAGAAGAAATTCAAAACCATTGAAAAAGGCTATTTTGAGAGCGGCATCGTCGTCGACGGGTTGCTGTCCGTCTCGATGATGAAAATCGGCGCGGGGGTGTATTACCGCTATGGGC
>CALEMB010000143.1 GCA_937902805.1 uncultured Bacteroidales bacterium
TCCCGCATCGGGCAAGGTGCTCACCGGCGGTGTGGAAGCCAACGCCTTGCAGAACCCAAAACGCTTCTTCGGCGCTGCCCGTAAGATTGAAAACGGCGGCTCGCTGACCATTCTGGCCACCGCCCTCATCGACACCGGCTCCAAGATGGATGAAGTCATCTTCGAGGAATTCAAGGGCACTGGCAACATGGAGCTGCAACTTGACCGTCGCTTGTCGAACAAGCGCATCTTCCCCGCCATCGACATCGTGGCATCGGGCACGCGCCGCGACGACCTGCTGGTCGACGACCTTACACTCCGTCGCGTGTGGGCCTTGCGCAACCATTTCGCCGACATGACACCGCTCGAGGCCATGGAGTTCCTCAAGGATCGTGTGGCCAAGACCATCAACAACGAAGAATTCTTGATGAGCCTGGATAAATAAGTTTAGAGTTGAGAGACTTTTCGACGGGCTCAGGGATTTTAAGCGTACAGGGCCTTCAAATCATCGGTCGTGAGGCCGTTGAAGTCACCCGAACTCATAAAAGCGCCAATGACATTGTGTCGTTGGCCTTTTTGTAACAGTTCCACAAGCTCGGCCTTGTTGTGAACTACTTGTAAATCAGTGCGATTAAAGCCATTGACAATGCGTTCGTCGGGCATCAGCTCCAGGTTTTTGATGGCCACGGCATGCGGGTCGTAAAACACGATGGCCTTGTCCGCCAACTTCAAGGCATCACGATAATGGTCGATGAAAACCTCGCTGAGGCTGCTGTAGGTGTGCAATTCAAAGACAGCAATCAGATGCTTCTCGGGGAACTGCTCACGCAAGGCCTTCACACTGGCTTTGACCTTTGACGGAGCATGGGCAAAGTCGCGGAAGATAAAGTTGTCGTCATTGTCGAACAACAATTCCAAACGCCTTGCGGCACCCTTGAAGGTGGCGATGGCCTCATAGAACTGTTCGTCGGTGACACCCAGTTGCTTGCACACCAACCTTGCCGCGTTGATGTTCTTCATGTTATGGCTGCCGAAAACGCCCACTTCCCTCCTGCTGCCGTCGGCCATAAGCAAGATGGTCTTCAAGCCATCGCTCTCAAAGGGATGCACGCCATAGCCGAAGGTTTGGCATTGTGCACCTTGGGCAATCTTCTCGGCTTCCACGTCGGTCTGGTCGTAAATCAGGCAGCCGCCAGGCTCAATGGTACGTACGAAAATGCGGAACTGTTCCAAATAATTGTCAAAGGTCGGGAACACGTTGACATGGTCCCAGCCGATGCCGCTGATGACAGCGATATGGGGATGATAGTGGTGGAACTTCGGCACACGGTCGATGGGCGATGTGAGGTATTCGTCGCCTTCCATCACCATGTATTTCGCGGTCTCGCTGAGACGCACCATCACATCAAAGCCAGCCAACTGGGCTCCTACCATGAAATCGGTCTCAATGCCGACCTTTTGCAGCACATGCAAAATCATCGAGGTGATGGTCGTCTTACCGTGGCTGCCGCCGATGACGATGCGGGTCTTGTCCTTGCTCTGCTCATAGAGATATTCGGGATAGGAATACACCTTCAAACCGAGTTCCTGGGCGCGCACCAACTCGGGATTGTCGATGCGGGCGTGCATACCGAGGATGACAGCGTCGTAGCTACTGTCCAGCTTCTCGGGATACCAGCCCCACTGCGGTGGCAGAATGCCCTCTTTGGCGAGGCGCGACTTGGAAGGCTCGAAAATCTCGTCATCCGAACCCGTGACTTCATAACCCTTGCGGTGCAAGGCAATGGCGAGGTTGTGCATAGCACTACCTCCTATAGCAATAAAGTGAACCTTTTTCATTGAGTGAGATTTTTTGCAAAGATATAAAAAAGAAGGGTAAGCTACTCATATCGCACCGCTACAACCTCCTACCCTTGCTACATTCCTGTCCTGGGGGATTTCAGAGGGAGCTGGTCGTATAAGACTTACCCGATGCAAAAGTACGGACTTTTCTTGGATTGGCAAGCGAAAATCCGAAAATATTTATTCGTGACCGTAGCTCGAACCGTCGAAGCAATGGGTGCAAAGGTCGCACTTGGGCAGGCCGATGGCACGCACCACACTATCCAAGGTATTGAACTTCAACGAGTCCACACCGACATGTTTGCGCAACATCTCGACGAGGTTGGCGTATTCGGACGTATTCGGGTCGCAGTACTTCTCAATGTTCTTGTTGTCGTCGCCTTCCATCTCCTTCACGCAGCGACGCGTGATAAGTTCCATGACGGTCTTGGAAGCCGAGAAGTTAAGGAAGGGGCAGCCGTACATCAAAGGCGGGCAGCTGATGCGCACGTGCACCTCCTTGGCGCCGTAGTCGTAGAGCATCTTCACGTTGTCGCGCAGTTGGGTGCCTCGCACGATGCTGTCGTCGCAAAACGCCACCTTCTTGCCTTCCAGCATCTGGCGGTTGGGGATGAGCTTCATCTTGGCCACATGTTCACGCTGGCTCTGGTTAACGGGCATGAAGCTACGCGACCAAGTGGGCGTGTACTTCACCACACCGCGCATATACGGGATCTTGCGGATATTGGAATAGCCTAAGGCCATACCGATACCCGAGTCGGGGATGGCAGAGACATAGTCGAGGTCGATATAGTCGTGCTTGCCCATCTCGCGGCCTTCGTTGTAGCGGGCTTCTTCCACGTTGATACCTTCGTAGTCTGCCACCGGATAGCCGTAGTAAATCCACAGGAAGCTGCAAATCTGCTTCTTAGGACTCTGCACTAGCATCTGTCGTACACCGTCGTTCGTTACCTTGACAATCTCGCCAGGTCCCAGGCTGTAGCAGGACGTATAGTCGAGGTTGATGTAGCTGTGGCTCTCGGAGGCCAGCACATAGCCGCCGTCGTTCTTACCGACCACGATAGGTGTACGGCCGTAGAAGTCGCGTGCCGCAATGACACCATCCTCGGTAAGGATGAGCATTGAGCAGGAGCCTTTCACCTTATTATATACATTGCGAATGCCGTCGACAAAGTCCTCGCCTTGAGTGATGAGGAGGGCCACCAGCTCAGTGGGGTTGGTGAAGCCCATGCTCAGCTCGGCAAAATGTTGCTTGTTCTCAAGGCAGCCTTCGACGAGTTCGTCGATATTGTTGATCTTGGCCACCGTGACGATGGCAAATTTGCCGAGGTGCGAGTTGACGATGATGGGCTGTGCGTCGGTGTCGCTGATGACGCCGATGCCGAGGTTGCCGGTAAATTTATTCTCCCTCATTTCATCGCTGAACTTCGTCCTGAAGTAGGTGTTCTCAATGTCGTGAATGGAGCGGTGGAACACGTTGCCATCATAAGTCACCATGCCCGCGCGCTTGGTGCCGAGATGTGAATGATAATCAATGCCATAAAACAAGTCTGGTGCGCATGAATTCTTGAGTACAGTGCCAAAGAAGCCTCCCATAATAATTTTATTTTAAGGTATAAAAACAAAAACATCTGCGGAACATGTCCCGTAGATGGAATGCAAAAATATCGTTTTTTGGTTTACCACGCACAACAATTTTATATTTTTGCCGAAATTATTCGCAAACTTATGATACTCAAACTCTATCCAACAAATCCCAACCCGCGATACGTCAAAATGATACTGGAATGCCTGGCTGACGGCGGCACCATCATCTTCCCCACCGACACCTTGTACGGCTTGGGAGGCTGCATCAACAGCCCGCGCACTTTCGAGCGCATCTGCCAAATCAAGGGCATCAAGAAGGAGAAGGCCAACTTCTCGTTCATCTTCCACGACCTCAGCATGTTGAGCGAGTTCACCAAGCCCATCAACAATGATGTCTTCAAGATGATGAAGCGCAACCTGCCCGGGCCGTTCACCTTCATTTTGGAGGCCAACAACAACATCCCGCGCATCTTCCAGAGCAAGAAAAAGACCATCGGCATCCGTATCCCCGACCAACCCATCATCACCAACATCGTCAGGGAGTTCGGCTCGCCCATCATGACCACTTCGTTGGCCGACGAGGAGGACGACATCAACCCCTACCTCACCGACCCAGAGGAAATCCATGACCGTTACAAGGACTTGGTGGACATCGTCATCGACGGTGGCGCAGGTGAAAACGAAGAAAGCACTGTTGTGGATTGCACTGACAATGAGATTGTTATAGTACGTCAAGGCAAGGGTTGGCTTGACGAATAAAAAAAAAGTGACCTTAAAAAGCTGTGATAAGGAAAAAAGTAGTACTTTTGCAGCCGCAAAAATCGCGATGACTCGG
>CALEMB010000144.1 GCA_937902805.1 uncultured Bacteroidales bacterium
AATATAATAATAAGTTTTCTCTTTGTCAAGTTTCGAAAAACACAAATGTCTAAAGTTATAACTGAATAACTGAATAAGTTCAAGCGAAGACCACCCCAAAATCGGACATCTTAGAGAGCCGGAAGTTTGCCACAAGCGAACTGGGAGTTCGGTGCCGCCAAACTGGGAGTTCGGTACAAGCAAACTAGGAGTTTGGTACAAGCGAACTTTTTACGAGCAAAATTCTATTTGCCGTTTACAAAAAAATACGTACTTTTGCCGTGGATAACAAATTGCAAGTCATGTCAGAAAAGGAAATCAACGCATACCGATTGACTTCGATGGAAGAGCCCACCGACGAGATGCTGGCATATATTATGCGAGAAGTGGCGGAAGAAGCAAAACAAAGCAACGAAGAGGCTTTAGAGGAGTTTTTCAATGAGATCAGCCTGATGTATCAACAGCAATACGGCAACAACTAATGAGCACGGAGGCTAAAAAACCGGTTTTAATTGTGATTGCTGGTCCCAACGGAAGTGGAAAAACTTCTGTAACCAGCAAAATCCTTCAACATGAATGGATGGAGGATTCAGTTTACATCAATCCAGACATTGTTGCACAAGAAAAATTCGGTGACTGGAACTCAGCGGAGGCTATCAAAAAAGCAGTGGTTTATTGCGAAGAATGGCGAGAAAAGTGCCTGGCCGAACGAAAAAGCCTAATCTTTGAAACCGTTTTGTCTGCCAAAGACAAAATCGATTACATTGAAAGGGCAAAAAAGGCAGGTTTCTTCATTAGGTTGTTTTTCGTCTGCACAAAATCACCTGCCATCAATGCCTCAAGAATTGCACAACGCGTGATGAAAGGCGGGCATGATGTGCCGATTACCAAGGTTATCTCGCGTTACCAAAAATCCATTCTCAACTGCAAGTACATTGCAACCAAGGTTGACCGTACCTATTTATATGACAACTCCATTGATGATGCCGAGCAGCAACTGCTCATCCGTCTTTCCGACGGCCTCATTGCGAAAAGATATGTGAACGAACTGCCCGAATGGGCGAAACAAATAATTCAAGAACAAACAAAAGACAATTGACTGACAGATAAATAACAAAGTATAATTTAGGGCTTTACGCTCTTGTTCTCCGATTGAAAAGTCTGGAAAACTAATTGAGGGAGAGAATAAGCAAGCGGAAAGTTCGCGTTTTAAGGCGTGAACTTTTTCGTGCTTATTATCCCCAGGGCTTTTCCAGACGCCTTCAATCGTAATAAGCAAAGGAATGGCGAGCGCCTTTCTTATTGCTTGTGGACAAGAAAAAAAGGCCAAAAAAGCATCAAACCATGAGCAAAAATGAGTCATATTTCGGAAAACAATAGGGACAAAATCGGATGCAGGTTTTGCTTAATGAATTGACAACCAATAATGAATTGAAAAAAATCATAGGGACAAGCCATTTTACTGGTCAAAAACATAGAATTTTATTATATACCTTTGCAGCAATCAACGAACACAAACAGATCATCACAATAACTAACAATTACAACAATGAAAAGATTAGCATTATTCGCAATGACGCTGGCAGCAGTATACTTGTGCTCCTGCTCGCCGAAAGTGCACAAGCACATCATCAAGGAAATGCATCCCGTCAGCAACGAGACAGAAGTGGCGGTGTACGGCATTGGCGATGTCGTCCCCGAAAACGCGGAGGTCATCGGAAACGTGTCCGTGTTGGACGGAGGCTTTACCACCCATTGCGACTGGGAGACCGTTCTTGAAACCGCCAAACAAGAGGTGCGGGCCGCTGGCGGCAACGGTATCGAGATTGTACAGCATAGCTATCCAGGACAAAACGGCAGCAACTGCCACCAGATTACGGCGTATATGCTGAACATCAGCGACGATATTGAACCCATCGCCCTGTCGGAAGTGGCAAAAGAAAACTTCCACGATTATGTCGTCATGAAAGAAGGTGACACGATTCCTTGTCTTATTACCGACAAAACCGACAAATCCATCACTTTCCTCTATGAACGCAACGGCATCAGAAGGCTCACCAGTCTGCCTCTGACGGATGTCCCTCACTATTATATAGATGACCCCATGGAGCTGGCCAACCGGAAAGCCGAGCGCAACAAGAAAGAGTATCATGTGCAAATCGCGTTGAACGGCGGGTATGCCTTTAGAACGGCAAAATTCTCCAACGACATTTCGGGCGATTACAAGGACTATCTGAAAAAGCTGTCGCGAGGACCAGACTTTGGTGCCAGCATTCGGTTCAATATCACAAACGGAATTACTTTTGGCTTGCATTATGACCAGTTTTCAAGCAGCAACGCAGGCTATTTCTATACCTACGATGATGAAGGCAACTATTATGAAGGGCCGGTAAGCAACATCCATTCCATCACTTTCATAGGCGTGTCGTTCGGTGCTTTGACGGCTTCTACCAGAAACGGCAAGCACATGTTGAATTTTGAAGCTCTTGCCGGATACTTGGGCTACAAGGACAGCGCAGAAGAGTTTGGCAACAAATACACATTAGCGGGACACACCTTCGGCCTAGGCCTTGGATTAGGTTATGATTATAGGATTACGCAGCATATCGCCATTGGTGCGGAGGCCTCGTATTACATCGGGGCCTTGTCGAAGATGACTTACGACGACGGCATTAACAAGGAGGTCATCGACTTGGGCAACTCTAAGGAAGGCTTGCAGCGATTCAACATTAAAGCGGGAATCAGGTTTTATTTGTGAGTTTGCCACTTGTGTAGTCTCCCCAACCCTATTGCAAGCGACTTAAAATCTTTGCGCATATTGAGAAACGCTTGCAAGAAATAGGCATATAATCTTCAATCCCATACCATAATCATCCACTCAAACTAGCCGAATACGATTATTTTACCATGATTCGGCCAAATAAGCACCCCTTTATTTGTCCGAATCGAAATTTATTGCAATTTTGCAGTAAATTTCGGATAGAAACCCTATCGTAATCGGATTTTGTTGTAATTTTACAATAAATATCGGATAGAATTGTTGTAGAATTATGAAAGTCAAACTCCTTATCATTATCCTTTGCTTTTTTAGCATAAGCGCCATCGCGCAAAACGTTCATATCCTTCCTACCCCGCAGCAAGTCGAGACTTCTAACGGGCAATTCATTTGGGACGAAGATGTCGTCTTGAGCTACGATGCCACCGACGCCGAAATCAGCAAAATCGTCTCGATGTGGCGCAGCGACTTGGACCAAATCACCGGCAAGATGGTGCTATTCTCTCGCAGTGCCATCAAAGGCAAGCATTACATCGAACTCGTCAAGACCGACCACCTCGGCGTGAGTGAAAACGAGGACCAAGCCTACAAACTGACCGTAAGCAGAAACCATATCCGCCTGGAGGCCACCACCAACACAGGGCTTTTCTACGGCATGCAAAGCTTGAAACAACTCTACCGTTATGCCTTCTTGTCCAGTAACGGCAGCAGCATCCAACTGCCCTGCATGACTATCACCGATTGGCCCAACTTCAAGATTCGAGCCTGGCAGGACGACATCAGCCGCGGGCCTATCGTCAGCATGGACTATCTGAAACGCCTCATCCCACAGATGGCCGAATGCAAGCTCAATGCGTTCTCGCTCTACACCGAACACACCTTCAAGACGAAATGTCATCCCGACATCGCCCCCACTGATACTTTTACTGCTGAGGAAATCAAGGAGTTGGAGGACTTTTGCAGACCCTATCATATCCAAATCATCGGCAACCAGCAGTGTTTTGGGCACTTTGAGGAAATTCTGTGCAACCCCTTCTACAGCGACCTCGCCGACACGAAATGGAACCTCAACCCCGCCACGAATGAGACCTACCAATTCCTCGAAGACCACCTCCGCGAAGTGGCAAGAGCCTATAAGTCGCCCTATTTCAACATCAACTGTGACGAAACGGAAAGCCTCGGTCAAGGAAAGGCCAAAGCATACGTCGATTCCCTTGGGCAGAAGACGGTCTATTACCAACACGTCAACCGCGTCAATCGGATGCTGCGCCCCTACCGCAAGCGCGTGATGATGTGGGGCGACATTGCCGACCAGCATCCCGAAATCCTTGACAATCTGGACGACGACATTTTCCTTATCGCATGGAGCTACGTGGACAAAAACGATTTCGACGACTTCCTGAAACCTTACAAAGAATCGGGGCGGAGTTTTTTCGTCGCGCCTGGCGTGAGCCTTTCGGAACGAGTGTGGCCGAAACATTATGAGTTCAAAGCCAACATCACCAACCTCTGCCGCGATGGATACAAAAACGGTGCCCTCGGTGTCATTAACACTTGCTGGGATGACTTTGGCGAATCGCTGACCAATTGTGCTTTATATGGTTTGGCTTTGGGTGCCGAAATGAGTTGGAACGCCACATCTGACCACGATCGCCACACTGAAGCCAACTTCACCAACCACTTCTTCGGAAGCACCTCTATTGAAATCATCAAGCATCTTGACGAAGTCTCCGAATGGACAAAATTGGACGGCATTGGCAAGTTCAGCGCAATGACCGAACCGATGGCACCTTTCTACCCCGCCCTCGTCGGCGATTCTGTCGCAGCCTTGAACCACAACGTGATTGAAGCTTTGATAGCATTGGGCAAGACCTTGGAGAACGACAAGAAAACGGTAAAAACGCATTCCGACATTCTCGATAACGCCCACTATGCCGTACATCGGATGAAATGGTGTGCCGAAAAGAACATCACTCGTTGCCAGCTTTACCAAACCTACAATGAACCCACCGAAGCCAATATTTCCGAAAGCAAGAAGATGATTCACAATCTGATAGTTTCGCTACACAATCTGAAAAACGAGTACGTCAAGGTGTGGAACATCGAAAGCCGCCCCTATTGGCTGGATGTCAACATGAAAAAATACGATGACATTGCACGCGAATTGCAGCAACTTGAATTTCTTCCCTTTATCGAGACGACGACCGATGATAACGGCAATACTGCCATTGCACTAAAGACCATCTTCGCCGATAAGGAAATCCACTTTACCACCGATGGCAAAGAAATGACACCAAGCGACCTTGTTTATGAAAGTCCTATTGTTTTGGAGCGTCCCTGCATCATCAAGGCGGCATGTTTCAACAAATTAGGCGAAGCTGTGACCGCCGATCGTTATTTCTGCTTCCATAAGGCCATGGGGCGGCTGAAGCAACTGAACAGCCCGGCGGGCAACTACCGCCCCGAATACTCCGGTGGCGGCGACAACGCCCTCGTTGACGGCACCCTCGGCAGCGACGACTACAAGGACGGCCGCTGGCAAGGTTTCTATGGTCTTGATGCCGACATTGAAATCGACCTCGGCAAGTGGAGCAAAGTCAACACCGTGGAAATCGGTTTCTTGGCCAACGCGCACGACTGGATTTTGCGCCCCGACACTATCGAAGTCTACGGCTCTAACAACGGCAAAGACTATACATTGCGCGGCACCTTCCCCGTCACCACTGCGGTGACCCATGAGGGCAATTTCGTCTTCCGTGAAAAGTTTGAGATACCCACATCGACGCGACTCTTGCGCATCGTGGTGAAAAACCCCGGCAAATTGCCAGAAGGCCTACCCGGAGCCGGATATGACTCTTGGATTTTTATGGATGAAATCGTGGTGGAATAAGCGCTATCGTCGGATTCGGCTGTAGTCCAACTCCACTTCATAATACTGGGTGTTGATCTCCCAACTCGACAACTCCACCTGAATCAGGCAGTTTTCCTTGATGCGGCTCTTGAAGAAAAGAAGTTCTGTGCGCTGCTCGCCTTCTTGTAAATCATCGAGAGAATAATACTCCTCGACGAGCAGGCGGTTTCTCTTCCCTTTTTCGATGATACGCACCACCACACCCAGCTCGGTGACCTTGCCTGGGCCTAAATTGTGCAAGTCAAGTTCCAGTTCACAATCCGCCTTCTCGTACACCAAGGCCTCCTGCGATTCAAACTTCACTCCCTTGACCAGCATACTCGGTGTGGCATCCACGGGCACTACCTCAATTTTAGCTGAGCGGTAATTTTCGGGGATGTCACCTATGCCCCAATTCAGCATAGTGGTCTCCAGAAAATAGTATTTCTTGCCTTGGTACAACAGATAACGTGGTAGGTCTATGTCGTCGCAATGCACGCCAACCGCCATGTGTTCGGGCAGCACCAACAGGACGAAATCCACATCCATCTCATACAGCAGCGCCACCAGCAAGGCCACCTTGTCCTCGCAGTCGCCGCAGCCATCCACAAGCGTCTCGACAGGATAACGCATATATTCATTCTTGCCCTTACTATCGCTATCGTATGCGTATGGCAATGACTGGACAAAGGTAAGTGCAAAGAGGATGCTTTCCTCCTCGGAAGCGGCTTGTCCATAGAACTCACGAGCCAGGGAACGTATCACGGGACGGTCGTGTTCCGACAACATGAAACCATAATAATTCGGCTCCGTTTCGTCCTCGTTGAACCTGTACTTGTAGGCCAGATGTTCGCGGTCGTTTCGGTAATAATCGTATAAATCCGTGCTGACATTCAAGGTAATGGAACACTCACGCCCATTGCATTTCCATGAATGCTTCACCTTATAATGGCCGTCCCCTTCGACCACGGTATGGGCCGAAACGGTGGCGCACAACATAACCAACACTATCGCCAAAATCCTTGAACGCATCTGCGATTGTTTTTTGGTGAAACGTAAAAACCGTGCAAAAATTGTTATGGAGCCTGCCTCCTATGTCATTCCAGCAGGGGCAAGTGCGAATGCAGGAATCTACAGGAGGCGGTTCAAAAGGTAAAAACCTAATACTAAACCTCAGAAAGCATAGATCCCATGCCTCCACACCTCCCTCCGCAGGGATGACATGCTTTCTGAAGCTTTCAACGCATTTCTTACTTTCCCCAGTAATGGAAATCCTTCACCTCTTTCAGCAGTTCTTGTACGGCGGCTTCAAGTTGTTCATCCTCGCCTTTGGCCATTTTTTCGGGGGTGTTGCGCACCTTGAAATCAGGTTCCAGCTGGGTGTTTTCCAGCCAGTTGCCTTGCTCGGTACGGTAACCTACCACAGGCAGGCCGAAATACAATGACGGGTCTTGCAGCGTCTCCCACGTCACACTCGACATAGTTCCAGGCACAGGCATACCGACGATGCTGCCCATTTTCTTGTATTTGTAGACCCAGGGTGTACCGTGCGCGTTGCTGTAGTTGGCCTCGCCGACAATCATGATGGAAGGCTTGTTGTAGCGTCTCGAAGGCATCACACAAGCCACGCTATCGTTGATGACTTGTTCCAGGTATTTCTCACCACTGAACAGGATTTCGATATCCTCATGGAGACGACCGCCGCCGTTGAAGCGCGTGTCGATGACGATACCGTCACAGAGGTTGTATTTGCCGAGGATTTGGGAGTACACATCGCGGTAGCTGGCATCACCCATGCTACGGATGTGGACATAACCCAAACGGCCTTTGGAAAGTTTCGTCACCGTCTCTTCATTATGTTTCACCCAACGGTTGTAAAGCAGTTCATTCATCGCTCCGTGGCTGATAGGCTTCACGGTCTCGTCCCAAGTCTTGCCACCGTCGGAGATGGTCACGAGGACGGTCTTTCCGCTCTTGTTATTCAGCAGGGGATAATAATCCATGTCTTTCGTAATCTCCACGCCATCAATCTTTTGAATTACGGCACCCGCTTTCACTTGCGAGCTCTTCTTGTCGAAGGGACCGCCTTCCACCACCTCAGCAATCTTCAGGCCGTCACCCTTGTAGTCGAGGTCAAGGAGCACGCCAAATTCAGCCGTAGCATCGCCTTTACTAGAGGGACGATAGCCTGAACCCGTGTGCGACACATTCAACTCGCCCAAAATCTCGCTCAGCATAATCGAGAAGTCATAGTTATTGTTGATATGTGCCAAGAAAGGCTGGTAGGCTTTTTTCATCATTTCAAGATCAACGCCGTGGTGGTCTTTCATGAAGAAGCGCTTCTCGGTTTGCAGGAAGACATGATTGAACATATATTCGCGTTCAGCGGCGAGGTCGAGTTCCATGGTGGCGTCAAACTTAATCGGGGTCGACTTGCCGCCCTTGTCCACCTTTTGCAGGTTGCCGCCCGACAACAGGAAAATGTTGTCGCCATTCACTGCGAGGTGAGCGCCACCTTGTCCCATCTTCTTCAATATCTTCATCGATTTCTCACGCACATCGAGTTCCCAAAGGTCGTAACCTTTTTCAAACGAAGTCATGAAATAGAGCTTCTCGCCGTCCTTTGACAGTGCCATACCGCTCAAATTCGACGACATGGGCGTCAGGCGGATGACGCGGTCCTGCAGGTGTTCCAAATCGACTTCAATCGCCTTGGTCTCTGCAGGTTTCTCATCTTTTGAGGCCCCTGAGCCTGTCGAAGGGCCGTCCTTTTTGTCGTCTTTCTTGCCCTTCTTGTCATTCTTTTCCTCTTTCTTAGGTTCGTCTTTCTTATCGTCCTTTTTGCCTTTCTCAGTCTCTTTCAACAAGGCGTATTCTTCCTTGCTGAGACGGAATTTGTCATAGGCTTCTTGGTTCAGGAAAGCGATAAACGCATCCCTTTGGCTGCCCCAAGACGCATGGGAACGCATACCGTATCTGTCTGAATTATAAATAATCGCATTACCATCCAACACCCACTGCGGATCGTCGTCGAAGTAGGCACTCTCGGTGATGTTGTAAATCTTCTTGTCACCATTGGCTGAAACTATCCCGACATCGGAATAAGGATCGCGCATGTGGGTAATCAACGTCACGGCGAACCATTTGCCGTCGGGCGACCATTCGTAGCCTATGCTGCCGTAATGCTGGGCACCATCGGTAATCTGGCGCACTTCTTTTGAAGCTATATTGTAGACTTTCAGAATATTACGATTTTCAATAAAAGCAATCTCCTTGCCATCGGGCGAATAGTCGGGATTGCTGCGCTCGATGCCGTCGTTCGGGAACAGCGGTTTCTCGTCAATCAAAGTGGCGTAGGCGAAGTTGTAGTCCTCCTTGCGCACGATGGTGGCTTGATAGAGGTTCCAATAGCCGTCGCGCTCGGAAGCATAGACCAACGTACGACCGTCCTTCGAGAACGACGGGCTGCGTTCGGCCTGCGGCGTGTGGGTGATTTGCTTGGTGGTGGCGTATTCATCCACACCCGTCACAAAGACCTCACCACGAGAAACAAAGGCAATCAACTTGCCGTCGCTGCTCAACGAGAAGTTGCCCGCACCTTTGAAATCCTGCTTCACCAACTGCTCCGGCTCTTGGTCGTTGACAATCTCAATGCAAACCTTTTGCGGCTCACCACCAATGCGTTGCGTATAAATCTCACCCATGTAGCCATAGCACAACAGGCCGTCGTTACTGACCGAAAGGAAACGGACAGGATGCGTTTGGAAATGCGACACCTGCTCCACCTTTTCGAGGTCGTTGGCGGGAGCCTTATAGACATTGAAGCTGCCATTATTACGCTCACTCAGGAACACGACATCCTTATAGCCGGGCAGATAGCGAGGGTCGCGGTCTTCACCGACATTGGTGGTCAGCATAGTGTGGGTCTTTTTCTTGGCATTGTAATACACCACATCACGGGCCACAGAAGAAGTGTGGTGCTTGCGCCAGCTGTTCTCGCTGCCCTTGCGGTCGTAATAGAGGAACGACTTGCCGTCCTTGTCGAACGACATGCTGCACACCGGCACAGCCACAACCTGCTCGGGGCGACCACCCTCGGTGCTCACCTTATACAATTCAGTAATCCAACCCGATGCAAACTGCACATTCTCGGCAGCTTTCTGGATTTGGGCAGAGAAATAAATCTCTTTCCCATCGGGAGAGAATGCCAATGGCAACTCAGAGGCAGAGTTGGTCGTAATGCGTTGTGGCACACCGCCCTCAGCGGAAACCAGATATACATCGAAATTGCCGTTGCGGTCGGTAGCGAAGGCGATTTGCTTGCCGTCGGGCGACCAAATAGGAGCAGTTTCATAGGAACTGTTGGTGGTCAGCTGCTGGGCTTTACCGCCTTGGGCGTTCACCACATACACATCGCCTTTGTAGCAAAAGGCAATCTTGTCGCCCTTGGGCGAAATCACGTTTTCGCGCATCCACAAAGGTTGGGCGGAGAGGGTCAAGCCTGCTGCTAATAGAATGATTAGGAATAGTTTTTTCATAAAGCTTTTGAAACAGTTATTTTACAACTCGTTAATTTCTTTCTCAGTAAGCCCAGTAATCTCGATAATGTCAGAGATTTGAAAGCCTTTTGCCTTCATTTTTCGGGCAGTTTGTACAGCATTATTATACAAAGTATTATCTATCTCGGGTAAGATTGTCTCTGCATTATTCCATTCATCCCAATCCACATCAGACAGATAGCTTTCGACTTGGCCTAATAACACTTTAATGTCTTTCGTGGCGGTCTCCCACAAATCCACATCCGAAACTTGTGCATAACCATGAACCAACACATTACGCATCTTTACAATCTGCCGCCATGGTAACTCTGGGTGTTGCTCTTTAAAATCCTTTGTAAGCATATTTGCAGCTTCGCCAATGACCTCAATATTCTTCATAACAGAATAATAAACACGAATGTCTTGGACAAAACCATCAAAAGTAATTCCGTCAAGAATGGTCTCCACATTATGGCCATACTGCTTAATGTCTTCCAATCTACCTTTATCTCTGCTATGCTCTCTCATAAATCAGTTGTTTGTCATTGTTGACACTTTCAACAGCCCAAGGACGAAGGGTACCTTCTTCGACAAGATCAACTTCCAAACCTAATAAATCTTCTAAATCAAGTTGCATCCCTGCTATTTTCAGGAGACCTATAGGCTGTGTACGATCATACTGCACAAGAATATCCATATCACTCCATGGTTTCTCCTCCCCTCTGGCAAATGAACCAAAAAGCCATGCCTTCAAAACCGGTTGGGTCTTGAAATAATCAGCGATAATCTGAATCATCGACAAAGTAGGCGTACTCATTTCTTTTTGTTTTTATGCCGCAAATATAATCATTTTCAATTCACTGGAAACTCAAAATTCAAATCCCCTTCCAAAAAAAGTTCCAGCCTGTCGCCGACATGCACCTCCCCCACCCCCTGCGGCGTTCCCGTAAAGATGCAATCGCCTT
Source organism: uncultured Bacteroidales bacterium (assembly GCA_937902805.1). GTDB lineage: Bacteria > Bacteroidota > Bacteroidia > Bacteroidales > F082 > Limimorpha. Next base: position 11,149 of record CALEMB010000144.1, read on the forward strand.
CGTTCAAGGTAACGAAACGTGAAACGTAGGAAACAATCTTGTCGAAACTGAAAATCATATCACGACTATGGCCTTGCTGCACCCATTCGCCATTGAGTTTCATGCCAAATGCAATGTCCTCAGGATGCTTCAACGCACTGATTTTCTTAAAATTGCCCATTGGAGCAGAAAAATCAAATGCTTTGGCGATTTCCCAAGGATGGCCTTTGGCCTTGCATTCACTTTGTAGGTCACGGGCGGTGAAGTCAATGCCTACGGTGATGGCATCATAATACTCGGAAGCCGATTTCTCATCAATCGCTTTGCCCGACTTGCAGATGCGCAGCACCAGTTCCGTCTCGTAATGCACCTTTTGGCTGAAATCGGGATAAGGGAAGGCCTCGCCCGCAGGCAACAAAGCCGTCTCAGGCTTCATGAAAAACATGGGCTTGGTCGGCAAGTCGTTGTCGAGTTCCTTGACATGCGCCAAATAGTTGCGGCCTATACAGATGATTTTCATGGCTTTACTTCTTCACTTGTTTACCGCCCATGCGCAACTTGATGGCCGTCACCACCTTCTTCGTATAACGCGGGAAGTCGTTGTTCATAATCCATGCGTAATAAGGCGGCTCGATGCGGAATACATCTTCCACCCTCTTGCCTTTGTGTTTGCCAAACATGAAGATCTCTTTGCCTTCCTCGTCAAAGATGATTTGCCCAGAAAGGTCGGCATTCCTATGGTGCGCCGAGAACTCGGAAAGTTGCTTCATGTCGTTGGTCGGGCCTTGTGATTTATTTCCTTTACCATCTTCATAATCAACGCCTTGATATTTATCCAACATCGCGCGAAGCACATCGTAAGTGGCTTTGGTGTCGGCCATAGCACCATGCGCGCCCTCCAACTCAGCGTGACAGAAATAACGGTAGGCACTCTTCAAATTGCGAGGCTCCATCTTCATGTAGATGTTCATCACATCGATGAAGTCGCGGTCTTTGAGGTCGAAGTCGTAATCCACACGGAGAAACTCCTCCACCAGCATCGGCAGGTCGAATTTCAGGATGTTATAGCCCGCCAAATCCGCATTGCCGATGAACAAGGCAATTTCCTTGGCCTTCTCTCGAAAAGTAGGCTTGTCGGCCACCATCTCATTCGTATAGCCATGCACCGAAGTGGATTCGGCGGAAATGGGCATCTCGGGATTCAGCAGCCACACACGTTGCTCCTCATCGCCGTTCACGTTGATTTTCAGCACGCTCATCTCCACGATGCGGTCGTGGGAAGTGTTCAGGCCCGTCGTTTCCAAGTCGAAAAAGGCGACAGGGCGTTTCAAATTCAGTTCCATCGTTATTGAGTCTATCGAAATATGGTGTTACGGATTTTGAGTGCAAAAATAATACATAAAATAGAGCAATATCCAATTTTTTCCTATTTTTGCCCCACTTTTCAAACAATAAAGACCAATTAGCAAGTATCAAATTATTGAAAGACATGATGGAAGAAAATGAAATGAAAGAAAAGGACGAGTTGTTCTCAAAGGCAGTGAAAGCAGGTAAGAGGACTTACTTTTTCGATGTGAAGTCAACGAAGAACGACGAAAAGTACATCACCATAACCGAAAGCAAGCGCCGTTTTGATGAAGACCAGCAGCGCTTCTTCTATGAGAAACACAAGATTTTCCTCTACAAGGAAGACTTTGAGAAGGTTGCCAAAGGTCTCAACGACGCCATCAACTACATCGAGACCGGCGAATATCCTGCCGACTACTACGACCAGCCCGAGCCGCGCCGCTACGAGCATGCCGAAGGCGAAAACCACAGC
>CALEMB010000145.1 GCA_937902805.1 uncultured Bacteroidales bacterium
CGCCACGCCAACCCGCGCCATCCTGGCCGGTATTTGCATTTCATCGCTTGCCGCCGCCGAAGATGTCGTTCCACCAGTGGTGCTCCTCACCTGTCACTTCCTGTTCGGAGACCTCAGAGCAGATGACCTGGCCCCAGCCCACGATTTCCTTGGACTTGTCGGAGCATGATGAGCCATCCTCAATGCTGAAGTAATCTTCGCCCAAGTCAACGACCTCTTCATTCTGAATGGTCGTGCACTTGCAATAGCGCGTCTTTTTGCATGAAGGCAGCACAACGATGGCCAAGGCGAGTATGAGAATCAAAAGTCTTTTCATTTCAAAACGGTTTATACTGCAAAATTACACATTTTTGGCGTAACGGCGATAAAAAAGTGAAAAATAATGTCAAATTGGGGCCTCATCGTCAGTATAGAATTCGGGATGCAGCTCCTTGAATTTGCGTTCGTACTGTCTGATGCGGCTGAGGGAACGGCGTGTCCAAACGAGGCGCAGGGCATTGCGTTCGGCTTCAGTGAGGTGCCAGTCGATGTCGGTGGAGGCATGAAGGCGGTTGGTCAGCGAATAAAGCAACAAAGCTGCTGACACACTTATGTTGTAACTCTCAGTGAATCCATACATTGGGATACGGACATGCATATCAGCGTTTTCGACAGCATAGTCCGAGAGACCAAGTTTCTCAGTGCCAAAAACAAGGGCGACGGGTTGGTCGAGGGGCAAGGTGTCGGGAGTGAAATCGTCGCGGTGAGGACAGGTGGCCACAATCTTATAGCCCATGTCGTGCAAGTACTGGTACGCTTCAGGCGTGTTGAATTCCTTGCTGTCGTAATACTTCAAGTTGAGCCATTTCGTGCTGCCCAGCACCACGTCGGGGTTCACGTCATAATGGTTGATGTTCTCCACGATATGGATGTCTTGGATGCCACGCAAGTCGCAGCTGCGCAGCACCGCGCTGGCATTGTGGGGTTGGAAGATGTCCTCCAAGACGACGGTGATGTGGCGTGTGCGGTAGTCGAGCACTTCCTCGAAACGCTGTCGACGCTCGTCGGTGATGAACTGCGTCATGAACTCCAGCATGGCCGCATCGCGGGCGGCGTTTTCGCGCATTTCGCTTTCCTGGGTTTCGCGCCCGCCGTACACTATGGATTTCTTCATCGGCTGTATTCTTAATTATAATGGGGGTGCAAAAATACGAAAAAAGAAAAAAATCGAAAAAAAAGGTTGAGGGTAAGCCGAAAAAGCGTACTTTTGCACGCAAATTTTGAAAAGATATGGCAAAACAAGAAACTAAACAAGTTGACGAAAGGCTTGAGAACGTAGAAGAAGCCTTAAGCAAAACCGAACTTTGGATTGAAAACAACCAGAAAACCCTGTGGATTATCCTCATCGTGTTGTTAGTTGTCGCCTTTGGCATCTTTGGCATCACCAAATACCAACAGAAGCGCAACCAAGCAGCCATGAACCAGATTTTCCCGCAGCAAATCAACTTCGAGGAGCAGGCTACTAAGGCCGTCGACTTCGCCTCATATTACATGGAAAATGAGAACTATGCCACCGCTTTGAATGGCGATGACACGAACCCTGGTTTCATTGACATTGTCAGCAAGTATGGTTCCACCAAGTCGGGCAAGCTGGCCGCCTACTATGCCGGTCTTTGCTACATGAAGGAAGGCGACTACAACAACGCCATCGAGTATTTCAAGAAGTACACCAACGAAGACAAGGTCTTGGCTCCCATGGCATTGGGTCTCACTGGTGACTGCTACCTGCAGCTCGGTGACAACCAAAACGCTGTGTCGTACTACGAGAAGGCCACGAAGAAGAGCCCGAACGACTTCACCACTCCTATGTACCTCGTCAAGTTGGGCATGACCTACGAAATCATGGGCAATAACGCCAAGGCTTTGGAGGCTTACAAGACCTTGAAGAAGGACTACCCCCAGAGCAGCGAGGCTTTCGAGATCAGCAAGAACATTGCCAACCTCGAGCAAAAGATGAAGTAATCATCGGCATTCGTGATTCACAAACCTAATCCTGGCCTTGGGGTCAGGATTTTTTTTGACAATATGGAAAAAAGCATCAAAATCGCCTATTTCGGCACCCCAGAATTTGCGGCCTCACAACTCGAAGCCATCCTTACTGCTGGCTATGAAGTGGCTGTTGTCGTCACCATGCCCGACAAGCCTGCCGGACGTGGCAGGAAGATACAATATTCCGACGTGAAGAATGTCGCCTTGGCGCATGGCCTGCCTTTGTTGCAACCCGAAAAGCTGAAAGACGAGGCGTTTTTGGAGCGGCTGGCTTCTTATCATGCCGACTTGTTCATCGTGGTGGCCTTCAGGATGCTGCCCGCCGTAGTGTGGCAGATGCCGAGACTGGGCACCTTCAACCTCCATGCCTCCCTCCTGCCCCAATACCGTGGCGCAGCACCCATCAACTTCGCCATCATCAACGGGGAGACTGAGACGGGCCTCACCACCTTCTTCCTCAACGAGGAAATCGACAAGGGTGCTGTCATCATGCGCGAGAAGGTCGCCATCCGTCTCGACGAAAGTGCGGGTGAGCTGCATGACGAGCTAATGGCTTTGGGCAACACCGTCGTTGTGGAAACCATCCAAAAGATTGAGAGCGGCGAAGTCGTCGCACTGCCACAGGAAGAACTAACTGAGAATCAACCCTTGAAGCCCGCCCCGAAAATCACAAAAGAGTTCTGCAATGTGGATTGGAGTCAGGACTGCCAAAGCATCTACAACCACATCAGGGGCTTGTCGCCTTACCCGGCAGCCCACACACGGCTGATCTCCGACAATGGAGAGGCCATTGACATGAAGGTCTTCTCGTCAGAGATGGAACCCTGTCAGACCCAGATGGCGGTCGGCAGCGTCGTCACCGACAACAAAAAATACCTTAAAGTGGCGGTGAAGGATGGATTCATCCACCTGACGATGGTGCAACAAGCCGGGAAAAAGGCCATGCCAATAGCCGATTTTTTGAGGGGCACAATGCTGAATGGCGGTTGGAGAACCTCCAATGAATGAGATAAATAGGGCTTTTTTGTGTTTTTTTCAGTTTTTTTGAGAAAAATATTGAATTTTTTCCAAAAAACACTTGCATTTGTCAAAAATACATTATTTTTGTCGGGTAAAAATTTAACCACTCTTTAAATTACTAATTATGAATAAAGTTGAATTAATCGCCGCCGTTGCCGAAAAGGCCGGTATGACCAAAGTTGAAACAAGAAAAGCTCTTGACGCTTTCTTGGATGTTGCTAAAGCTGAACTGAAGAAGGACGGTAAAATTGCTCTCGTTGGTTTTGGCACCATGGCCGTGACCAAGCGTCCCGCCAGACAAGGCCGTAACCCCAGAACGGGCAAAGCCATCAAGATCGCCGCTAAGAAACTCGTGAAGTTCAAAGCCGCTGCTAACATCCTGAAATAATAAACTGTTTCAGAAACAAACGAAAAGCCGTCATCACTGACGGCTTTTTTTGTTGCCTTTCCGCACACTGCCGTCTTTCTCCAACTGCAGCACGCCATTGTCGATGAGGAAACGTACGGCATCCAGTACATGCTCCTCGTCATATTCCGTACATCGCGCCAGCACATCCTGCATCGACAGGGCAGCCTCACCTATCAGGCTTTGTACCTTCTCCTCTATCATGGCGTAAGGCATGCGGTTGTTGGCTCGTTTCATGCAGACATCGCAATGTCCACAGGTCTTCCTTGTCTTTTCATTGAAATAACGCAACAGCTGGACGCTACGACATTCCTCATCATTGTTGACGAAATCAATGACAGCCTTCACACGCTCCTCAGCATCTTTCTTGCGGTCGTAGTAGTTTTCCTTGGTGAGGCCGAAATGCCTGGTGTCGACAAACTCCGAGAGGAAGAGTATTTGAGGTTTGTCGTTGCGTGGTGCGTAGGAAAGGAAGTTGTAGGATTCCAACCTTTTCAGTTGGTCGATGATTTTTTCAGGTGTGGTGCCAACCTTCGACGCCATCGCCTCCTCGTTGATTTTCACAAAGTCGGTCATCACGCCAGGCAGGCTACGGAGCATGAACTTGATCAGGTCACTGAACTGAGGATTGTTGACTTGGAAACCGTAAATGTCGTCGCGAGAGGCTTTTATCATTACCTTAGACGGTTCATCGAAGCTGTCGGAGAGCAAAAGGAAGCCCTCTTTTTCAAGAATCTTCAGAGTATGAAACACTTCCACCACATTGAAGTCGTAGCGTTTGGCAAAGTCATTGATGACAAAAGGATAAGAGACGTTCTCCCCTGCCCCAACAGGAATGCTGAAATAATTTCCCAGAGCGTTATAAATCAGCTTAATCCGTTCCAGTTCCGGGAAGGATTGCGCCAAGTTCTCCTTTAGCTTCTGTATGTCGGCAGGCGACACAAGCAGGTAGGCCTCGGAAGGTTTTAGGTCACGGCCGACGCGACCTGCTTCTTGAAAGTAGGCTTCGATGCTGTCAGGCAGATCCATGTGGATGACGAGACGCACGTCGGGCTTGTCTATGCCCATGCCGAAGGCATTGGTGGCGACGATGACCTTCACCTTGTCTGTCATCCATAGGTCTTGGTGTTGGTCTCGCGTCTTGGCATCGAGTCCCGCATGATAGAACGTTGCGAAGACACCCACTGAGTTGAGCCAGTCTGCGATGACTTGGGTACGTTTGCGGTTGCGCACATACACGATGGCGCTACCTTCGGTCATGGCGTTCAACTTCCTAAACAGCACACCATATTTGTCAGCTTCGTAGCAGACGTTGTAAGTCACGTTTTTGCGTTCGAAACTGCTTTGGAAGACATTTTTCTTTTTGAAACCGAGCCGCACCTGAATGTCGTCAACGACTTTCACCGTCGCTGTGGCGGTCAGTGCCAAGACGGGAACCTTGGGAATGTAAGGCCTGATATCCGCAATCTTGAGGTAGGGCGGGCGGAAATCGTAACCCCATTGCGAGATGCAGTGCGACTCGTCAACAGCCAGCAGGCAGACCTTCATTTTCTTCAGTGCCTCGATGAAAGCGTCGGTTTGCAGGCGTTCGGGCGAGACATAAAGGAATTTCAGCCTACCGTATGCAGCTTGATTGTATGCCAGCTCCATGGCGTCGGGGTGCATGCCCGAATAGATGGCTGCGGCGGGGATGCCTTTGTCAACAAGATGTGCTACTTGGTCTTTCATCAACGCGATGAGGGGCGTAATGACGAGACAGAGGCCGTCCATCGCCATTGCCGGCACCTGGAAGCAGATGCTCTTGCCACCACCCGTGGGCAGCAAGGCGAGGGTATCCTTACCCGCCATCACCGAGTCAACGATGTCCTCTTGCAACGGGCGAAAGCTGGGATAGCCCCAGTATTGGGTCAAGATGGTACGGGTGGCAGCAGACATGATTATTTCAGTTTCTCGATTTCAATTTGCCACTGGAACATCTCGTCGCGGTATTTCGCAGCGCTGAGGAAATCCATCTCCTTAACGGCTTTCTCCATGTTCTTCTTGGCTTGCTGCAAGGCTTTCTGCATCTGTTCCTTCGACATGGTTTTGGAGCGTTGCTCCGCTGCCAATGTTGGCTCTATGCTTTGTTGGTTATAGGGCAGTGAAGCATTGTAATCGCCTTTGAGGGTGCCCAAGGAGTTGTCGATAGCCTTAACGATAGTCTTAGGCACAATGCCGTGGGCTTCGTTGTAGGCCATCTGCTTGGCACGGCGGCGGGCGGTCTCGTCGATGGTCTTGCGCATTGAGTCGGTGATAGTGTCGGCATACATGATGACCTTGCTCTCGGCATTGCGGGCGGCACGGCCTGCGGTCTGTGTTAGGGAACGCTCGGAACGCAGGAAACCTTCCTTGTCGGCATCAAGGATAGCCACAAGACTCACTTCTGGAAGATCGAGGCCTTCACGCAACAGGTTCACCCCTACAAGCACGTCGAAATCGCCCATGCGGAGCCCTTGTAATATCTCCACGCGTTCCATAGTGTCTACGTCGGAGTGTATGTAGCGCGTCTTGATTTTCAAATTATTGAGGTAGGTATTCAGCTCCTCGGCCATGCGTTTTGTCAGCGTGGTGACGAGCACACGTTGTTTCTTCTCCACCACCTTATGGATTTCATCGATAAGGTCGTCCACCTGATTGAGACTGGGGCGCACTTCAATAACTGGGTCAAGCAAACCCGTGGGACGTATCACCTGCTCCACATAAACACCTTCGCTTTGTTGCAGCTCAAAATCGGCAGGTGTGGCACTGACATAAATGGTCTGTCCCGTGAGGGCCTCAAATTCATCGAACTGCAAGGGGCGGTTGTCCAATGCTGATGGCAGGCGGAAGCCATATTCCACCAGCGTCTGTTTACGGGAGCGGTCGCCACCGTGCATACCTCGGATTTGCGGAATAGTGACATGGCTCTCATCAATGACGGTGATGAAATCATCGGGGAAATAATCCAAGAGGCAGAAAGGTCGTGTTCCTGGACTGCGCCCGTCGAAGTAGCGCGAATAGTTCTCAATGCCGGAGCAATAGCCCAACTCCTTCATCATCTCAATATCGAAATTCACACGGTCCTCGAGGCGTTTTGCCTCCAGCCCCTTCCCTATCTCACGGAAATACTCAGCTTGCTTGAACATGTCGTCTTGGATTTCAACAACGGCAGAATTCAGCTTGCTTTGCGAGGTCACGAAGATGTTGGCGGGGAAGATGGTCAGTTCCGACAGATTCTCCATCCTTCGGCCTGTCACAGGGTTAAACATTTCAAGGCTGTCTATTTCGTCGTCCCAAAACACGATGCGGTAGGCATAGTCAGCGTAGGCGGGAAACACATCCATCGTTTCCCCTTTCACCCTAAACTTGCCTTGCGTGAACTCTATTTCGTTGCGCACGTACAAAGCCCCAACGAGGGCCTTGGCCACATCGTCTCGGCTGGTTTTCATGCCTTGTTCAAGATAGATGACATTCTTGCCAAAGTCGTCGGGGTTACCGATACCGTAAAGGCATGACACTGAGGACACCACGATGATGTCTCTTCTTCCCGAGAGCAAAGCCGAGGTCGTAGCCAAGCGCATCTTGTCGATGTCGGAATTAATGGCGAGGTCTTTTTCAATATAGGTGTTGGTGGCTGGGATGAAAGCCTCAGGCTGGTAGTAGTCGTAATAAGAAACGAAATACTCCACCGCATTCTCGGGGAAGAACTGCTTGAACTCGCCATAAAGTTGTGCCGCGAGGGTCTTGTTATGGCTAAGCACCAATGCAGGACGATTCAATTGCGCCAGAACGTTGGCGATGGTGAAAGTCTTGCCGGAGCCTGTCACACCAAGCAGGGTTTGGGCACGGTCGCCCCGTTCCAATCCATCCACCAATTGCTTGATGGCTTCGGGTTGGTCGCCAGTAGGCTTGAAATCGGAGACTAGTTTGAAGTTCATTGAATTGCTCCTCGATTCTCTTTCATCTCTAAACCTTTGTCAACCTCTAAAATAATCTGGTCAAGGAATTGGTCAGAGACACTTGGCATATCACTTTTATCATAAATATAAAGAAATGACAAACTTGTATTCTCTATTGTCAGTCGAATAATGACCCTTCCCCCACCACGTTTGCCTTTGCTTTTAGAAGTAATGGCAAGTCTCACCTTTCTCATTCCGTCATGGAGCTCAACCCCTTGAAACGGATTCATTTGAAGAGAAAGCAATAATTCCTTAAAATCATCAGGCAAGGATCGATAGCGCTTTTTTAAACGCTTAAATGCCTTTTGAAACTCATCAGAAAACCGAATTTCGGAAATCATAGCGTATCGATAAAAGCCATTGCTTCCGCAGTGCTCATCGCTGGCGCGGATTCACACTCCCTTTTTGCCTTTGCCACGGCCATTGCCATACGATAGGCAGTTTCCAATTCCATCAGACGCTTCCATCTTGCGTTGGTCAGACGGACAGTAATATTTCTTTGGGTTTTCTCAAGAACGCACATTTCAATTCAGCTTTTATTGCTGCAAAATTACACATTTTCCGCAATTCCCGAATGAAACCACAAAAAAATCCCACCCGTTTGGGCAGGATTTTCCTTGTTATCGTAACAATAACGCGAATTTACTTCACTTGGTCGACGATGGCCTTGAAGGCTTGAGGATCGTTCAAAGCGAGGTCAGCGAGGACCTTGCGGTTGATCTCGATGCCGGCTTGCGTCAGCTTGTTGATGAATTGGCTGTAGTTCATGTCGTACTCACGCACGGCGGCGTTGATACGGACAATCCACAGGCTGCGGAATTCGCGCTTCTTGTTTCTTCTGTCGCGATAAGCGTAGGTTTGACCCTTTTCGTAAGAGTTCTTCGCCACAGTCCACACGTTCTTTCTCGTGCTGAACTGACCTTTGGTCTTCTTCAGGATTTTCTTTCTTCTGGCTCTTGAAGCCACTGCATTGACTGATCTTGTCATTTCTTTTGATTTTTTCGTCCAGCGCCTCGCTCCTTTCGAGAACTTTTCTGCTGAGACAAATTACACATTTAATTAATTACATGAGAAGCATTTGTTTCACGACTTTCTCGTCAGCGCGATCCACGAGGGCGCTGTGATCGAGATTACGTTTTCTCTTCTGGCTCTTCTTGGTCAGGATGTGGCCATGATAAGCGTGCTTTCTCTTCAGATGGCCGCCGCCGGTTACTTGGAAACGCTTCTTGGCAGCGGACTTGGTCTTCATTTTAGGCATTTTACAATTAGTTTTAAAGTATTAAAAATGAGGTTATTTCTTCGTTGATTTAGGAGCTATCATCATCTGCATCCTCTTCCCTTCCAACTTCGGCATCATCTCCACCTTTCCGAATTCCTCCAACTCTTGCGCGAACTTCAGCAACATAATCTCACCTTGTTCCTTGTAAACGATGGAACGGCCTCTGAAAAAGACCTCCACCTTCACCTTGGAGCCTTCCTGCAAGAATTTCTTGGCGTGGTTCAGCTTGAACTCGAAGTCGTGGTCGTCGGTTTGGGGTCCGAGGCGGATTTCCTTGATAACGACTTTGGTGGCCTTGGCTTTCTGTTCCTTCAGGCGCTTCTTCTGGTCGAAGACGAACTTCTTGTAGTCCATCGCCTTGCAGACCGGTGGGTTGGCATCGGGCTGGATCTCGACGAGGTCGACACCCAATTCCTCTACGATTCTCAAGGCTTCGCGCAAGGGATAGATGTTAGGTTCTACACCTTCGCCCACCAAGCGCACCATCGGGGCTTTCACCTCTTCGTTAATGCGGTGGTTGAATCCATCCTTGTCTTTGTTCGGCCTCTGACCAGGTCTTCCTTTTTGTGGAATCTGTGCTATTGTTTTAGTCTCCTATATTAAGTTTATATTCAGTTAACTTTTATCTCTTGTTCTGTTCCTCCTCAACCTGCTTTCTGATCAACTCAGCGAAGTCAGCGGTCGGCATCGTACCCAAGTCAACTTGACCATGCTTACGCACAGACACTTGGTTTTCAGCCTCTTCCTTCTCGCCCACGATGAGCATGTAAGGATATTTCTTCATTTCAGCGTCACGGATCTTACGACCAATCTTCTCGTTACGCTCGTCAATGAGGGCGCGAATATCGGACTTTTTCAGATACGATTGCAAATTTTTCGCAAAATCGAGGTATTTTTCGCTCACGGGGAGGATAATCACCTGGTCAGGAGCCAGCCACAGCGGGAACTCGCCAGCGCAGTGTTCAAGCAACACGGCTACGAAACGCTCCATGGAGCCGAAGGGGGCGCGGTGCACCATAACTGGACGGTGTTTCTCATTGTCAGCACCGATGTAAGTCAGGTCAAAACGCTCAGGCAGGTTGTAGTCCACCTGAATGGTACCCAACTGCCACTTACGGCCAAGGGCATCCTTCACCATGAAGTCGAGCTTCGGACCATAGAAAGCGGCCTCGCCATATTCCACATGAGCGGGCAGCCCCTTCTCAGCGCAAGCCTCCTGAATGGCGGCCTCGGCCTTGGCCCAGTTTTCGTCCGTACCCACATACTTCTCATGGTCGTTGGGGTCGCGGAGTGATATCTGTGCTTCAAAGTTCTTGAAATCAAGAGCCTTGAAGATAATTTCGATGATTTCCATCACGCGAATGAACTCTTCCTTCACCTGGTCGGGACGGCAGAAGATATGGGCATCGTCTTGGGTGAACGAACGCACACGGGTCAAGCCGTGCAACTCGCCGCTCTGCTCATAACGATACACAGTGCCGAACTCAGCGCAGCGGAAAGGCAGGTCCTTATAGGAACGCGGCTTCCACTTGAAGATCATGCAGTGGTGAGGGCAGTTCATGGGCTTCAGCAGGTACTCCTCGCCTTCTTCTGGCGTGGTGATCGGGCGGAAGCTGTCTTCGCCGTAGTGATCCCAGTGACCCGAAGTCACATACAGCTGCTTGCCACCGATATGGGGCGTGATAACTTGTTCATAACCATATTCCTTCTGGATCTTGGTCAAGTACTCTTGCAAGCGGAGACGCAATTCGGTGCCTTTGGGCAACCAAATCGGCAAACCCTTACCCACGGTGTCGCTGAACATGAAGAGTTCCAGCTCGCGGCCCAGTTTACGGTGGTCACGTTTCTTGGCTTCTTCGAGGAGCACAAGGTACTCTTCCAGTTCCTTCTGCTTCGGGAAGGTGATTCCATAAACGCGGGTGAGTTGCTTACGCTTCTCGTCGCCACGCCAATAAGCACCAGCCAGCGAGGTCAGCTTCACAGCTTTGATGACGCTCGTGTTCGGGATATGGGGACCGCGGCAGAGGTCGGTGAAGTTACCACATTTATAATAGGTGATGGTACCGTCTTCCAGCTCGCTGATAAGCTCCTGCTTGTATTCGTCACCTTTGTCGGTGAAATACTTCAAAGCCTCATCCTTGCTCACGTCGACACGCTCAAAGGACTGCTTCTCGCGGGCCAGTTCAAGCATCTTCTTCTCGATGGCAACGAGATCGGCTTCGGTCAAAGTGATGTCGCCTGTGTCAATGTCGTAGTAGAAACCAGCATCCACAGCAGGGCCAATGCCGAACTTCACACCTTTATATAATGCTTCAATGGCTTCGGCCATAAGGTGGGCTGACGAGTGCCAGAATGTGGCCTTGCCTTCGGGGTCGTCCCAAGTGAAGAGTTGGATGGTAGCATCCTCGTTGACGGGGCGCATGGCATCCCACATCTTACCATTCACTTTGGCGGACAGCACGTTACGCGCCAGACCCTCGCTCAGGCTCTTGGCGATATCCAACGGCGTGACACCGGCTTCAAACTGTCTGACACTGTTGTCAGGGAAGGTTATGTTTATCATAAAAATAGGTCTTTTTAAAAGCGGCTGCAAAAGTACAAATTTTTCTCTTACAATTCACACAATATTAGCCTTTAATCACATTTTTTTCTCCTTATTTATAAATTATGCTATTTTTGCGGCAAAATTTAACCGCGTTGCACTAACAAATTCATCTTATGAAAAAGCTATCATTCGTATTTCTGCTACTTTTCGCCACTATTTCACAGGCTTTCTCGCAAACCGCCGTCACGGTCAGCGAAGAAACTGCCTACAAAACCGCAAAAGCCTTTGCCGCCACACGTCAAGTCCTCAAAGGACAGGATTTGAACTTGGTTTCAGCCAACGGCATTTACATATATAACATTGGAACACAAGGTTTTGTCATCATCTCTGGCAATACCGTCCTGCCGCCTGTGCTAGCATGGTCCAACCAAGGCAACTTCCCCGACATGGAGGATGCTCCCGAGAATTTCCGCTTTTGGATGGGACGTTACAACGAAATGATTGACTTCGCCATTGTCAACGGCATCGCGCCCGAGGCAAAAATCCAGCAACAATGGGATGAAGCTGCACAGGGTGTTTTCGGCACCAGAAATACAAGAACGGTGGATCCTTTGGTCGAAACGCTGTGGAACCAAGACTGCTTCTATAACGCCATGTGCCCCGCGACAGGTGGTGGCTGGTGGGGCGGCGGTCCCTGCGGACATGCCTACGCGGGTTGCGTAGCTACCGCCATGGGACAAGTGATGAAATACTGGAATCATCCTGAACATGGCTATGGCTCACACAGTTACGTTCACAGCGAATACGGCACACAAAGTGCTGACTTCGGCAACACGACCTACCAATGGAGCCAGATGCCCAATGAACTCTGGTTCGATAACGATCCCATAGCAACATTGCTGTATCATTGTGGCGTGAGCGTCAACATGAACTACTCTCCGAACGGTAGCGGTGCCTATTCCCCCGACGTTGAGACTGCACTGCGCACTTATTTCGGCTACTGCGGTGCCAAATACATCAGCAAGGGCAGCTACCAGGAAGAAGCATGGATTAACATGCTGAAGTCCGAGCTCGACCGCTCCCACCCCATCTATTATTCCGGTAGCCACGACAACAGCGGACATGCCTTCGTGTGCGACGGCTACGACAGCGATGACCTCATGCATTTCAACTTCGGCTGGAGCGGCAGCGGTGATGCCTTCTACAGCACCTACGACGTAAATGGCTACAACGCAAGCCAAGCCATTGTGATTCATATCTATCCAGCTGAGATTCAAGCCGATGCCAATGGCATCATCTACGTCACCACCGATGGTCAGGGTGACGGCTCCTCATGGGAGAATGCCACCAACAAACTTGAGTTGGCCACAGCCTTCTCCAAAGGAAACGGCATCCAAGTGTGGGTGAAAAAAGGCACCTACTACGGCGATGTTGCCAACTCCGAAGGTGCATTCTATATCTCGGAGGGCAACCGCGTCTATGGCGGCTTTTATGGCGACGAGGCTCCTGACTTCGACCTCTCGCAGCGCGACTTCACCAAAAACACCACCATTCTCGACGGTCAAAATCAACGCCGCGTGCTATTGCTCGACAAGACACTCACCTCGGCCACTGCCGCCCTCTGGGACGGCTTTACCCTCGCAAACGGCAACGCCGGAAGCGGTGCCGGAGCCTACCTGAACAACTACGTCACTCTGGCAAACTGCACCATAGAACAAAACACGGCTTCCATGTATGGCGGCGG